>JASFZK010000031.1:0-36594 GCA_045267845.1 Bacteroidota bacterium | reverse complement strand
GCTGAAAGTGACGGTATTGTAACGGAAGATACGCATTGGAATTCAAAAAAGACTTCGGTTTATTCAACTAGTAAGTATCATGCTGAAATGGAGGTATGGCGTGGTATTGCCGAAGGATTGAATGCTGTTATAATAAACCCATCAATAATACTAGGCCCGGGTGATTGGAATACAGGAAGTTCTAAGCTTTTTAGTACAATGTATGAAGGATTAAAATTCTACTCAATTGGCTCAAATGGTTTTGTTGATGTTGAGGATGTGGTAACTTCGATGATGTTGCTTATGAAAAGCGAGCTTGAAGGCGAAAGGTTTATTGTTAATTCTGAAAATATTACCTACAAACAGTTTTTTACCTGGATGGCGGCTTCGTTAAATGTTGCTTCTCCCATATATAAGGCTGGTACTTTTTTAAGTGGAGTAGGGTGGAGGTTGCTTTGGTTTAAAGGTTTGATAACTGGTAAGAAATCAGCCATAACACGCGAAACGGCCGAGACAGCTTGTCAGTTATATAATTATTCGAATAGCAAAATTAAGAAGGAAACGGGAATTGAATTCATGAGTGTAAAAGATAGTTTGGATAAGAATTCAAAGCTTTTCTTAAAGGATATGTAGATTTAATTAAGCACAAGTCCCTGCGCTTTGGCTTTGTTTCAAACTTTTGCTGGGTAAGTTAGGTAATTTTACCACAAAGTTGCACAAAGCACATCACGAAGTAACACAAAGGTTTTCTGCTTCATATTTTTTCGATTAGAACAATCCTATGATTCTATTTTTCCAACACCACAAAAGCGTTAGCCATCTCTTTTACATGTGAAATGGAAAGGTGAGTGCTAACTATTTTCTGTTCAACTAGATACTCTTTAACTTTGCCATGGGGAACTACATATGGTTTTCCAAGTTCATCGTTTAGTACTTCAATTTCATGAAATGCCATACCATAACGATAACCGGTTCCAAGTGCCTTGAAGAAGGCTTCTTTGGCTGCAAACCTTGCTGCAAAACATTGATATTTTGTAACTTTACCCTTGTCGCAGTATTTTTGCTCGGCTTTGGTGTATAGTTTTTGCATTAGAGCATCATTTTTTTTAAGATGCTTTTCCATGCGAGCTACTTCTATTATGTCAGTTCCTATGCCGAATATCATTTAGTTTGAAAGTTTGAAAGTTAGAAAGTTAGAAAGTTAGAAAGTTGAAAAGTTAGAAAGTTGAAAAGTTACTGGTGATTAGTGAATAGTAAAACAAATCACCAATAACTATTAACAAATAACAACTAAATTACACCTAATTTTTTACCAACTTTAGTAAATGCGGCTATTGCTTTGTCAAGATGTGCACGATCATGTCCTGCAGAAAGCTGAACCCTGATTCTGGCTTCTCCTTTTGGAACAACAGGGAAATAAAATCCAATTACGTAAATTCCTTCTTCGAGTAATTTGGCAGCCATATCTTGCGACAATTTTGCATCATAAAGCATTACAGCGCAAATTGCTGATTGTGTAGGTTTAATGTCGAAACCGGCATCAATCATCTTTTTAACAAAATGGTCGGTATTTTCATGAAGTTTATCTTGAAGTTCGTTGGTTTCACTCATCATGTCGTACATACGAATTCCGGCGTTAACAACCAAAGGAGGCAAGGAGTTTGAAAACAAATACGGACGTGAACGTTGACGTAGGATTTCAATAATTTCTTTTTTGCCGGTTGTAAAACCACCAACAGCACCACCAAAAGCTTTTCCTAAAGTTCCGGTAATAATATCCAGCTGACCAATAATGTTAAAGTGCTCACTAACGCCTCTACCTGTTTTGCCAACAACACCGGCTGAATGACATTCGTCAACCATAACCATTGCATCATATTTTTCGGCTAGTTTAACTATTTTATCAATTGGAGCTGTATTTCCATCCATTGAAAATACTCCATCGGTAACAATAATTCTGAATCTTTGATCTTGTGATTGTATTAGTACTTTCTCCAATTCGGCCATGTCGGCATTTGCATAACGATATCTTTGGGCTTTGCAAAGACGTACTCCATCAATAATAGAGGCATGATTTAGGCTGTCGCTAATAATTGCGTCTTCGGCTGTTAGTAATGGTTCGAAAACTCCACCGTTGGCATCAAATGCAGCAGCATAAAGTATGGTGTCTTCTGTACCAAAAAAGTCGGCGATTTTTTTCTCAAGAGTTTTGTGTAAATCTGTTGTTCCACAAATAAATCTTACCGATGACATACCGTAGCCATGACTGTCTAAACCTTCTTTGGCAGCTTTAATTAACTCGGGATGATTTGATAATCCTAAGTAATTATTTGCACAAAAGTTAAGTACTTTTTGTCCTGATTCAAGCTGAATTTCAGCAGCTTGTGGACTTACAATAATTCTTTCAGCTTTATACAATCCAGCTTCGCGGATGTCACTTATCTCTTTGGCGAGATGGTCTTTAATTTTACCGTACATGATTTTATTATCTAATGGATTTTGTATTTTAAATTAAGCTTCAAAAGTAGTAAATAATGGTTAATGGTTAGCTGTTAATGGTGAATTGTTAATGGGAATATGGGAAATATTGGGAATAAGGGTAATAGAGTGTAATGGAAATATGGGTAATATTGGGAATAGGGAAGTATGGGGAATAGGTACAAGGGATTATGTGTTTATTTTTAATATAAGAATTTTTTGGGAACGTGAGCGGCAGTGATTGGAGTGGTAGATTGTTGAAATAGCGTTGTAATTTTTGTTGACTGGCGTAGGCGGAGGAACGGAGCCACCGTACTGACTACAAAAATACAACAGATATGAAACAACTACAAACGGAAAGCGCGTTAGCCGCCCTAAAAAATTAAATGATACTTATGGCTCAATAATCAAATGGACAATACTGAAATGCTTAAATGAGACAATAACCAATTAAACATATAATCAAATAACCAATGCTACAATAACCATATAGCAATTGCAACGATTAAATTGACAATTTGTCACCTTACGGTCAATGGCACATGCTTTGATATTTGCACAACCAAACAAAAACTATTAAAATGACTGTACAAAAAGGCAAAATAGATATTAAAACAGAGGATATTTTTCCAATTATAAAAAAATTCCTTTATTCGGATCATGAAATATTTTTACGTGAGCTTATTTCAAATGCAACTGATGCTACGCAAAAGTTAAAGACGCTTGCTTCGCTTGGTAAATTTACTGGCGAATTGGGAGATCTTACAATTCATGTTGAAGTTGATAAAAAGAAAAAAACAATTACCATCCGCGACCGTGGCTTGGGAATGACAGGTGACGAAGTTAAAAAGTATATAAACCAAATTGCTTTTTCCAGCGCCGAGGAGTTTGTGAAAAAATTTAAAACCAAAAGCGAGGCTGAACAAAACAATATTATTGGTCATTTTGGTTTAGGATTTTATTCATCGTTTATGGTAAGTGAAATGGTAGAAATTAAAACCAAAACTTACAAAAAAGGTGGCAGTACCAAGGCAGTTAAATGGGAATGTGATGGCAGCCCAAATTACTCGCTGGAAGAAATTGAGAAAGATGATCGCGGTACCGAAGTTATTCTTCATATTGATGATGAAAATATTGAGTTTTTAGAGGATCACAAAATAAATGAGCTTCTAAGCAAATACTGTAAATTTCTACCTGTTCCAATTCAATTTGGGATGGAAAAAATTCAGGAGCCCATTGAAGGTAAAAAAGATAAAGATGGAAATCAGGAAATGAAAGAGGTTGAAAAACCAAAAATCATTAATGATACCAACCCTTTATGGAAAAGAAAGCCAGGCGATTTAAAAGATGAGGATTACAAAAAATTCTATCGTGAACTTTACCCTTACTCATTTGAAGAACCATTATTTCATATTCACTTAAATGTTGATTATCCGTTTAACCTGACTGGAATTCTATATTTCCCAAAGGTTAAAAGGGATTTTGAAATGCAGAAAAACAAAATTCAACTATATAGTAATCAGGTATTTGTTACTGATTCGGTTGAAGGTATTGTTCCTGATTTTTTGACATTATTACATGGTGTAATTGATTCGCCAGATATTCCTCTTAACGTTAGTCGCTCATATTTACAGAGTGATGGAAATGTTAAAAAGATTTCAAGTTATATCATGCGTAAAGTTGCTGACAAACTTGCCGAACTGTTTAAAAAAGATCGACCTACTTTCGAGAGCAAATGGGATGATATAAAAATATTCATTGCTTACGGAATGATTTCTGAAGATAAATTTTATGAGAAAGCTGAGAAATTTGCACTACTTAAAAACGTTGAAGGTAAATATTTCACTTTTGATGAATATCAAAAACATATTGAGAAGACTCAGAAAGATAAAGATAACAAACTGGTTTACCTTTATGCCACAAACAAAGAGGAACAATACTCATACATTGAAACTGCAACCGAACGTGGTTATGATGTATTGCTAATGGATGGTGTACTTGATAGCCACTTGATTAATAACCTTGAGCAAAAATTTAAAGATTCAACTTTTGCTCGTGTTGACTCAAATACAATTGATAAACTTATTACTCAAAAAGATGAGGCTCCTTCAAAACTTGACGACAAGCAAAAGGAGACTCTAAAAGAGGTTATTGAACGTAACATTAATAAAGAAAAATTTAATGTTATTTTTGAGAATCTTAGCGAAAGCGATATGCCTGTAACCATTACTCAGAATGAATTTATGCGACGCATGAAAGATATGGAGAAACTTGGTGGTGGTGGCGGAATGATGATGGGAATGGGTAACCTACCAGAATCATTTGAGATGATTGTTAATACAAACAATCCACTTATTGCTAAGATAATGGACGAAAAAGACACCGACAAACAAAATAGTATTGTTAAACAAGTTTATGATTTGGCTCGTTTGGCTAAAAACTTACTTGTTGGTAAGGAACTTAATGATTATATTAAAAGGAATGTGAATAACATTTAATTAGTGGCTTTAAGAAATCGTCAATCTCTTTGCTGAACTTGATTTAGTAATCAGTCATCTCGACCTTGACGATTTTTATACACTACAGTAAAAACATATGGAGTTTTCTAAGGGAAACTAATTACGAATAAGTAATGTTAAAAGGGAGAGGCTAATAGTAGTTTCTCCCTTTTTTTATTAGACCAATTAAATTTTAGAATGCGCTTTTTAAATCAATAGATTTTTTGTTTTAGCGAATTTGAAAAATATTTGCATACCCACAGATACGGAAACATTTTTCAAAGAAGGTTAAACTAAAAAGGTGAAGATATAACAGCACATTTTAATGTTTAGTTGGTATTAATCCATATTAAGCATGTTAGCCAAACTATCAACCCATTGGTTTTTAGCTTGATTACTTAAGTTAAGATAAATATCGGGTTCAATTAACTCAACTTCCATAATTAGGAATTTTCCATCGCGCCATACGCCATCAACACGTTGATATAGCAACTTGGTTTCAAAACGGCTTGCAATCCTATCACATATCTTTTTAATTGTTGGGTCAACATCACCAAAATGATAAACACCCCCATAGTCGAATTGTACACGATACTCCCCCACTGGCGGAACTTTAGTTACTGAGTAGGAATAGCCATTGGAAAAATATATGGTTGATATTTCTCCATTTGAAATTTCTGGAATAAACTCCTGTAGCATAAACGGCCTGTCGATATAATGCTTGTCAATCAGCTGATTAAACTTAGTCTCATCATCGCTATCAACAACAAACGTATGATATGAGTTACCAGATATTACAGGCTTAAGTACCATTTTTTTCCAGCCTTTAGATATTGCTGTTGCAAAACTGTCTTTATCACTATTTAGGTTAAATATGGTTGGAATTATATCAAAGCCTTCATTTTGCAATTCACTTAGGTACTTTTTATTTGCATTCCACCTCAATATTTCAATAGGGTTAAAAACCGGAACATTTGATGCTTCAAGAAGATTTAGCAGCTCTAAGTATTCATCGTATTTTAAAAAATAGTCCCAAATTGTACGAATCAATATTGCATCGTACTTTTGTAATTCTGTTGGTCTAGTTTTGATAATTTCATCCCACACAATTATCGTAGATTCAACTCCTTTAATTTTTAGTAGTTCAATCACATCCATATCATACGGAAGGAGGTTTGGCATTTCGGCAGATGTTAATATGGCAAGTTTCATTTACGTAAATCTGTAACTTCTAATTTTTTGAGTTTAAGTAGTTATACATTATTTAGGATAACATACAAAATGCTTTGTAGTAGGCACCGATAATGTTGAAATATTCAATTGATCAGATGCCTCGGCAATATCAACCACTTCTCCATTTTTATGAAAAATCCCAATTTTGTCAGTCCCTATCTTATAAGTAAAATTTGAAGTTTTATCATTAATTACAAAATAATCAACATCCTCTTTATTAAGGTTAAGTCTCACTCTTGTGCTATTTCTAATATCGTCAATAACCTTATTGTCAAATGGCTCATTCTGCATTTCAATCTTAAATAATCTACGATTAATAATACTACTGCTTAGTGCTGAAAGAATTTCATCAGGGTGTGTTACCCAAACCTTCATGGATGTAAATATGTCATAATCATCAAGACGTGAAAATTTTTCAATTACCTTATCATTATTTTCAAATTCATTTAGTGTAATTTTATTACTCAAAAAGAAATCAAAAGCAGGTGTTGCAAATAATTCAACTCCTTCTAACCTCAGTTGCTTTGCCCTTTTTAGCACGTTCATTATTGTATATTCGGCAACCAGTACCGTTTTATGAAGATATACTTGCCAGTACATTAATCTGCGGGCAGTAATAAATTTTTCAACCGAATAAATACCCTTTGCTTCAATAACAAGCTCATCATCAACTACATTAATCATACTTAATAATCGCTCATAATTAACAATTCCTTCAGATACTCCGGTGAAAAAACTATCTCGTTTAAGATAATCAAGTCTATCCATATCAAACTGACCTGAAACCAGTTTGTGCAAATATTTCTTTCTATAATCGTCATTAAAAATACTTATGGCAAGATCAAGCTGTCCGTCAAAACACTTATTTAAACGATCCATAAATATGCTGGAAATCCTCTCATGACTAACACCATCTACAATTGAATGTTCCAAAGCATGGGAATAGGGACCATGACCAATATCGTGTAATAAAATTGCTATTAGTGCACCTTCTGCTTCATCATCGGCTATTTCATGACCTTTAAATCGGAGTTCATTTATTGCCCTTTCCATTAAATGCATTGCACCAAGTGAGTGCTGAAAACGCGTATGCAAAGCTCCTGGGTATACAAGGTGAGTTAAACCCAACTGCTTTATTCTTCTGAGTCGCTGAAAATACGGGTGCTCAATAATATCAAATATTAACTCGTTGGGTACGGTTACAAATCCATAAACAGGATCATTAAATATTTTTCGCTTATTCGCTTTTATATCCCTCATAAATTATGTTAATTTTGTTCAAGTTATTTATGCAAGCACAATAAATGAAGCTGTTTTTCATTATAGTCTTAGGTAACACTAACTCACCATCAAAACTTAATATCTAGATTCTTTTGGTGAATTACTTTAATATAAAACGCAAAAATAACTGATTTAAAATAAAAACTAGAATATGGGTAATATAAGAATATTGTGGGCAGATGATGAGATTGAGATGTTAAAACCACATATTATGTATCTTGAAGGTAAAGGGTACAATGTTGATGCTGTTGTAAGTGGCAACGAAGCTGTTGATATGGTTAAGGAAAATCATTATGACATAGTATTTTTAGATGAACAAATGCCAGGGATGAGCGGTATTGAAGCTCTTGAGATAATTAAAAAACATTCGGCAAATCTTCCGGTAGTGATGATTACCAAAAGTGAAGAAGAATCAATTATGGAAGATGCTATTGGCTCTAATATTGCTGACTATCTGATAAAACCCGTTAAACCAAGTCAAATATTATTATCGTTAAAACGAAATCTGGATAACAGAAAGCTTGCAGGCGAAAAAGCTACAATGACTTATCAACAACAGTTTCGTGAGCTAGGCATGCGTATTAGCGACAGATTAGATTCCAATGAATGGATTGATGTTTATAAAGATTTGATAAGATATGAATCTGATTTAGAAAAAAGTGATGACAAAGGGATTGTTGAAGTATTGAATATGCAAAAACAAGATGCAAACAACTCTTTTGCAAGGTTCTACGAAAATAATTACAAAGACTGGTTAGATGGTACTGGCGAAGAAAAACCGTTACTTTCTCACACATTAGTTAAGGAGACAGTATTTCCTTTACTAGATAAAGGAAAGAAAGTATTCATGCTTCTAATTGATAACCTAAGGTATGATCAATGGAAAACTATTCAGCCACTAATTGAGCATTATTTTAGAGTTGAAGATGACAGGATTTTTTACAGCATACTTCCAACAACAACACAATATGCTCGTAACTCTATTTTTTCGGGACTAATGCCTAATGAAATACGAAAGCACTACCGACAATATTGGGTTGATGAAAATGAAGAAGGCACAAAAAACAAATATGAATTTGAATTGTTACAGGAACAATTTAAACGTTACGGGCGCAAAACATCCCTGTCATACAATAAAATACTAAACCTAAATGCAGGTCGTAAATTGTTTGAAAATATCTCAAATTTAATGACAACCGATTTTAATGTAATCGTATACAATTTTGTTGATATGCTGTCGCACGCACGCACCGAAATGGAAATAATTCGCGAATTAGCTGACGATGAGGCTGCCTATCGGTCGTTAATGCTATCTTGGTTCGAGCATTCTTCATTATTTGATATAATAAAATATCTTGCATCCAAAGATGTAACTGTGCTAATCACCACCGACCATGGGTCAGTAAAAGTTAACGATCCGGTTAAAATTGTGGGCGACAAAAGTGTAAATACAAATTTGAGATACAAGTATGGAAGAAGTCTTAATTATAAGGCTAAAGATGTATTCGAGATTGCAAATCCAGAAGAATATTATTTGCCAAAATTAAATGTAAGTACAAGATGGGTATTTACACGCGGCACCGACTTTTTTGCATACCCCAACAATTTTAATTACTATGCAAATTACTATCGAGATACTTTCCAACATGGTGGAATTTCCATGGAAGAAGTTTTGATACCAATAATTACGCTTACTTCAAAAAAGTAAACAACTAATGATAGTTGTTACTAATCAGTATTAAAATAGAAGAACAAAAAGAAATTGAATGTACAGATATTGGGTTTATAATTTGTCTTTGTGTGCTTTGTGATGTACTTTGTGTGCCTTTGCGGTAAAAATTCAACCACTAAGTAGCACTAAGGAATACACAAAGGGAACACAAAGCAAAAATATTTTTGCAAACTAACTGATAAACCCAGTATTTCAGCACCCTGATTAGTAACATAATATTATAGAGTTTTCATGAATAATAGTCCATATATGTCTTGCATCTACTTTATACCCAATTACTTGTAAAAACACCTGTATTTTATTAAGTTTTAATAACTAGACCTTTGTGACTTGGCACCTTTGCGAGAAATAAAACTCAGTGAAGTATTGTTATTACATTAAAGTACCTATACAAAGTTACTTTGTATCTTCGCGCCATAGCTAGAAACATATAATATATGAAACAACTTACTGCTTCAAATTTAACTGACTTACCAAATATTGCCAGCACAATATTGAACGATATACAAAACCTAAACGTATTTGCTTTTTATGGAACAATGGGAGCTGGCAAAACAACACTAATTAAAGCATTTTGCAAAGAGTTGGGTGTGGAAGAAGTAGTAACAAGTCCAACATTCGCACTTATAAACGAATACAGCGACCGAGACTCCAATCCTGTTTATCATTTTGATTTTTACAGGATAAAAAAAATAGACGAAGTATTTGACATTGGTTACGAGGAGTATTTTTATAGCGATAATTACTGTTTTATTGAATGGCCCGAATTAGTTTCGGAACTTTTACCTGATTCCTACGTATACATATCGATTGAAGAAAAAGGTGACGGTAAACGGGTAATTAGTTATTCAATAAGATGAACGACGAAAGTAAAGGTTTTATTAAACTAGCCAATTTGGAGCAGTTAATGCCTCAGGAAGAGACGTTAGAATATGCTCATAAAAAAAATCAAATTATAATTGGTGTACCAAAAGAATTATCATCAAACGAAAACCGCATTTCCATTATACCCGAAGCTGTTAAACTACTAGTCGACAGTGGCAACAAGGTAATAATTCAAGAAGGAGCAGGTGATGGTGCAAAATTCAGTAACAAACAATTTGCTGCTGCAGGTGCCAATATTGTTAGCTCAGCATCCGAAGCATACCAAAGCGATATTATATTAAAAGTTGCACCACCTTTGGAAGAAGAACTTGAAATGATTGGCAAGCACAAAGTGCTATTCTCATCACTATTTTTACCAAATTCCACCAAAAGTTTCTTCACCAAACTCATATCCAAAAAATCAATTGCAATTGCTTACGAATATATTCACGACAAATCGGGAGCGCTTCCTGTAATGAAATCAATTAGCGAAATTGTTGGAAATACATCCGTATTAATTGCAGCACAATACCTCATGAGTACTAATTTTGGCAAGGGTAAACTGCTTGGCGGAGTTCCCGGTATCAGTCCCGCAAATGTGGTTATAATTGGCTCTGGCTCAGTTGCTGAGCATGCCACACGCACTGCACTTGGCATGGGAGCATCAGTTAAAATATTCGACAACTCCATTTACAAATTACGTAGTATTCAAAACAATATTGGTCAAAGCATTCCCACATCCACACTACACTCAGCAGCGCTAAAAACCGCGCTAAAACAAGCTGATGTTGTTATTTCGGCAAAGTTCACATCAAATGGTATTACACCTTGCCTCATAACCCAAGAAATGGTTGGCAATATGGAACCCGGTTCTGTGATTATCGACGTGAGCATCGATCAAGGTGGATGTTTCGAAACTTCGAGAGTCACATCGCACAACAATCCTGTGTACAAAGCACATGGCGTTACCCATTATTGCGTCCCAAATATTGCGTCATGCGTCCCAAATACCGCCTCATATTCATTAAGCAACATTCTCACTCCCATGCTGTTGCAAATTTCTGAGCATGGCGGCACCGAGCGTATGCTTAAGCAAGATGCATTTTTCCGCAAAGGAGTTTACATCTACAATGGTATCCTCACAAATAATTATATTGGCAGCATGTTTAATATCCCTTCACAAGATTTGGAGTTGCTAATGGCAGCTTTCAGATAGAGTTTTCTTTTTTTTCGGGGCGGCCAAGCATGCTTTCCGTTTGTAGTTGTTTTTTATCTATCCATATTTTGTAAAAACAGTACGTGTGCTTCCTAGGTCAGCATCCGCCTGTTAACAAAATAATGGCAGCTAATTCAACAATCTACCACTACAATCATTGCCGCAATACACGTTCCAATTACAATATCATTATAGCATTATACCATTACAACATTAAATCATTGTACCATTAAACAACCCACTTTAACAAATATTAACAACAACTAACAAATCAAATTTGTAATTTTGCATTATACATAAAAAATCAAGTATGTTAGAAACAGATATTAGAGAACTTAACGAAAGAATTCAACGAGAAAGCCAATTTACCGACCTAATTCACCTCGAAATGAACAAGGTGATTATAGGGCAAAAACACATGACCGAAAGGCTTATGATTGGTTTACTTGCTAACGGACATATCCTGCTTGAAGGCGTACCCGGCTTGGCTAAAACCCTTGCCATTACATCACTAGCAAACATTATTGATGCAAAATTTAGTCGTATTCAATTTACTCCTGATTTACTCCCTGCCGATTTAATTGGCACACTAATATACAGCCAAAAAAATGAAGAATTTATCATTAAAAAAGGCCCAATATTTGCTAATTTTATACTTGCTGACGAAATAAACCGTGCACCTGCAAAAGTACAAAGCGCATTGCTCGAAGCCATGCAGGAACGTCAGGTTACCATAGGTGATACTACATATAAACTAGAAGAACCATTTTTAGTAATGGCCACACAAAATCCCATCGAACAAGAAGGAACTTATCCACTACCCGAAGCTCAGGTCGATCGTTTTATGCTCAAAGTTGTAATAAACTATCCAACAAAAGAAGAGGAAAAAATTATACTACGCCAAAATATTACCAACACACAGTCCAAAACAAATACCATATTAAATACTGGTGATATCCTCAAAGCTCGCGCAATTGTACGTGAAATATATCTTGACGAAAAAATTGAAAATTACATAACCGATATCGTTTTTGCATCTCGATATCCAAGCGATTATAAATTAAGTAGTTTCGCCGGAATGATCCAATATGGTGCATCCCCAAGAGCAAGTATAAACCTAGCTCTTGCTGCAAAAGCACTTGCATTCCTACGTCGCCGTGGCTATGTAATTCCCGAAGATATACGTGCCATTGCACATGATGTTATGCGCCATCGAATTGGATTAACCTACGAAGCCGAAGCTGAGAATATTACTAGTGAGGATATTATCAATGAAATATTAAACTCTGTAGAAGTACCTTAGTAAAGGTTGCATATTTTAATTATAAAGCTGTAAACCACACTTTCTACTTTATAACTTTCTACTTTACAAACTTTTTAACTTTATAAACTTTACAAACTTTCAACTCATAAATGGAAGCACAAGATATCTTCAAGAAAGTCAGGAAAATTGAGATAAAGACAAGAGGATTGTCAAATCAGATATTTTCAGGTGAATACCATAGTGTATTCAAAGGAAGAGGAATGGCTTTTAGCGAAGTTCGTGAATACCAATTTGGTGATGACATTAGGAATATCGACTGGAATGTTACTGCCAGATTTAACCATCCTTTTATTAAAATATTTGAAGAAGAACGTGAGCTAACTGTAATGCTACTAATTGATGTTTCTGGCTCAAATAACTTTGGTACACAAGGGCAGTTAAAGCAAGATATTGTTACCGAAATTGCTGCTGTACTTTCCTTTTCTGCAATCCAAAATAATGATAAAGTTGGAGTAATATTTTTTAGTGATATCATCGAAAAATTTATTCCCCCTAAAAAGGGAACATCTCATATATTGAGAATTATCAGGGAGTTAATTGACTTCAAATCTGAAAATAATGGAACAAATGTAGCCGAAGCTTTACGATATCTAACAAATGCAATTAAAAAGAAATCAACAGCTTTTATTATTTCCGACTTTATGGATGAGGGTTTCGACAAAGCCATTCAAATTGCCAATTACAAACACGATCTAATTGCCATCCGGGTAACCGATAAACGCGAAAAAGAAATACCCAATGTTGGTATGGTTCGCATGTTGGATGCCGAAACTGGTATTACAAAATGGATAGACACCTCAAGTTCGAAGGTTAGAAAACTATATGCCAAACGTACTTTTGAAAAAGCAGCTCAACTAGATAAAACTTTTGCTCGCTTTGGCGTTGACATGGCAAAAGTGTACACAGGTGAGGATTACGTAAAGCCACTTATGAACCTGTTTAAAAAACGTGAGGCTAGAAGATAATTTTTAAAATAGAATGAAAATTTTTAAATCAATATCAATATTTATCATGTCTCTCTTGATTGTGAGTCAGGTAAAAGCACAGGATATAACCGCGTGGTCGTCACTCGATACAAATGCAATTACCATAGGCGGTCAGGTTAAATATGAGCTAGGTATAACTATTCCCTACGACATGTTAGTTGGTTGGCCGATGATTGGTGATACTCTAACCTCAAATATTGAGATTCTTCAAAGAACCAATGTAGATACTACTTACACCGATTCGGATATATCTCTTCGTCAACAATTTATACTAACTTCTTTTGATTCAGGATATTTCGAAATATCGCCAACTGTTTTTCAATTCAAACATATTAACGATAGCAATATTTATTCAACATTAACAGGCTTACTCTTTTTACAAGTATATGTACCTGAAGTTGATACATCACAAGCATTTAAACCCTTGGCCGGACCAATTAAGGAGCCTTACACTTTTCAAGAACTATTACCTTGGATTGTGGTTACCACTGCCGCTGTTATTTTAATAGGACTATTGATTTTTTATCTGATAAAAAGAAAGAAAAAACAGCCAATATTTAAACGTAAACCAAAGCCAGTATTGCCTCCACATATTGTAGCAATAACCAAACTTGAAGAATTAAGGCTGACTAAAGTTTGGCAATCAGGTCGACTTAAAAAATACTACTCTGAATTAACAGATATTGTTAGAGAATATTTGGTAAATAGATACCATTTTGACGCACCCGAAATGACGAGTTATGAGATTATTACCAAGCTTCGGGAATTTGAAATAAACAAAGATGCCATGGGTAAATTGGAAGGCGTAATGCACTTATCGGATATGGTGAAGTTTGCAAAAGCAGTTCCAACAGCTTTGGAAAATGATTTAGGCCTTACACATTGTGTTGATTTTGTTAATGAAACAAAACAGATTGCAGAGCCAACACAAATTGAGAATACTAACAATAAAGATAGCCAGTAAATGATGAATATTGATAATTGGGCAAACCCAGAATATTTATACTTGCTTTTAGTAATTCCATTACTAATAATTTGGTATTGGTTTAAAAACAAAACGGTTACCGCTGATCTTAGATTTTCAGGGCTACAGGTTTTTAACGATATGAAAACCAGTCCAAAAACATGGTTAATTCATAGTCTGTTCGCACTTCGGATGATTGCCATTGCACTACTTATCGTTGCTCTGGCTCGGCCACAATCAATATCAACAAAGCAAAATATCAATATAGAAGGAATTGATATTGTTATGACAATTGATGTTTCGGGTAGTATGCTGGCGCGTGATTTTAAACCCGATAGACTTGAAGCTGCAAAGGAAGTTGCTGCGGAATTCATAGCACGCCGACCAAATGACAGGGTTGGACTAGTTATTTTTAGTGGAGAAGCTTTTACACAGGTACCACTCACCACTGACCATACAATGATTGCAAATATTTTTGTTGAAGTACAAAGTGGAATGATTGAAGATGGTACTGCAATTGGAGATGGACTAGCAACCTCAGTAAGCCGATTAAAAGATTCAGAGGCCATATCAAAAGTTATTATCTTAATTACTGATGGAGTTAATAACTCGGGTTCGGTAGACCCAATTTCTGCTGCTGAAATGGCTGAGATGTTTGGAATTAGAGTCTATACAATTGGCATTGGATCGCAGGGTACAGCACCATATCCCGTTCAAACTCCTTACGGAATTCAAATGCAGCAAATGAAGGTGCAGATTGATGAGGAATTGCTACAGAAAATTGCAGGCATGACTGGTGGTAGATATTTTAGAGCCGACAACAATAAAAAACTAAAAGAAATATATAAAGAAATTGATAATCTGGAAAAATCAAAAATTGATGTTCAGGAATTTAGGAAAAAGCATGAATCATTTTTACCGTTAGCTTTACTTGCATTGCTTTTCTTCACATTGGAAATTTTCTTAAAATATCTGGTATTTAAGAAGTTCCCTTAAATAATTGAAAAATAATAAATAGATAATTATCAATAATAAATAAAAAATAGTCAATAATAAATGATAAAGTTTGCACATACTGAATACTTCTTACTTCTGGCAATCCTGCTAGTTTTTGCCATACTATTTTGGCTTTACAGGATGTGGTTAAAAAAAGCTAAAAGCCGATTTGGTGATACAACTGTCATTTCATTGCTTATGCCGGAAGCATCTTCGTCAAAACCAGTTCTTAAGTTTTTATTGGTTCTAATGGCAACTGCTTTTTTAATTGTGGGTATTGTAGATCCGCAAATAGGCTCAAAACTTGAAAACGTAAAACGTGAAGGTATTGATCTCTATCTTGTTTTAGATGTTTCTACCTCTATGCTTGCAGAAGATATAAAACCAAACCGCCTCGAAAGATCAAAGCTTGCCATATCAACATTAATTGACAAACTTCAGGGAGACCGGGTAGGTATAATTATTTTTGCAGGAAATGCATACAAACAATTACCTTTAACAACAGACTATTCAGCAGCAAAACTTTTTTTATCTGCCGTTGACACTAAAATAGTCCCAACACAAGGAACTGCCATTGGAGAAGCCATTGATATGGCTGCACTTAGCTTTGGTGAAACAGAACATAACAAAGCAATTATTGTAATTACTGATGGAGAAAATCATGAGGATGATGCAATACAAGCTGCCACTTATGCAAATGAGCTAGGTATTCATGTATTTACCATTGGCATGGGATTGCCCGAAGGAGCTCCAATTCCTCTTTATAATAGTTATGGTGTTCAAACAGGTTTTAAAAAAGACAAACAAAATACAACTGTTATTACAAAGCTCAACGAAGATATGCTGCGACAAATTGCAGCTGCTGGTGGTGGCGCATATGCACGGGCAAATAATGCAAGTACCGGATTAAAAAGAATTTTTGATGATATTAATGCCATCGACAAGAAAGAAATTGAAACAAGGCAGTTTACTGATTATGAAGATAGATTTCAAATTTTCATTGGAATTGCAGTAATTTTATTAATAATTGAATTATTAGTTGCTGATAGGAAAACAAGATGGGCTAAGAAATTTGATTTTTTTGGGAAATAAGAATATAGCTATGCGAATTATTATAATATTTCTGATTTTTGCTTTTGGCGCAGGCTCAGCTCATGCACAAAAGGAAAAAAAACGCGTACGTCAAGGCAACAACGATTATGAAGATGGCAACTTCCAGAATGCCGAAAAAGAATACCGTAAAGCATTAATGGAAAAGCCAGGTTATGAAAAAGGCACTTTTAATCTGGGAGACGCAATGTATGAACAAGAAAATTACGAAGAATCTAATAAACTTTTTACCGAGGTTATTGAGCGATCAACTGATGCCAGCCAAAAAGCTGCTGCCTACTATAATCTTGGTAATACTTTTATGAAAGAAAACAAATTCAAAGAGAGTATTGAAGCTTATAAAAACTCCTTAAGATTAAATCCTAATGATATTAATGCAAAATATAATCTTGAATATGCACGAAAGAAACTAAGCGAGCAACAACAGCAGGAGAAGCAGAATCAAGATCAAAATCAGGATCAGGACAACAAGGATAAAGAAGACAAAAAAGATCAGGATAAAAAAGATCAAAATAAAGGAGACGACAAAAAAGACCAAGATAATAAGGATCAGGAAAACGATAAGAAAGACCAAGATAAAAAAGATCAGGATAAAGGAGACGAAAAAAAGGATGAGCAAAAACAGCAACCTCAACAAATTTCAAAACAGGATGCCCAACGTATGCTTGATGCTCTTCAAAATGACGAGAAAAAAACTTTACAAGAACTTCAAAAACAAAAAGCTAAGGCTGCAAAAGGCACAAAAAGTGATATTGATTGGTAATTGACTAATTGGCAGATTAGCAAAATTAAGGCTAATGAAAGCTGACAAATACTAACATGGAATATTTTTTGTTATACATGCAGTAGCTTTCTAAAAAATAAATATTACAAATGTTCTTTAAAATGAACATCAATAAAATATGATAAAACGAATTATAATATTATCAATAATAATTACCACAGGATTATTTGGTTGGGCTAACGATCAAATACGTTTTGTAGGTGTTGCTAAGCAAGTTGTTAAGGTTGGCGAACGTTTTAGAGTAGTGTATGAAATAAATCAAGATGCAGACAATTTTAGGTCTCCAAACTTCGGAAGCTTACGAGTACTTTCAGGACCAAGCACATCAACAAATTCAAGTGTTCAGTATGCCAACGGAAAAATGTCGCAAACTTATGCAATGACATATGCATATGTGGTTCAAGCAACTAAAGAAGGTGATGTTGTTGTTAGTCCAGCAAAAGTTACCGTTGATAAAAATCAGATACAATCCAATAGTATTAAAATAAAGGTTGTTAAAAATGCTGCTGCACAACAAGGTACTACAAGTACTGGGAAAAAAGCTAGTGAATCGGGCATACTGCAAGACGATGATGTTTATATCAAAGCATTTGTAAGTAGGAAATCGCCATACATTGGTCAACAGGTAATACTTACTTATAAAATCTACACAAAAGTTCCTGTCTCAAATTTGATGGTTAAAAAATTATCATCTTTTCAGGGATTTTGGTCCAAAAGTTTACTTGGTGATAACCAGCAATACAAACAAAAAACCGAGATTATTAATGGCGAAGAATATATAGTTGCTGAGATTAATAAGTTTGCCATTTTCCCACAAAAAACTGGCAAACTCATTATCGAACCAACCGAAATGGAGTGTACTGTCCAGTTAAAAGTGCAAAACAAAAGGAGAAGAGGCTATGATCCATTCGAAGATTTTTTCAATGATCCATTTTTCAACAGAAATGTTAAGAATATTAACACAATAATAAAGTCAAACCCCATTACAATAAACGTGCTTCCGCTTCCGCAAAAGGGAAAGCCCGAAAACTTTAATGGCGCCGTTGGTGATTTTAGACTAAGCAGCAGAATTGATAGAACAACCTTAACAGCAAATGATGCACTTACGCTTACTCTAACCCTTTCGGGGAAGGGGAATCTAGAGCTAATAGAACTCCCCGATGTAAAATTCCCCTCTGACTTTGAAAGCTTTGACCCTAAAATAACTAGTAATATTAAAACAAATGCTTCCGGAATTTCTGGAAAAAAGAAATTTGAATATCTTGCAATTCCACGAAATGGAGGTGATTTTGAAATAGCACCAATTACACTTAGCTATTTTAATCCTGCGACCGAAAGCTATCACAGTATTTCTTCCGAAAATTATGAAATACACGTTAATAAAGGTGATGTAACATCTGCTGGAATATCGTATAGTTCATCAGCACAAGAAGATATTAGATTTATTGGAAAAGATATCCATCATATTAAATTGCTCCCTTTCAATCTTAAAAAACAAGGAGAATTTCTATATCTTTCAAATACGTTTTTCATTCTACTCGCTCTTCCAATTGTAATCATGATAATATTAATAATTGTGTTAGCTCAACTTAGAAAGAGAAAGTCAAACGTGGGACTAATGAAAAACAGAAAAGCTAATAAAATTGCTAAATCTAAATTAAAAGTAGCTGAAAAATATAAAAAGGCTGGTGATGATAAGGCATATTATGATGAAATTGCGAAAGCACTTTGGGGCTATATTTCTGATAAGTTCAGCATAAAACAATCTGAATTATCCATAGAAACAGTCGCAGACATTCTTAGAAATAAAAAAGTAGAAGAAAGTGTAACCGATAACTTCATCAATACACTTAACAGTATTGAATTTGCACGATTTGCACCTGGTGACGCAAGCGATAAAATGGAAAATATTTATAACGAGGCTGTTGTGGCAATTATTGAGGCCGAAAAAGCATTAAGATAAAAAGGAACCAGGATACAAGAATCAAGATACAAGAATCAAGATACAAGAATCAAGATACAAGAATCAAGAACCAATGACCAAATATATTCTCATACTTACTTTTCAAGTGTTAACAGCAACCCTATTTGCCATTAACCCCGATTCTTTAATATCTACAGCAAATAATGCATACAATGAGGGACTTTACGACTCTGCATTAAATACTTATAGCATAGTTATTACTGATGGAATTGAATCGGGAGAACTGTATTATAATATGGGCAATGCCTATTACAAAAACAATGATATTGCTTCTGCAATACTATATTTTGAAAAAGCTAAGATATTATTACCCAATGACGAGGATATCCAGTATAATCTAAATATTGCAAATAGCATGATTGTTGATAAAATTGAAAAAGTACCCGAGCTTTTTTATCATCAATGGTGGAATTATTTCTACAATATTATGGGTGTAGATGCATGGACAATTTTTGCCCTCATATCATTTTCTCTACTAATTGTTACAATTGGTTTGTTTATTATGTCTAAAAAGCGGGGTAATAGAAAACTCTCATTCTATGTTGGAGTATTAATTCTTATTATTACCATAACCTCATCTGCTTTAGCTTCTCAAAAATTCTATTTAAACATTGAGCATAAAGAAGCCATCGTTTTTACTTCTTCAATAACGGTGAAGAGTTCACCTACCCAAAACTCTGTCGACCTTTTTGTAATTCACGATGGAACCAAAGTAAAAATTATCGATAGTATTGACAATTGGGTTGAGATAAAAATCCAAAATGGAAGTACCGGATGGCTACCAAAAAAATCCATTAAAGAAATTTAATCATATTACCCTTATTTCCCCTATTACTCTTATTCCCCATATTCTCACCCTTACTACCATTATTCCACATTACTTGTAACATTTTTACAAATTTTAAGTAAAACCATGCACACCATATTGTAGATACCTTTGCCATCAATAAAGCACATAATAATTTCTATTCTTGTACTCTTAGCGTTAGCAAATAGTAGTTGTCTCAAATCTAAAAAACCAGGCATTCCACCCGAAGTTATTCAAACTTTAAATAACTCTGGTATTCAAAAACCAAACCTCCTAAAGGTAATACTGGCATTCCAAAAACAAGAGGATTCACTCAAATTACAATCAGCATATTATCTTATTCAAAATCTTGAAAGCAATTACAGTTTAAAAATAACTTTGAAAGATTCCAATAATCTTGATGTAGTAATTAATATTAATGATTTCTCAGATTACCAATCCATTAAAAAATATATTGACTCCCTTGAAATTACTTCGGGTAAATTAATATACAAGACAGATTCAATATTATTGGATATCAATAATGTAAGCTCTGTTTTTTTGATTAGCCATATAAATAATTCAGTAAATATTTTTCAAAATACAACTTGGGGAAGTGATTATGATATTAATACATATTACAACAATATTCTACCATACCGCATTGCCAACGAAAAGATAGAACCATACACATCCCACTTACACAATAAATACAAATATATAACTGATAAAGAACATGATATCACAAAAATAGCTTTGCATATTAACAATCTTATCAATAACGAACTTAGCTACGACAATAGACTTGAAATTACCCCCAATATCCAATCAATTAAAACAATTGAAAAATCCAAAAGTGGAAATTGGCGCGATATAAATATTTACAAAGTGAAAGCACTACGAAGTATTGGAATTGCTGCAGCATTGGATTACACACCATATTTTTCCGATTCAATTCTGGGTTACTATTCAACTACGGTTATTTTACCTGATAAAAAGATACTCAAACTGCCCAATTCCGACAATAATCAAATCCAGTATCAGCAAGGCAAAACAGCAAAAGTTTATCGAAGATCCTTTAAATATGATTCCACTAGCCTATTCACCATTAAAGATAAAAAAATCCATACTCCTCCATTTCTAGGAAACTTCAATTATATAGATGTCACAAATGAATATTTACAAACCGAGAGCATAAGTATTAACATAACAGACACTTCAAAATATGTCTATTTGGCTGTGTATAACGAAAATAGCTGGAAACCTATCGAGTGGGCAATAGTTCAACCCAATGGAAAAGTGAATTTTTATAATATGGGAACAGAAATTATTTACATGCCCGTTGTTGTTTCAGAAGATAGTATTATATCCATTGGGGAACCTTTCCTACTTAATGCAAAATAATCACAAAATTATGCATGGCAGAAATTTGTGATTCCATTGGTATTACTGTCTCTCAACAATAACTGCACTTCCCAAGCAAGTTTTTTCCTCTTCATCATAAATTACAGCAAACTGCCCCGGAGCAATCCCTGAAATTTTAGTGTTAGAAATAATCTTGCTTCCATTTGCATCAACAACCAAACTACCCGAATTAAACTCCGGCTGATGTCTGATCTTGAATTTCACCCTATCAAGAGTAGAATAATCATGATTAGGATTAAAAAACTGAATACCATCAATTGCAATTTTATCACTGTATCTCGAAATAGGGTCGTACCCCTTCGATACATAAACAATATTTTTAACAATATCCTTTTTAACCACAAACCACGGACCACCGCTTAACTTCAAACCTCGTCGTTGACCAATTGTATGAAACCAAAACCCAAGATGCTCGCCCAGTAGTTTACCAGTTTCCAGCTCCCTAATTTCTCCTGGCATTTCACCAATTTGGTTTTTAATAAAATCAGTATAATTTATCTTACCCAAAAAACATATGCCCTGACTATCAGGACGTCCAGCACTAGGTAATTTCATTTCAGTAGCAATTTCTCTAACTCTTGATTTAGGCAGATGCCCAATTGGGAACATGGTTTTTTTAAGTTGTTCGTAAGTTATTTGGGCCAAAAAATATGTCTGATCTTTTACTTTATCAACAGCAGTACTCAAAAACACACCCTCATTAGTCTCATAATTTGAAGCATAATGACCTGTCACAATTTTGTCAAACTCATGCCCATGCCTTTCATTAAAAGCACCGAATTTAATTAGCAAATTACACATGATATCAGGGTTTGGAGTAAGCCCTTTTTTAACAGTATCAATCGTATATTTCACCACCGAAGCCCAATATTCCTCCTGCAAATCAACAATATCAAATTTGCAATCATATTTTTTCGCAATCCACGTAGTAATCTCAATATCCTCCTCCGACGGGCAATCCAGAAACGCCTGCTCATCCTCCATCCCAATCTTAATATAAAAAATATGTGGGTCATAACCCTGCTCTTTCAACAGTGGTATGGTCACCGAACTATCAACTCCACCCGAAACTAATGCTGCTATTTTCATCACTGCAAAAGTAGATAATATTTAAGTTTCTAGAAATTTTCTTTTTATGCTACTTTGGGCGGCACTGCATCTGCCTGCCGAAATGGCAATACAGGTAGGCTTTTCATTTGTAGTTGTTTCATACTGATTGTATTTTTGTAAAGTAATCCCGGGTATTCCTTCGTCAGCCTCGTTTTACTTACAAAAATCACATCAGTATTTCAACAATCTACCACTCCAATCGCTACCCAGGTTAAGTGGTTAGTTGACAGTTTGCGTTTGGATTAGCTATTGGCTGTTGGCAATCGGCAGTCTACAGTTCGCAATTAAAGCAGTTTTAAGGTAATAGTCTACGGGCATTTACAATAAATATTATTTGTCACTAGTCTACGAAAGTTTACTATCATAAATTACATAACTGAATATCAAGAAAATAAAATTTGGTTATTTGTTTAATTTATTGAAACAGATAAACTCTTGTTTATCACAACAATAGTTCGTTAAGGTTTTACAACACACGAAAATATGATACTTGCAAAACACACGTTAAATATTTACCATATTAATAATCACCCCCTTGCGACTTCGCAGCTTTGCGAGAAACAAAAACTACACTAACTATTGTCATAATCATAAACAAATAAACAAAAACAAAAAGTTTAGGATGCTACTGTGGTGGGGGACTTGAGCTCATAAAAAGCACAACAATCTTAAAAAAAGACACTATGTTAAAAACCAATCATACTAAACCAAAAAACATATTATTTTTCAACAACAAATCTTCGTATTTTTGCAGCATATGAAGGAAATACGAAATTTTTGCATTATTGCCCACATCGACCATGGCAAAAGCACCTTGGCTGATAGACTACTAGAATATACTGATACTATTTCGGCACGTGACTTACATGCTCAAGTACTCGATGATATGGATATCGAACGTGAGCGCGGCATTACAATTAAAAGTCATGCCATACAAATGGATTACACTCATGAAAACGAAGATTACGTATTAAATCTTATCGACACTCCCGGTCATGTTGACTTTTCCTACGAAGTATCGCGATCAATTGCAGCTTGCGAAGGTGCTCTATTAATAATTGATGCTACCCAAGGCATTCAAGCACAAACAATTTCTAACCTTTATTTGGCAATCGAAAATGATTTGGAAATAATACCCGTACTAAACAAAATGGACTTGGATAATGCCATGCCCGATGAGGTTAAAGATCAAATTGTTGATATGATTGGCTGCGATTATGAAGACATTATTGAGGCAAGTGGCAAAACAGGTTATGGTGTCGACAAAATTCTTGATGCAATCATACATCGAATTCCTTCGCCCAGTGGCGATCCTGAAGCACCTCTGCAGGCATTAATTTTTGATTCAGTTTTTAACTCATTTAGAGGTATTGTTGCTTATTTTAGAATATTCAATGGCGAAATAAGAAAAGGTGATAAAGTAAAATTTGTTAATACTGAAAAAGAGTACGAAGCAAACGAAGTAGGAGTTCTTAGGTTAAAACAAGAAGCACGTAGTATACTAAGAACAGGTGATGTTGGATATATTATTTCTGGTATTAAAGCCTCTAAAGAAGTTAAAGTTGGAGATACCATAACTCACGTAGCAAATCCGTGTACAAATGTAGTAGAGGGTTTTGAAGATGTTAAACCAATGGTATTTGCAGGTATTTACCCCACTGACCCTGAAGAATTTGAAGAGCTGAGAGCATCAATGGAAAAACTTCAGTTAAATGATGCATCACTTACCTTTGAGCCCGAATCATCAATGGCGCTTGGATTTGGTTTTAGATGCGGATTTTTAGGTTTGCTTCACATGGAAATAATCCAGGAGCGACTTGAGCGTGAGTTTGACATGAATGTTATCACAACAATGCCCAACGTTTCGTACCGTGTTATTACGAATAAGAAAGAAATTATTGAAGTACATAACCCTTCAGGATTACCCGATCATAATTATATTGATCACATTGAAGAGCCATTTATTAGAGCTCAGATAATTACTCGTACCGATTATATTGGACCAATTATCAAACTTTGCCTCGACAAAAGAGGCGAACTAAAAAACCAAATTTACCTCACAACAAGTCGTGTTGAACTAACAGTTGATATGCCTCTTGGCGAAATTGTTTTCGATTTTTATGATAGACTTAAAAGTATATCTAAAGGTTACGCTTCCTTCGATTATCATATTAGTGGATACAAACCTGCAAAACTAATTAAGCTCGACATTCTGCTAAACGGTGAGCCGGTTGATGCTCTTTCATCACTAACCCATGTTGATAATGCTTACGATTTAGGAAGAAGAATTAGTGTTAAATTAAAAGATCTTATCCCACGCCAGCAATTCGACATTGCCATACAAGCTGCCATTGGATCTAAAATTATTGCCCGCGAAACAATAAAAGCTGTTCGTAAAGATGTTACTGCCAAATGTTATGGTGGCGATATTACCCGTAAACGTAAACTACTGGAAAAGCAGAAGAAAGGTAAAAAACGTATGCGCCAGGTTGGTAATGTAGAAGTTCCACAATCAGCATTTTTGGTTGTGCTTAAGCTTAATGATTAATTTGTTAACTATATAACCTAGCACAAGTTTGACGGGTAGCCTGTGGGCAGGGACTTGGTGTTGCGTCCGCCGTGGCAGCGATTGCAGTAGTAGATTAGTGAAGTGGCTGTTGACTTTTTTGTTATTAAGCAGCGGCTGACGGAGGAAGCCCATGTATTAATTACAAAAAAACAACTGGCACAAAATAACTACAAACGGAAAGCGCGACTGCCACCCAAATAAAATAAATAAATCTAACTGTAACTTTATGTATACCTTTAGCGTCTCATATAGTATATGAGGAATAATTACGCGCGGAAATGACCATAAGTGAATATAATAGTTGTGTTGACGACTTTTCGGATGGGGTTTATAGGTTTATTTTGAAAAACCTTAGGGAAACTGATGTTTCGCATGATGTTGTGCAGGAGGCATTTATGAAAATGTGGATTAAACGCAAGGAGGTAACTGCTGCAAAAGGGAAGTCTTATTTGTTCACAACCGCGTATCATACAATGATTGACCATATTAGAAAAAATAGCAGGAATGTTTCGATGGAAAATGTGGAGTATGTGCAGGAGGAATCGTCGTATAATAACTATAGCGATTTAAAAGAAATACTTGATTTGGCTGTGGATAAGCTGCCGGAAATTCAACGATCGGTTATACTGCTTCGGGATTATGAGGGTTATTCGTATGAGGAAATTGGGAATATTACAAACCTTAAAGAATCGCAGGTTAAAGTTTATATTTATCGTGCAAGGGTGTTTTTAAAAAAATATATTGTTAGTCCAGAATTTGTAGTTTAAAAATGAATAAAGAAGTAGACATAAACAGACTGAATTACGAGAGTTACGTAATCGACTATCTTGATGGCAAGTTAAATGCCGTTGAGACTGCCTGTCTTATTGCATTTTTAGAAAACAACCCCGACATTAAAGAAGAAATATCCGATTTAGATGGAGTTACACTTGTTTCGGATGATAACACTTTTGAAGAAAAAGCTGGATTGAAAAAAAAGCCAATTTTTTCAGTTAATGATATTAATGAAGAAAATTACGAGGAGTTTTTTGTTGCCAACTATGAAGGTGATTTAGGTACGGAGCACCAAGCTACATTGAAGGATTTCATTAAAAAAAATCCTGAACTAAATGAGGAATTTGAGATTCATGGCAATTTGAAAATACAACCTTCGAGTATGGTTTTTTCGAAAAAAGATTCATTAAAACATAAGTCATACATCGGGCTATCGTGGTATTCATCCATTGCTGCTGCAATATTATTGTTTTTAGCATCATGGTTTTTTATTAATAACCAAGAGCAAAATATGCTGGATGATTTTGCTTCTTTGAGCCAGTTAGATTCACGAAATTCCAGTAATTTATTATCGTTGAATAGTAAAAAAACAATTGAAGTAGAAAAACGAGAACTAACAATTGTGCACCAATCTGAGATTGTGCAACCATTGGATAATCAAGTTCCTATTGATGACACAGAACTACTTACGAATCGTGTTATTATTTCGGTTTCACCTATTGACAGCAAAATAATTAGTGAACAAATAGTTGACTCATACATCTACAGCCGGATTATTGTTCAACCAGAAAATATTACGGAAGTTACCCCTGAAGTATTTGATACCGAATTAGCCATAGCTGACCCTCCAAGTGATGACAATAGTAATGGGTTAATGGCTCGGATTTTTAACAAACAGATATCAAAATTTGCTCAAGGTGTTAAATCCAATAGAACTAAACGCCCTGAATCGACAGATCCTACCTATGTTAAAGTTATCGACAGAGGATTGTTGGTTTTCAATACATTAACTGGCAGTGAAACAGCAACTGTTAAAACATATAACCAAGAAGGTGAACTTACCGGCTATCAAATTGAAGGTCGCGAAGTAATGTTGAATAAAAATTTTGCTAGTAGAACGTCGTCACCTTAAAGTAATACCTAATAAACACTAAAATGTACTGCTAAATCTGCACCATTTTAGTTTAATTTTCTTTGAAAAATATTTGTTCTAGGATCGGGATATCTTCCTCACTCAAAATCATTTGGAACACCACAAATCATAACAAACTGATTATCGGTTGATTTATTTAAGTACTGATGTTTTTCATTTGGAAGTACAAGCGCAAAATCTCCTTTATTAACTGGATGTTTTTCTCCATTTTCGTCCACAAGAAAACCTTCACCCTCAATAACATAATTCATGTGCTCATAATTATGCTGATGAAATGGAGTGTTACCGCCAGGTTCGAGTGTAAAAACTCTATATGAATATACGGGGGCCCCATCATTTTTTGACAATGGTATTTGTTTCGAAGCACCTACAGCTCCAATTATGTCTACTTTGTTTTTTGCAACATCTTTAAGTGATATAGTTTTCATATTATTATATTTTATATTTACGATTATTTATTGGTTGAAGTCGTGGGAGAAAGTTAGAAGAAATAGTACTATTTCTTCTAGAATTAGACATCAAACCAAGTTTAACTCACTACTGGTATTGGTTAGTAACCAACAAAATCAGGGATGATGTGTGCTATTTATTATTCTTCAATCCCTTAATAAATTCCTCATCAGTATATATCCAAAATAGAGGTTGCCATCTTTTAATACCGTTAAAATCTAAGCGACTGGCAACAGGCGCTATACCCACAACTTTTTTGGTGAAAGCAAGATTTTCAGGATTAATACTCCATTCTTCCATAAATCTTAGTCTTAGGATATCCTGAGGTAGAATTTTATGAATTATCATTGTATCAAACAACTCATATGGTGGCTCGTTTTTCATCATCGAAACAACCATGGTATCGGAAAATATTCTTCTAACTTCGTATTTATCAATGGGGTCGTTAAAATAATCGTAGGCTTGCCAACTACCAGCTTTTGCACCGTCAACAATAAGGTTTACAATATGCTCACGTTCAGGACCTACTAAGTTTTGTATCCACCAATCGTACTCAGGATCGGGGCTCTTAATATTCACATCATATTGGATTTTTTTTGTAACAACCTCATTATTATTATTTTCACAACCAATATGCACTAATATTATCAGTATTGTAATTGGGAAGAATGCGTTTCTCATAATTTTTATAATTTGACTCAAAAGTAAATAAATATTACCGTTACGCATAAATACCATCATATAAATAAAAATATTGTTTTTTATAAGTTTCCTATTATTATTTTTCACAAGTATTATCGGGCAAGTTATTTCAGAAGAAAGACGAGTTGACCAGAATCACCGATCCAACATATAAATTTATATCAACCTTAAATTCAACTAAATATTCTTGATTTTGGGACAACTGGTGATGACATAACAAACGATCAGCCCTCTGTATTGAATGCAACTATTTTTTTAAAGAGTCAGTTGGGGTACATATATTTTCCACATGGCAATTATTTAATTGAAGAGCCAATTATTCTTTCGGACAGTTGTATTCTTAATGGAACTCTTTTATAGCTACAATTTGAATTCTACATAAATTAACTTATCTTTGTGAAAATCAAAAGAATAACAAAATGAAGAATCAAGTAGGATTATCCATGGTTATTGCTTTTTTAATATTAATAATTATTTTTTCTGAGGGTTGTAAAAAGGATTCAAATTCGCCACCTACAGGGTTGGAAGACCCTAATATATCTGGAGTTATGATGACTATGTCGGCAATATCTTATACTGCGGATAGTTTGTCGTACTCTATTATTAAAGATAATATTGGTATTCTACTTAGAGATGAGACTCTTGCAACTAAAGGTGAGTGGGAATTGGTATGGGGACCTGGAATATCACCAAACAATGAAAATTTGCTCTATGTTGCAAAATATACGAAAGGCGATAGTCCTGCATATACAATTGCAATTAGGGGTACTAATATTAATTCGATAGCTAATATATTAAAAGACCTTAAAGTTTTTACACTTGTGGAGTTTCCATATGGCATGCCTGGTGATTCTGTTGGTATAGGGCCTATGGAAGGGTTTACCAACCTGCTTAATTCACAGGATTCGGTTACCGGAACAGATTTAGAAGCATATTTGGAATCTATTACATCTTCATCAAAAATCCCACTTTATATCACGGGGCACAGCCTTGGCGGAGGGTTGGCTCCTATGATGGCATATTGGCTAATTACAAATGAAGCATTGAAAGATAAATTTACAATAGCTACATATGCTTTTGCAGGACCTGGCTGGTTTAACAAGAGTTTTAAAGATAATTTTTTGAATACTCTGCCTGCAGATGCTACATTTAGTATGCAAGTAAATTCACTTGATATGATACCTTATGGGTATTCGAATTTACCTGGTATAATTACTGGTAATATTCCGGTTAAAGTTCCTGGTCTTTATAGAATCGGTATTTCTATTGCTCAATCAATGCTAACAGATGAAAATATAGTTTACCATAATATTGCTATTGCAGATAGTATAGGGTTTATTCCAATAACAAAATCCTCTCCAATATTAGATTCGCTTACATGGTACAGTCATTGGCTATTGGTAGAACATAATCACAACAGTTATCTTCGGCTACTAGATGTTAAGCCATTGAATTAAGAAAATAACCGTTAGGGGATTTTCCCACTCTTCCAAAAATCTAAGCTGTTTGTTACTTCATTTTTATTGTTTCAACAACTAATCTGCACTAGCAGAAGCAGTACAGTTATTAGTAAGAATACGTCTTTCAAGATTTTATAATTTGACAAAAAAGTAAATAAATATTACTTTTACGCATAAATACCACCATATAAATGAAAAGATTGTTTTTTATAAGTATCCTATTATTCCTTTTTACAAGTATTAGTGGGCAAGTTATTCCAGAAGAAAGACGAGTTGACTGGGAATCAGCAATCCAACATATAAATTTACATCAACCCGAATTTCAACTAAATGTTCTTGATTTCGGCGCAACTGGTGATGGAATAACAAACGATCAACCTGCTGTAATGGATGCAATACTTTCATTGGATGGTGAGCTGGGATACATTTACTTTCCTCCAGGCAATTATCTAATTGAAGACCCAATTATACTTCCTGACAGTTGTATTATAAAGGGTACTGGCTCTGATTTATCTACACTCATTTTCGATATGGGGCAGAATGCCGTTAACTGCATTTCAATTTCAAAAACACAAACTTCTGACTTTGTGGATTTAATCGGTGGGTATAATATGGGATCGAATTTGATAACTGTAAGTGACATAAGTACTTTTAATATTGGTGACTATATTGAGATTAGACAAGAAAATGGGGACTGGGATGTAGTGCCAATTTCTTGGGCAGATTATTCTGTTGGACAAATAACTAGAGTTATAGCTATTGTAGATAATAAATTACTCATAGAAAGTAAGTTGAGAATTAATTACTCGGCAGATTTAAATCCCGAGTTAAGACCTATAATCCCTATTTCAAATGCCGGAATACAATGTATCAAACTTAAGCGTATTGATGAACCCGTAGAGAGTGCTGGTTCAAATATATACATGAATATGGCTGCAAACTGTATTGTTAGGGGTGTAGAAAGTGACTCGAGTGTTGGTAGTCATGTTTCGATTAATACAAGCATAAATATTCTTGTTGACGGCTCATATTTTCATCATGCTTTTTCATATGATGGCGCTGGCACTAGAGGCTATGGTGTAACTTTAAGTCATCACAGCAGCGAATGTTTAATAACCAATAATATGTTCAGATATTTACGCCATGCAATGATGGTTAAAACAGGAGCCAATGGGAATGTTTTTTCATACAATTTCTCCATTGAGCCTAATCGTACTGAGCAAATACATGATGCATCTGGCGATATTTCATTACACGGGCATTTTGCTTTTTCCAACTTATTTGAAGGAAACATTGTGCAAAATATTGTGATCGATCACTACTGGGGACCATCTGGCCCATTCAATACTTTTTTCCGAAACCGAGCTGAATTATATGGAATTATAATGACTACGAGTGATTTACAAGAAACTAACGATCAAAACTTTGTAGGAAGTGAGGTAACAAATACTGAATTTTTACATGGCTTATACATACTTACAGGTGATAATCAGTTTGAATATGGAAATAATATTAAGGGTGACATAATACCAACAGGTACAACTGATTTAAATGATTCAAGCTATTATTTATCTGAGCCCCCTAATTTTTGGATTGAAACTATTGATTGGCCATCAATAGGAATACCGAATATACTTAATGATGGTACAATTCCAGCTAAGATAAGATATGAATTTGGAGGGAGCATTACGGTTTGCCCGGATAGCATAATTACCTCAGCCCATTTTGAGAAAGTTGATAGGTATGGCAGCATTGAAGTATGGCCAAATCCTGCAAGCAACTTGATAAATGTTAAGCTACCGTTTGAGTATAACGGCAAAGTGACTATTAAGTTAACTAATACTTTAGGAAATGTATTATTATCAATAAATAGCGAAATAATTAATTCGAGTAGTTTAACTGTTTTGCTTGTTGGTGTTCCAACAGGTATTTATGTATTGAAAGTTAATACAGATAATTTATTAATAGGTACAAGTTTAATTGTAGTACATAGAAAACACTACTTTAGTAACTAATGACAACCCATAGACATTGTGATTACAATTTGGAGCTCTAGGTTAACTTCCGTATGAAGTGACTAGAAATCCCAAAAAAAAGCTGTCATATCGAGGGAAGCGCAGCGACGAGATATCCCATAGTAACGTACCACGTTCTCATGGGATATCTCATTATTTCACTACGCTGCATTTCCTTCGATATGACAGCTGGATCTATATACCTAATAGATAAATTATGAGTATAACTACAAGTTAAAAAGATCAATCAAATCCACAACACGACAAGAATAACCCCACTCATTATCATACCATGAAAGTAATTTAACAGTTTTTCCTTGCACCATTAGGCTTTGCACATCGTATATTGAAGAATGATCGTTGTGAATAATATCAACCGATACAATTGGATCTTCCTGATATTCAAGAATCCCTTTCATTGGTCCTTCGGCAGCTTCTTTCATTGCCGCATTAATTTCATCTTTAGATGCTTCGGTTTTTAAATTTACAACCAAATCAACCAACGAACCTGTTGGAGTTGGAATACGAATTGCCATACCATCAAGTTTGCCATTTAAGTCAGGAATAATAATTCCAACTGCTTTTGCAGCACCAGTGGTTGTTGGAATTTGTGATAAAGCAGCTGAACGTGCTCTTCTTAAATCAGAGTGTGGAGCATCAAGTATGTGCTGGTCGTTTGTGTATGCGTGAATAGTTGTCATTAATCCATTCTCTATACCAAATCTGTCATTTAATACTTTTGCAATTGGTGCTAAACAGTTAGTAGTACATGATGCATTTGAAACACATTGGTCGTCATCTTGCAACTCATCATCATTTACGCCAATAACAATCATGCGGTCTATCTGATCTTTAGAAGGAACAGTTAGAATAACTTTTTTTGCTCCATTTTTCAGGTGATCACCATAACCACCCTTATTACTTTCTTTCTCTCTAAAAATGCCTGTTGCTTCAATAACAACATCTGGAGTTTCGGCCCATTTGATATTGATTGGTAATCTTTCAGCAGTTACACGAATTTCTTTACCATCAACAATAATGCTATTATCATTGTAAGTTACAGTTCCGTTAAATTTACCTTGTGTTGAATCATACTTTAATAAGTGTGCCAGAGTTTTTGTGTCGGTTAAATCATTAATTCCAACAATTTCCATATTTCCTCTTTCGTGGGCTATTTTAAATACATTACGTCCAATTCGTCCAAATCCGTTGATTCCAATTTTAATTTTAGTCATTTTTATAGTTTTTAATTTTTATAGTATTCTTTAAATGTTGATTCTAGTTAATGGTTAAGAATTATCCTTACTTTTGTGAAGTTCATCATTTAAACATGAGCAAAGTTAAACTAAAATAAACTATCATTTTGCGCAATATTTATTGATATGGCAGAAAAGTTCAAATCTAAAGCTCTCGAAGCAAACCTTGCAGAAACGAGATATAAAGAGATTGTAATAAAGCCTGAATATCAGTCTTTTATAGATCTGTCAAAAAAGTACTTTGGAATCAACAAACGTGCAAACGATTGCATTGTTGAATTTCAACATCCGTTTTCTAACAGAAAATTTGTAAGTGAAGAACTCAGGAAAATATTGCTATCAGATTACTGGTATTACAGAGCATTAAAAAATCCTCACAATGCATTTAAAGTGCCAATTGAATTACTTGCTAAGCTTCTTCTTGAGCCAAATAGCTCAAATTATCATATTATGATAGTAAAAACACTTCTTGAGTTTATTCAAAAACTCACAAAAGAAGATAAAGATTTTTCGAGTACAATCAAATATTGTTTCAGTGAACTCAAAGAAGGGTTTGAAAAAGATACTTTAAGTTTTATTAAGGCATCCAAGTATTTTAACAGATATTTGGTTGATGCTTCCAAGTTAAGTCAGTTTAGTACTCAAATATTTGAAACCAATTATTACATTTATGCGAAAAATATTGAGTACTGGGAAAACAGCACAGAAATTGAAAAATGGATTAAAGAGCAAACTGAAATTATAACTTCTGATGGTCAATTAATTATTGATCAATTGGGGAAACCCTGGTTTAAAAGTCTGAAAAACAAATTATCTGAAATAAAGAACTGGACATCCTTAATTGATGAATTACCTGATTATGATATGATTGCTGATAAGTTTGAATCAGCAACATCTATGTTCAACACTTTTATCGAAAAATTCTATTACAGTTTTTACATGCTTCATATTGATGGTATGCAAGCTCATAAGGAGCGAATAATATGGAATTTAAACAGCATGTTGAAGCAAACCGTTGATGAGGTTGACAAAGAAAATATGATTCAGTTTATTGATCAAATTTTTGAATTCTGCAAAGGATTGCGAAAGGAACATATGTCTTCGGTACTTGATATATTACTAACTCTTGGCAAAAAAATAATTGATATTGAGAAGGGTTCAGATAATAAATTGATTCATCATTTTGAAGATAAACTAATTAACTTTGGATTTGAAACACCTGGCATTGTATATGTTAACGAAGACTGGCAATTATCGGTAAATGACAATCACATAAAAAATATAAGTGTATGGCTTGAGATTATTGAGTACTCACATCTTGAAATGGAAAAATTGCTCTCAGTCCTAATTGTGAATTTACAATTGGGTGGTATTTTTTTAAGCGATACAGATTTGTTTCAGCGAGAAATAACAAAAATTCTAAACTCAAATATTGCCCCTTTCTACAAAAATGTAAAGCAACTTACTCGAATTTTTCCGGTATATTTTAACGAGATTGGTGCCGAAGGTGAAATCCGGAAAGTGACCACATCAATGGATGAAATTTCACATCGGAAAGATAAGCTCATTCATTTTCTGCGTAAGCAAGTACATACCGAAAGCAACAATACTCTAATTGGACTAACCAAAGATATTTTTAAATTTTGGTACGATGGCAACCTTCAGAATATAAAACATATGCTACCGAAAAATGTTTATGATTCGGTTGATAAAAAAAGTGAGTATTTCGCTCCCATACATAAAATGGTTCGTGAAATGTGCCGATTAAGCGAAAATTCTCCTGATGCCCTACTTGCTGTAGATGAAGGCCAGTTTGAACAAATTCTATCAGATTTAAATTTTGACAACGAACGTGATTTAGAGCGCTTACGCGACATGAGAATGTTATACGCTTATCTCAAAGAAAAATACTCTTTTGAATCGGTAGATATTACAAGTGTGCTAAAACGGTATTCTTATATTAAAGACACTGATATTGATAAGTTTAAACTAGCATTGGAAGAAGAGGATTTTGAAACATCTTTAAAGCTCATTTACAGTTTTATGCGTAGCTTAAAAGAGGTTATTTTTAATAATGACCAAAGCCATGCGTGGGAAAATATTTATCATAAACGACATATTGCCATTGGAATTCCCTCAATGTATGGAACTTACCGAGAGCCAAAATTTGAAGCTTTGGGATTAACTTTTCGACTTGAAAATGTTGCCACACGGTTAATGGAAAAAGTTGTCGATCAGATAAACTTAAACTATATATCGGCAAAAACACTAAAAGATATTTATGTTATCCTTAATTATTTTAAAGAAGGATTGGAGCTTGACGGCATCACTAATCAGAGCTTAAATTCAAATTTATTAATGCTGAAATACAGCCTTAGGTCACAAAGTTTATCATTTGAACAGTACATAAATATTTTTCAGTTTTTAGCTGAGGATGTAAAACGCACAATAATAAAGTACTTCTTAAAATCATACGAAATACCATTACGCATTGTAATACCGCAGCTTTTTGATAAGGGAAATAAGCTTAGCGCAGATGATGAGGTAAAGCTTGTTAATAGCATGTCAGAAACATTTTACCGTGATGTTATTGCCGAAGCATTTTTAGTTCAGCCACTGGATAATTTTATCTCTCGTATTTTAGAATCATTGAGAGAAATGGCGGATAACCTCCAACCAGCCATGATTAAAGAAGTTATGTCGTACAATTCAGACTTGGTTATTGCCCGGCTCGGAAAACCTAACCCTCAGGTTGATAATCAAGTTTTTCTAGGCTCAAAAGCGTACCATTTAAAGAATTTGCGATTAGCAGGATTTCCTATTCCTCCTGGTTTTGTGCTTACTACAGAAGTATTCAGAAAACACAAAGCTATTTTTGAACACCCTGAATTACGTAATGAAATGTATCAACTCATACGTAAACATTTGGCTCGAGTTGAAAAGGCAGCAAAAAAAGAATTTGGAAATCCAAATAATCCATTACTACTATCTGTGCGATCAGGAACAGCCATCTCAATGCCTGGAGCTATGGATACGCTTCTAAATGTTGGTATGAATGATGAAATAACTGAAAGCTTGAGTAAAAAACCAGGTTTTGAATGGTCGGCATGGGACTCTTACCGAAGATTGCTTCAAAGCTGGGGAATGGCATTTGGATTAACCCGTGATGAATTTGACAATGTTATTGAAAGCTACAAAGTTAAATACAAAGTTGACCAAAAAACAGAATTTAGCCCAAAGGCAATGCGAGAAATTGCAATGGCTTACAAGCAAACAATTAATGATACCGGAATTGAGTTTGAGGAAGATGTTTTTAGTCAACTTATAATTACCACAAATTTGGTTTTTGATTCGTGGGCATCAGACAGGGCAAAAGTTTACCGCCAACATCTTGAGGTTGCCGACGAATGGGGAACAGCAGTTGTTATACAGCAAATGATATTTGGCAATATGCACCATAAATC
>JASFZK010000030.1:0-8686 GCA_045267845.1 Bacteroidota bacterium | reverse complement strand
GACATAGTTTTAATAACACAAAACATATTTAGTCTGGCAAAACATATTGTAAAACCACAATCACGAAAAACATGAGACAAAGAAATTATCTTTATTATATAAATTGCTTATTGTATCTGAAAATAGAGTTGTGGTGGAAAAATATTGTATTGAGTTTTCTTAAAGGATTCATAAAGGGTATAAAACAATAAAGCAAAAACTCAATTGTATATTTCAATTATTAGTGTGCCAACAGCGTACAAAATATATCATCTTGCACATGAATAAATATTAATAAGAATAGAGTCATGTCTAAATCAATAGTAGGAATAGCATATGAGCAGTAAGTTTTGAGAATTTGACAAGAGTCTTTGATGCCAAAGCAGAAGAGAGTTCATTACTACGCCAAATTCAACGATTTATTTCATCATATTCACTTGATTCTGATTCAATAGCAAAACTGATTACTGATTGTATATCTGTTGCCTAGCATAGTTAGACAAATATAGTTAAATAATTGATGTTAGATTTCGTCTCAAAATGATTAATAGAACCTTCTTTTCTAATATCTATTGAGTATTACTGCCTAAGATTAGTAACGAGTGCATATAACAAAGAAGCCAATTATACTTACAATTGATAATAAAATTATTACATATAGTAAATTCTGTTTTTTAGATACGCTTTTTATAATTAGTAATATAGCCTAGTTGTTTGCCAAGTTGCATGCCCTAAGAATATGTAGAGCATCCGCCAATAAAGCATTTATAATTTGAATGTTAGTTTAAACTGAGTTTTGGAAGAACACAATAAAAATAATCCAAATAATTGCTACCAACCACGAAATCCCCACAAATAACAATATTTTTATTAAAAACTTCTTCTCCGAAGAACTAATAGTTTGAGAGGAATTAACTGTTCTTACTATTCGGAATAAATCTATAGTATTATTTGGATGTCCAGTAAAATTAGGATTTTCTCTTTTCATCAATTGATTTATTTCCTTTCTTTTCAGCAAATAGTAGATTACTGCTATACCAATAGGAATAGTTATAATTGCGTAAATATAAAATATACAATTCATAATTAATAATATTACCTTCTTGTAGCGGGATGTATCAAAAATCTCCCACCTAAGTGTAGTTTGTAAGGCTATGTTATACAATTCAGTTGCTTTATTAGGTCTCTCCGTAAATATGTGTCATTTTTTTAACAACATTACTTAAGACCTCTTGTGATGAATAATTATTTCCGATAAAAACCTGAACTAATTTGTAGTAATTTAGATAGTTTTGCAGGTATTTAGTTGCTACTCCGTTAAACTTTTTGATCCAATCTTTTAGTATACTATAAACTCTATTAACGTTTTGAATATGATATACTTCCTGAAACACATATTGTTTGCGTTTTACAAATATTGGTTTTAATTCGATACTGTTTTCATTTGTATATGCACGCATACTATTATGAGAAATCAGAGCATAATATAGAATTTTGCTTATCTAGCCATTCCCCAAGTCACTTTGAGATTGCTTTTTTCGTAATACGCCCTCTAGACTGGGGTTGCAAATAAAAAAGCTTTGCATTATCTATCTATATCTTGGTTTTCTGTAACAAACTCCTTTAACTTATCATGTATTAATATTTCGTATTCAGAGTACTTTAATTGTTTACATTCATCCCATAGGTCAGACTGTCTTAAAGCAGCACGAATTCTAATTTCATAATTAGAAGTAAACTTATTCTTGTATCCAAGTATTAAATGAGGGTAAAAATTAGCAAAAGTATAAAACGATAGATTTTTCATCTCTTTAAAATTATCAGGAACTTCTTGAACTTTTTCCAATACTACTTTATGTGTATTACTAATTAATACGATATCGTTTGTTGTTCGAACTTTAAAAGAATTTCCAAAATTATTTGTCAATAAAAGAATTTTATTTGTTTTATTTATTTTGAACAATTCTTCTGAAGGTTTCTTAATTACTTGTATAAATAAAGAAGTTGAAGAAGTCTGTCCCTTGGAAACCAAATAAAGTTCTAAATGTGCATCTGAATCATTTATTGTAAGCAAATAATAATATGTTTCTATAATATTGTATTTTTCTTTACCAATATAATAACCATTCACTAAAGTTTGACTATTAGCATAATGGAAAGCTGAAGATAGAACCACCATATTAAAAAGGAATATGAGTTTTTTCATCATATTAATGATTAGGGATTTGATATAAATATGAACTAGAATAAATGCCCACTTGTCTTGCAAATATCTGTAAATACAATGAATGTGGTGATATTGTAAACGGATTTAACCCCCAAACACCAGCTCCCCATAAAGCACGAGAAACTTGAGATGTACACGTATTTCCAATTAGTCCATAATTTAACTCGGATACACCAAAAATTCCCTTATCAGCTGCAATATTTCCTGACATCCATTCAAGTATCTTTTCATTTACATTGTTTATCCTTAGTTTAGGAAAAAGCTGGTTTTTAGGTGCTGTACCCCATTTGGTGCCTTTACCCCAAAGAAGACTTCCACTTTCATGGCCTTTAGATATATCAATAGTCCCTTTATCATTAGTTAATGAACCATGTCCTACTGGATCTTTTAAAGAATTATAGTTAACAGAACCACCCATATTTAAAGCGGCTAAATCTTGTATATTGGCTAATGCACCAAAACTATACGCAACATTTTGGTACCATTTGTTTTCTGGTTTCCCAAGATAACCCCAATTACCGGAAGAGAAATTATATGATGCAACTCCTAAGCTAACGCTAATATCTGTTTGTCCGTCTGTGTACATATTTGTACCTATTGAATTTGTATATGAAGCTCCTGCAATTCCAAGAGTATTTGCCATCGGTATTTCCGAGGCAGCTATTGCCCCGCCAACATAACCACTTAAACCGCCAACAATAGCACCTCCTGCCATATACCCCCAAGTTTTACCAGAACCGTAATCCCAGTTTCCAGGGTTATAATCATTATTTGCAAGTGTGCCTCCCATGTATGTACCGATAACTGCGCCAATGATAATAGGCGCCCAGATAATTTCACCTGAGGGGTCCGTATATTTCAGTGGATTATTCAGCACGTAACTATACCTATTAAAGCTTTGGGTGTGATATGGTGCTTGTACATAGTTATCGGGCGAGAGGAAACGACCAAGAATTGGATCGTAAACCCTACCATTCATATTTATTAGATTGAACTCATCAATGTGTTCATGCCCTGTATATCCACGATCAAACATAAATGTTGTAGGAACATTATCATAAGACCAGTTTGTTACATTCCTTCGTCTACCCCAAGGGTCAAAACTTAACCGCTCAACAATAACAGCTTCTTCGTTTGTTATGGTTTCTATTGAGCCAAGGTAGTCTTTGTGAATATAATACATTGAACCATCATTGTTGTTATCAATAACATATATAGCACACAAACCATCGCCTGCGCTTATATAATGTAATTCACGAGTATTATTATTGGCATCTTGTTCTATTTCCATTAAACCACCTATGTAATATTTGGTTTCAATGTTTTCGCCATGCTCAGTTACTTCTGTTTTGTATCGTGATTGGTTTGGTCCATACGTAATTTCAAGAACTTTTGAATCTTCTGGATTAGCAGAATTTTCATTCCAAATAGCTTTTGTTTTATCAAAAGCAGTATAAGTTATATGTTGTTCGTTGATTATTGCATTTTCAAGATAAGCTGCAGAAGGATTCTCAATTAAGGTTACTGCATGTGGACCTTCTTCAATACCATTATAAATAAATGTACCAACATCTGTTTTGGTTTCAATATTACCATTTATATTGTAACCCATGCTATAAAGCTGCCCTATGTCAACTTTCCAGGTCTCCAGTCTGTTATTAAATTTTGTGTCGTCATAAGTAAAATCTTCTGTTAGTGTATGACTACCGTGTGGTGGATAAATAACAGATGATCGCGAAGTTAAATTACTAGTATTTACATTAAACTCGTAAGTATGGTTTTGTACACTGTTTTCAGTAAGTATTGATAAAGGAAATCCATATGTATCAAAACCTTTAGTTGTTAATAACCTATTCCCTAACATATATTGTGTTATTTGTTCCTTTGCGTTTGTATTATATAATTCCCAAAGCATGATACCTGTACTTGTTTGTTCTACGCCACTAAAGTAACCATTTTTGTAATGATAGTTTACAGCAAAGCCAGATGGCCAAGTTATTTTTTTTGTTTCTCCCAAAATATTGTACTCATAATTAAAAACATATTCTTTTGAGTCGATGGTTTGAGTTTTTTTAATAATTCGAGAATATTTATCATATTCATTAGTTACTGCAGTACCGTTGGATTGTGTTATTGATTTTATTTGACCAAACCCATATGTGCTCTGTGGATAATATGTGTAATATACAATATCATCAACACTGCCTTGCAATATTTTTGATAAAATACGCCCCAAGCCGTCATATGTCATTTCGTATGTAAGTAAATTTGCATTAGTTTGAGTTAACAATTCACCAAACGGATTGAATTTATATTCAGTAGTGCCTGCATCAGGGTCATCAAGTGATTTCTGGAAACCTGCTTCATCATATAGAATCGTTGTTGTATTATTGCCCACTATACTAGTATATAATTGGCCTGAACTTAAATAAGTGTATTCAATGGTTCCTCCGGGATCAGTTGCTTTAATAATATTACCAATTGGATTGGTTTCATTGGATGTTGTAATTCCTGTATTGTTATCTGTAGTTTGAGTTATTCTTCCGTTGTATGCATAAGTAATATTACTGGTGGGGCTGATTACAGTTTTTACATTGCCCGTAGATAAGTAAGTATAACTTGTCCATTGTTTTTCTTCGTTTGAATAATGTGGTACGGATGTTCTATCCAGTTGGCCAAAACTATTATACTCGTTTTCTGTATAAACCTGATTATCATTATAGTTTTTAGAAACAACCTGTAACTCACGTCCAAGGTTATCAAAATATATAAAGGACTCAGGCATTCCTGAGCTTTGCGTCCATAACCTGTGTAGACCATGGGTTGGGTTTTCATCTAAATTATTTGACCAATACATACCCTGTTTTGAAATTATTCCATCCGGAAAAATAGTTTTATCAAGCCTACCAAAGCCATCATAGTAATAATTTGTAGTATTATTGTTAATATCAGTTGAACTTTGTATTTGACCTGTACTTGGATAATATGATGTAGTAGATAGAAATAAATCGTCTCCAACAGTTTTATCTGTTTGCGTTACAAAACGATATTGGTATTCAGAGCTATATGTGTAATTAGTAATACGAGCTGGTGGTGCTGGACTAAATCCAGGTGCAGAAAGTGTTGTGTTGATGATATTACCATAATCATCATAGATATTGCTACTCACTGTTCTCATCGTCTGATTTCCATTCGGTTTATGTGTTTTAGACTCGATAAATGATGGATCATCTACTGAATATGCAAAGGTTACTTCTTTTGTATCAATGAATGATGTAGGGTCGTCTATAGATTCAGTTGCTGTTGTTACTGTTTCAACTCTATGAATAATCCAATCATCGATAAAATTATAATCATATGTAAAATCAGTAATTGTACTGTAATCATCCCAATTACTGCCTGTTGTGTAAACACTGATATTTGATACGTTACCAAAATTAATGTCATTACCTTCATTAAATGATTGTTTTGACCTAACCGTTTTAATCTGTGTACTATTTTCATCACCAGTGTGTATCATCCATATATATGAATCCCAATTGTAATAGAATATACGTTTGTCGCCAAAATCCTTAACTTTGGAACCATATGATGTTTGTTTTATCAATTTATTTTCTTCACCCACAATATCAGCATATTGGTGAGTCATCGAAAGGTAAGGAAAAAAGTAGTCAGCATTAATATTATATGTTTTTTCGAGTTTTGTTGTTTTCTCTGTATCAGGATTGGTAATTTCAATGGTTCTATTAAACCCCAAGAAGCCCTTGCCTTTTTTATGTATTTTTGCACCTTTATACGTATAATTTGTTTCAAAAACATTACCAATTGCGTTATCTTTTTCAATTGCTGTGACCACATATAATGCAGGTTGGATAACACTCACAGGATAATCAGGCCAATCTCCTACAGGATTCCTATCATAAATTAAATTATTAGTTAAAGGGTTATATATAATTGTTGTTTCATGCCCTAACCCATTAGTAATATTTTTTATTAGATTATAATCATTTGTATGATCGAATAAATGAATGTAGTCAACTCCTATAACTCCTAATGTGTACAAGTCTGCTTTATTATCACCATTAAAATCATTAAAAGTAAAAGTATGTCTATCGCCTAAAACAAGACCATTTAAATCCCTAATTATTCCAGTAGATGATTCTCCAAAATTATCTCCATTTGAATAGAATATATTGTATTCGGCTTTATATGGATCAAGAGGGTCTAATATCATAGCTAATTCCATTATGTCTGTTTTGCTGTCACCATTGTAGTCAGCTATATTTACACCATAACTCCAGCCTTCACCTGTTTCATATGGGTTAAAATGATGAAGAGGCGGCGCATCCGCCATACTTACAAAAGCATTACTACCATTAAAACATGAAACTTGCCAAATTGGATTAGCAGCTGTATAGTTATAGGTTAACAAATCAGTAATTCCATCACCATTAAAATCACCTGGGAAAATCTGATGCCAAACAGTTGGGTATCCAGAGCCGTAAATCCAATCCAACTCAGGCGTTATAAAATCAATACTATAAATGAAACAATTACTTGTATTTGATCCACCAGGTGCGGCCCCATATTCAGCTGTACGTAAAAAATCGCTGCATCCGTCACCATTAAAATCACCAACGATTAAAACACTACCATCAAAACCAGTATTACCAAATCCCGTTTGTCCATAAAAAGCATACCTAGAGTATGGCTCAGCCTCACTAAATTTCCAAACATAAACATTGTTTATATCATTATCAGGGTCACTGTCATAGTTCTCTGGGATATCTTTATATGCTATGAGTAGTTCTGATATTCCATCTCCATCAAAATCACCAATTCTAAACTCAGGACGATTATTTTCCCACCATTCAATATGATCGAACCTATATTCAACAAAGCTATTACCTTGAGAAATAAACATCCTTTTTATGACAGTTTTCTCTTTTTTTTCATGCGTATATTCAAGGTCCAAAAAATCCTGTAATCCATCACCATTAAAATCACCAATCATTAAAGTGCGATAAAAGTTACTTGGAATTTTATTGAAGCTGTATTTTTCTGAGAAAGTATCATCATCAAGCCTTAGTCGAAAGTACCAATTTTCTGCTTTTCTTGCTTCATAACCATTGGCTTCATACATAGTATATTCAATTCTAATAACATCAGATAATCCATCGCCATTAATATCTAAGAAATACTGATCAATATACCAATCATTGGGCACAGTCTCTTTACTCAAAATCAACCTCTCTCTTTCATGACCACCATCATCGCCCCATTGACATATAGTTGGATTATAATGTATATCATCAGCATTGCTTAAGGTAACAGAACTTAGACGTGAATAAAAACTATCATCATCATATTGTAACGTATAAGTATGTATAACACTATTATTATATTTAATCTTGATATCTTCAAGTAGAATATTTATTTCAACTGCTTTACCAGAGATATATTTCTTAATAGGATCATCACGGGTATCAGTATAATTGAAATTTACTTCATAAAAGGTCTCAAGATTTGTATTTATATTCCCAGTGTATTTAATTTTTGATATTCTGCCCAATCCTCCTTCCTCTATGTACTCACAAACAAGATAATTTCCTTTTCGATCTGTAACTTTGTTAATATACCACATAAATACATGGCTACCATCCGCCGTTTCGATACGTGAGTTAACAGTATTTCCATACTCAATTATTCTTCCATCTTTTGTAAAAACTTCATACCATTCAGGCATGCCAGCAAAATTACCATGCGGTATTATTTTTGAAAAGGTTTCAATCTCAGTTCTGAATTCAGTTTCTTCTTCTAGTGGTATTAATCGTTGTCCATCTAAAGAAAGTTTGTCATTGGCATCAAAGTCAACACCATCAATATAATCTTCATGATATAGATTTGTTCCTGTGCGGGTAATTGCAGATAAACCACTCAGTGACCATCCAATGCCAAGTAACCCATTACCTCCCTGACTATTATAAACCAAATTAATAGAAGGTGACATTCCATTAATACCAGCAGGAACACTAATCGGTATGTTATATACCGCTGCACCACTAGGTGACACCATTAAATTACCAGGCAATGTTCCCACAACCCCACCTTCATTATTATTTGTAGACCCACCTGTTAAATCACCACCTTCAGGAGGGAAAACAAGCCGAGGGTCAGTTTTTGCTAATACATGGAAAGAAGGATCTGGTTTACTATGAAAACCTGGCACCATCTGTACAAAATCACGACCAATATATTCTTTTGTTACATTTGAAGGTATTTCATCTTCAAGTATAAAATGTGTTTGAGGATCCTGGCTAAATACATTAATAGAAAACAGGATAAATATAGAAATGATTATTCGTTTCATAAGATTACTATTTTAAAAATATGTACGCTAATTATGCACTTACATTCTTGTTTGCTTATGGCTGATTTTGTGCAATCAACTTACTGGAATCATCGTTTTATAATTCTCCA
>JASFZK010000029.1:0-4418 GCA_045267845.1 Bacteroidota bacterium | reverse complement strand
TATGTGCACCGTACTTTTAGTTTCGAAAGTGCATTGCTGGATAGTATTATGTTGATTAATGAGGATAAAGCTGATAAACTATTGCTTGGTGGATTTGATGAAATTACTGAAGAGAGCTGGCTCATTAAAACAAAAATTGACTTTTTTAAATCGAATGCAATAATTAATACTGATGTATTAAATGATGAGCAAAAAGGCGCCCAGGCTGGTGAAGGAAGCTCATTTTTTGTACTGTCGAATAAGGAAACAGATAATGCTTATGCCAAAGTTATTGGTGTTGATATGTTTTTTAGACCAGAGAATAATAAAGTAATTGAAGATCATATTACTGAATTTATTAAAAAGCATTCATTATCAATTGATGATATTGATTTGGTAATAATGGGTAATAATGGGGATAAGAAATTTGATGATTATTACACTAATTTGGAAAATGGTTTATTTGCTGATATTACGACTGCCTATTATAAACATTTATGCGGTGAGTATGATGCCTCATCTTCATTTGCCATGTGGCTGGCAGCTCGAATTATTAAAGAGAATAAGATTCCTGAGATTATTATTAGAAAAGGCGATAAAAAACCATGTGTTGGTAATGTTTTAATATACAATCAATTCAGAGGTATTAATCATAGTTTAATACTATTGGGCAAAGTCTAGTATTTTATCAATAGATTGAATTTATTGATTGTGAATTACGATTACAAACAGCTCAAATAGTTTTGAAAATAATAATATGCTAATAAAGGACTTTTATAATACTACTAATATTACTTTTAATATCTCGGGGTTTGAAGCTATAATAGAGCTTAACACAAATCACGAAGTTTACAAAGGTCATTTTCCTGAGCAACCTGTTGTTCCAGGGGTTATACAGTTGCAAATTGCTAAAGAGTTACTTGAGGATGTTATGCAAGCTAAACTTATGATGGAAAAAGTTACGCAGGCAAAATACTTAAACCTTATAACACCTAAAGAAACCCCAGAGCTTAATTTCATTTTTAAGAATAGTACAACTGACGACAATAAAATTAAAACGAATGTTAATATTGGTACTAGTGATGTGATTTTTACAAAGGCTAAATTGGTTTTTAAAGTTATTTAATTCTCAGTATTATTTTTTGAGAGTAAGCAGAGTAGCGTACTTGTCATTTGTAGTATTACCAAGCTGATAGCGGTTGTAAAGGCAAGGATTGAAGTGATAGCTTATTGAAATGGCTACTGATTTATTTGTTGTAGGTGGCTGCTGACAGAGGAAGCAATCGCACTACTTACAAAAAACAGCAGGCATAAAATAACTATAAACGTAAAGCCTGATTGCCTGCCGAAATATTTTAATGTAGGAAGGCAAGCCGCCCTCATAAAAAAAGTAGTTATATCAAGTTCCTTAAAAAGGTGTATTATCATTAGTATTTGTTTACTTTTGTCAAATAAAATAGAATTTATTAAGTTATATTGAAAAAGGATCAATTTCAAAAAAATATAAAGTGGTGATAATCACTTAGTTTAGTAAATTGAAAAAAATATAAAATATGAGTAGAACACATTCGTTTCATATACCCGTAATGGGAATTGGGTTTACCATCGATACGCCACTTAAGGTTAGTCAGTTTGGGATAAACTCGGTGATGTCGTTAGTCGATGATATACTTCTTGAGAAATTGAGAAAAATGTACTGCGAAAAATTTGAAATTCCTTATAATGAGATTTCAGATAAAATGGAGGACTTTAGGGCAAAAAGGATTACGTCGTACCTAAATTTGATAAATAGCCAAGCCGAAAAGAAATTTGAAGACTTGAAAAATGCAACCATTGAAAAGGGTAATGAGATTAAAGATTATTTTAATCTGTTGCCAGATACATCTGTTATTAAGCAGGAGTTTAATGCGTTGACTGAGAAGTATTTCAATTTAGATGAGATTAGGGGATGGCTAAAAGAAAATTTATCGATGGGTAGTATTGATGTAAATATCATGACCAAAATTGATAAAGATAATTACCGAAATGGCGAAAAATTACCAGCTGAATACAAAGATGCTCATGCTGCTCTTAGGGGTTTTGCCAAAAGTGATTTAAAATCTTCTATTATTCTTTCGGCAGGAATGAGTCCGAGATTATATACTTACATGGAGAATTTTGAAGATTTTTATCCGGATGATAATGGAGTTATTAAAAAGAAAATCGTATTAAAAGTAAGTGATTATCGCTCAGCTCTGATACAGGGTAGGTTTTTTGCAAAAAAAGGCTTGTGGGTAAGTGAGTACAGAATTGAATCGGGGCTTAATTGTGGAGGACATGCTTTTGCTACTGATGGTTTATTATTAGGACCCATTTTGGCTGAGTTTAAGGCAAATAGAGATCACTTGCACCAATTAGCAAATGAAGTGTTGGCACAAGGATTAAAAGCTAAAAATAAAAAAGTACCAGAAAATGGTATGAGTTTTACCATCACTGCTCAGGGTGGTGTAGGTACTGCCGAAGAACATCAATTTTTATTGGATCATTACGATATGGATTCTGTGGGTTGGGGTACTCCGTTTTTGCTAGCACCCGATGTAACTAACGTTGATGACAAAACACGTGAATTATTGATTAATGCTAAGGAGGAAGATTTGTACTTGAGTGAAATATCTCCACTTGGAGTTCCTTTTAATAGCGTAAGAGGTAATACTAAGGATATTATGAAAATGGCAAAGGTAGCTGATGGGAAGCCCGGAAGCTTATGTCCTAAAAAATTCCTTGTTTCAAATACTGAGTTTACTGATAAAACTATTTGTACAGCATCGTTCAGATATCAGCGTTTGAAAATTAAAGAGTTGGATGCTGAAGGGTTGTCCGTGGAAAAGCGCCAAGACAAATTTGATAAAATTGTTAATAAATCGTGTATTTGTGTTGGTTTGGGAACATCGGCTTTACTCGTTAATGATATTGAGACAAAAGTTGAAGGCACTGGGGTTTCTATTTGTCCAGGTCCAAATATGGCATATTACTCCAAATTGACAAATCTTAAAGAAATGGTTAGTCATATTTATGGAAGAAAAAATATTATCTCCAGAAATGATCGTCCAAATATGTTTGTAAAAGAGCTTAGTGTTTACATTGATTATATTAGAAATCTAATTGAGGATACTAATGTTCCACGAACAGTAAAACAAGAGAAATATTTATTAACGTTTGTGGATAATTTGAAGGGTGGGATAAATTACTATTCGGAATTATTCAACGGACTAAAAGATAAATTTGAAGACACAAAGGCAAATATTTTCAATGATTTGAATGAGAGTATGAATGCCTTACAGCTTCTAAGATTAAAAATAGAGAATGGTTCATTAATTGAAAGTCCGGTAAAATCATAAACCTATTTGTGATTTATTGGCTGGAACTATCTACATACTTTTAACCCAGATTATACAATAGGTTTCTATTTTATAATCTGGGTTAAACCTTCGTCTTTTTCAAGATTAATACATATAATGCTGTTCTGCAATTCGATTGTGTTTTGTTAGATGTTAATATTTTATTAAATTTGCGTATAATATATTGTTATACCAAATCTAAATTATGGCAAAAGTTGTTGTATTGGGTGCCGGAATTGCTGGTCATACAGCCTCTGCACTCTTAAAAAAGAAACTAGGAAAGAAGCACGAAATTGTAGTTGTTACCCCCAACTCATACTACCATTGGATACCATCAAACATATGGATTGGTGTTGGCCGAATGACAATTGATCAAGTTAGATTTAGGCTTGATAAACGGTATAAAAAAGTCGGGATTATTTATAAACAAGCTAAAGCGGTGTCATTTCACCCCGAGGGTGATAGCGATGGCACAAAAGGGTTTGTTACAATTGAATATACAGGCCAGGATAGGGTAGGTGAGGTTGAAAAAGTTGATTATGATTTTCTAATAAATGCCACAGGCCCTGCTCTTAAATTTGAATCTACTGAAGGGCTTGGTCCTGATAGTAACACCGTTTCGGTTTGTACATACGACCATGCTGCCCATGCTTGGGAGAAGCTACAGGAATCATTTGCAAAAATGGAGAAAGGAGAGAAACAAAAGTTTCTCATTGGAGTTGGTCATCCCGGAGCAACATGCCAAGGTGCTGCATTTGAATACATACTTAATGTTGCTTATGAAATAAAGAGAAGAAAGTTATCGCATTTAGCAGAAATTAAATGGATTACCAACGAATTTGAGATTGGAGATTTTGGGATGGGCGGAGCCTATATTAAAAGAGGAGGCTACATAACATCAACGAAAATATTTGCCGAATCATTTTTAAAACAGCGCGATATCACATGGATTAAACGTGCAGGAGTTAAAAAGGTAGAACCTGGAAAAGTACATTATGAACTACTTGATGGTTCTACTGGTGAAGCAGCTTTTGATTTTGCAATGCTTATTCCTGCATTTGC
>JASFZK010000028.1:0-27699 GCA_045267845.1 Bacteroidota bacterium | reverse complement strand
TCTTCGCGACCATTAAATGCACTTACTGGTAAGTTATCACCTTTTTGAAGGTTGATAGGATCAGCAATATTTTTTATAAAGTCAGGAAGAAATGGGTTGTCTTCTTTTGGAACAACAACAATACTTTTCCATTCTTCAGGAATATCAACTTTTATCACATCACCACCAGCATCTACAGCAGCATAATTCATATTTACAATTTCCTCACCTTTACTACCGTAAGATTTTAAAATAGCTGTTTTCATTTCATTTACAGCATCTTCATAAGGAATTACATCAGCAACTTTAAAGAAAGCTGATTGCATAATTGTATTTGTACGGTTACCAAGTCCAATATCATGAGCTATTTTAGTTGCATTAATAATGTATATTGTAATATCATTATCAGCTAAGTATTTTTTCATGTGATCAGGAAGCCTCTTCTGAGTTTCTTCAATATCCCATATACTATTTAAAAGAAATGTACCTCCTTTTTTAAGACCGGCTAGCATATCATACTTATCAAGATACGCTGGAACATGGCAAGCTACAAAGTTTGGAGTTCCTACCAAGTAGTGAGAGCGAATTGGGCTGTCACCAAATCTTAAGTGTGAAATGGTTATACCACCTGATTTTTTTGAGTCATATGAAAAATATGCCTGACAATATTTGTCGGTTGAACCACCAATAATTTTAATTGAGTTTTTGTTAGCACCAACTGTACCATCAGCACCTAATCCATAAAACTTAGCTTCGTAAGTTCCTTTTGGAGAAATGCTTATTTCAGGTAATAAAGGTAAAGATGTAAATTTTACATCATCAACAATACCTACTGTAAATCCAGTTTTAGGCTTTTCGGCTGCAAGGTTTTCATAAACAGAAATCATCATGGCCGGAGTAGTGTCTTTCGAACTTAGTCCATAACGTCCTCCAATAATCATTGGGGCATTTTCTTTGCCATAAAACAAATCTCTAATATCAAGATACAAAGGCTCACCATTTGCACCAATTTCTTTTGTTCGGTCTAATACAGCAATTCGTTTTACATTTTTAGGCATTGCTTTCATGAAATATTTTTCAGAAAACGGACGATAAAGATGTACGGTAATTAATCCAAGTTTTTCGCCAGAAGCATTTTTGTAATCAATAACCTCTTTAATTACTTCGGTAATGGATCCAATGGCAACAATAATGTTTTCAGCATCTTTATCACCATAATATGAAAATGGATGGTATTCACGTCCAGTTATTTTCTTTATTTCCTGCATGTATTCTTCAACCATATCTGGGATAACATCGTAAAACTTAGATGCTGCTTCGCGTGATTGGAAATAAATATCAGGATTTTGAGCGGTTCCTCTAGTTACTGGATGCTCAGGATTAAGGGCATTATCTCTAAATCTTTGAACAGCTTCATAATCAAGTAATTTAGCCATATCTTCCTGGTCCATTGCTTCTACTTTAGATAATTCGTGAGAAGTTCTAAATCCATCAAAGAAATGAATAAATGGTATTCTTGATTTTATTGCAGCTAGGTGAGCAATACCCGCTAAGTCCATAATTTCTTGAGCACTACTTGTTGCAAGCATGGCAAACCCTGCCTGACGTACGCTCATAACATCACTATGATCACCAAAAATTGACAGTGCCTGTGCAGCTATACTTCGTGCACTAACATGAAATACCGCTGGCAGCAATTCGCCAGACATTTTGTACATATTCGGTATCATTAACAATAGGCCTTGCGAGGCTGTAAAAGTTGTTGACAAAGCACCAGCTTGTAAAGCACCGTGCATAGCACCTGATGCACCACCTTCGGATTGCATTTCTGAAACCTGTACGGTTTCACCAAAAATATTTTTACGACCATTTGCAGACCAAAGGTCAATGTACTCTGCCATGTCTGATGATGGCGTAATAGGGTAAATTGCAGCAACTTCGCTAAACATATATGCAATATGTGATGCAGCATAGTTACCCTCGCATGTTATAAAATTTTTCTTTCTGTTCATAATTTATTCATTTAGAAAGTAGTAAATTAGTTCCTTAATTAATTTTTTGCGAAAGTACTCAATTCGCTAAACTTTATTACTTGTTTTAGCAAATTAGTTGATGATAAATACACAATTTAAAATCAATTTAGATTGTGGTATTGTAATAATTTTGAGAAATATGGCAGGTTTATATATAAATGAATCATATATGATTCATTAACAGTATATTTACTTGTGGATGCTGTATATATCTCAATGGTAATTAAAATAATAAGTAACGATTGCGGAAAATAATATCCGTAGTTTATTATCAATTATTTTGATAAAACTAACCTAAATCTGATATAATAGACTTCGTTTTATATGTATCATGAATATTTATTATTCTTATTTGTTTCTAAAAACGAAACCATATTTAAAAAATGAATTAAACTTCATTTAGAGATGAAAAAATTGTAGTTTTACACCCATTAAATCACAAAAACAAATTCAAATGAATTTATCAGCAAAATATTTAGGTCTTGAATTAAAAAATCCAATAATTGTTGGTGCAAGTAATCTTGTAACCGACATTGAAACTTTAAAGAAACTTGAAGCTGCAGGAGCAGCTGCAATAGTATATAAATCGTTGTTTGAAGAACAAATCCATCTTGAAAACCTTGAACTAGATCAAACAATAGGGGGGAATAATGAGCGCCATGCTGAAATGTCATCAGGATTTACCGATACATTTGATGCTGGTCCCGAGGAATTTCTTATGCATTTTTCTCAAGCAAAAAAAGCACTTAGCATTCCACTTATTGCTAGCCTAAATGCTGTTTATGATGATACATGGACAGAATACGCGAAAAAACTTGAAGGTGCTGGTGCAGATGCACTTGAGCTGAATTTTTATAATAACCCTAAGGATTTTGAAATGGACGGACGTTCCATCATTAATTCTGAATTGGATATTATTGAAATTGTTAAAAAATCAGTTAAAATACCAGTAAGTGTCAAGTTAAGCCCTTTTTATACAAATCCTCTTTACACATTTAACGAGATGGATCGTAAAGGTATTGACGGGTTTGTGCTTTTTAACAGACTTTTCCATCCTGATATAAATGTGAATCTTGAAAAAATGAGCTTTCCTTACAATTTAAGCTCCGAGTATGATAGTAGGTTACCCTTGCGTTATGTTGGTTTGCTTTACGATAATATTAATGCTGATATTTGTGCAAACAGAGGTGTATTTACTGGTGAAGATGTAATTAAAATGATATTAGCTGGTGCAGATGTTGTTGCTGTTGTGAGCACAATTTATAAGCATGGGCCACAGCAGATAACAAAGATGCTTGAAGATATGGAAATTTGGATGGCTAACAAACAATATGAATCTTTAGATGAGTTTAGAGGTAACCTTTCAAAGAAAAATGTTGATGATCCTTTTGCTTATCGCAGAGCACAATACGTAGATATATTAATGAAATCTACTGAGATTTTTAAAGATTATCCAATATAATAAATGTGTTCTATTAAGAGCCAAGAAGCAGGATAGTAAATCTAATCCTGCTTCTTGTATCTTTAAATCATATCATTTTTTTCTTGCTCTTTAGTTAAAACTTCAGACTCCTTATACTTACAATCTCCCTTTCCACTACATTCTGTATTCTCAGATGGGGAGTAACATTCGCAACCAAGATTATCATTAGTTAAAACAAGCTTACAATTACCACAACATTTACCAGTGCATGATCGCTGAATAGCATCTTTGTAAAAGTGTAATTCAGCATTATCGATTTCCAATTGCGTGAAAACAGAGTAACAACTATATGCCCTTTCGTTGGTTTTGGATTCGAGGCTGGCCTCAACTCCCAAGTAGTAGTCGTATTTGTTTTGCCCGGTTTCAATAACTTCAATCCAAGCACGTGTATAAGTGTAATTAAATCTTTCTAAAGTTAACCTGTTATGCTCTTGCATAAGTTTACTAACTTCATCCATAGAAACACTTAATGTGGCAGTTGAACTATTGTTATCGGAAATTTTACCAACAATGTCTCCGCTTTCGTTTTGCTTTTCCGATTTCTTAATATTTGAATCACATGATGTAGTTGCAATAAATATAACTACAACCATACTTAAAGCTGCAATAATGTATTTTTTCATTTATTATTTATTTAGATTTATGACACACGAGAAATATCTTTAAGTGCTAAAAGTGTAATTTATGATAATCAAATGTTTGGTTATTACGATAGTGACTAATTTTTGCTGCTATTAAAACAAATATTTTTAAGTCGTGTTTATTTAACCAAGCAATAGCTTCCTCATTTTCGTTAATTGCATTGGCAAAAACCACAAGAAAGTCGAATTCATATTTTTTAAGCCACTCAACGGCTTCTTTTTTGTGATCGATAGCACCATCGAATGCAGCGTATTGTGGATATTTATTATTAAATAACCACTCAATGGCATCATTATTACCTTTAATACCACTGCTTAAGGCTGCTAACTCCTTATAATCATTTTCCAATAACCACGAGCGAAACTCTTTTTCATTATCGCCAAAAGTTTCGCTAAATGCAAGTAGTATTTTTGGAGGATAGTCAAGCATAAAAGTAGATAAGATAACAACCTTTCAAGATGAAAAATCAAGAAAGGTTGATGGTGAATTCTTACTTAATATCTGTCAATGCAATTCAAATCTTCAAAAGCTTGCTTAAGTCTTTCAACCATTGATTGTTGTCCGGCTCTTAACCATTTTCGAGGATCATAATATTTCTTATTTGGAGAATCATCTCCATCAGGATTTCCGATTTGACCTTGTAGATAGTCGTGATACTTGGCATCGTATTCTCTAACGCCATCCCATGTTGCCCATTGAGTATCAGTATCGATATTCATTTTAATAACACCGTACGAAATTGCCTCTTTAATCTTAGCAGGTTCAGATCCTGATCCACCATGGAAAACAAAGTTAACAGGGTTACTACCTGTGTTATATTTTTCGCTTATATATTTCTGAGAATTTTTAAGGATTGCAGGCTCAAGTTTAACATTACCTGGCTTGTATACACCATGTACATTTCCAAAAGCAGCCGCAACAGTAAAATTGGGACTAACTTCCGAAAGCACCTCAAATGCTCTAGCTACTTCTTCGGGTTGAGTGTAAAGTTTAGAACTATCGATATCTGTGTTATCAACACCATCTTCTTCGCCACCAGTTATGCCCAACTCAATTTCCAGTGTCATTCCCATTTTGCTCATGCGCTCTAAATACCTTTTTGATATTTCAAGATTTTCTTCCAGAGGTTCTTCCGAAAGGTCGAGCATATGCGAGCTAAATAATGGCTTACCATGTGCTTTAAAAAATTCTTCGCCAGCATCCAATAATCCATCAATCCAGGGGAGTAGTTTTTTAGCTGCATGATCTGTATGAAGAATTACAGGTATTCCATAAAGATCGGCAAGTTTATGTACATGCAAAGCTCCCGAAATTGAACCTGCAATGGCTGCTTTTTCATTTTCATTTGATAATCCTTTTCCTGCATTAAATGCGCCACCACCGTTTGAAAACTGTATAATAATTGGTGAGTTTACATCTTTTGCAGCTTCCATTGCACCATTGGCTGAATCGCTTCCCACAATATTTACAGCTGGTAAGGCAAATTTATTTTCTTGTGCTAAAGCGAAAATTGTTTGTAAGTCATCGCCAAAAACAAATCCTGGCTTTACTTTATCTGAAATCTTTGTTGTCATTCTTAATATTATTAATAGTGTGAAAATTGTTACAAAATTACTATAAATATTTTACTGCGATGTGTTTTATCAATTGCAATTCATAGTTGACTTTAACGAAACAATTTTTTTGATTTGTGTACTAACTAAATAACTCGAGTTGTTTTTGAATTATTGTAAGTAGCTCTGTTTTATTAATGGGTTTAGCAATATAATCGTTAAAACCGGCATCCAGATATGTATCTTTATCATGTGCCATTGCATAAGCTGTTTGTGCAATAAATGGAATATTTTTATAGGCAGGAAATTTCTTTTTGACTTCATGCATAAGTTTTATACCATCCCATGGCTGCGGTAGGTTAATGTCAAATAGCATTACGTCAAATAATTTACCCGATTTGCTTGCTTTCTCAAGTTTTTTTAAAGTATCAGCACCATCAACAGCAGTAACAATTTCTCCTGATTTCTTTAACATTTTTTCAAGTACCAGGCGGTTCATTCTGTCATCTTCAACAATAAAAATCTTAACCATCCCTAATTCAGGTGCACTTACAATTGATGTGCTTTGAGCTATTTGGCTAACTTCTCCGTGAGTATTATTAATTTCAACTGCACTTGGTAATGTAATATTGACCTCGGTACCAATCCCTATTTTTGATGTAATATCCATGTTGCCATTCATTAGGTCAATCAGGCGGTGAGCAAGTATTAATCCAAGTCCACTATTTTGGTAAGTTAACAAACTACCGTGTTTTTTATTGTCGAAAGACTCGAGTAACATGCTGAGGGTTTCAGCATCAATACCTTGTCCTTTATCCGCAATTCTAATTGTAACAGTATTCTCCGCATTTTTTGTACTCGAAATCGTTACAAATCCTTTTGAAGTATATCGTATTGCATTATCAATAATAATATTAAGTACCTTGCTTAAGTTATTAATATCAGCATTAATTTTTGGTAGCCCAGCGCCAAGTTTAGTTTTGTAAATAATCCCTTTTTCCTTGGCCTTAAACATACTCTCCTTTTCAATATCTTTAATCACATCATTGGCATCACACTCTACTATATTAAGTTCAAGTATGTTAGCTTCAATGTTCGAAATATCGAAAATATTAGTTATTAGGCTCATTAATTTACTACCGCTTTCGCGGATATTTTTAGCATAATCAAATAATTCTTCGTTACCAAGAACAGCAAGTTCTGTTTCCAGCATATCCGAGAAACCCATAATTCCACTCAAAGGTGTTCGTATTTGATGACTCATACTGCCAAGAAATGTATTTTTAAGATAATTCGAATCTTCAGCTTTTTTGAGTGACTTTCTTAGCTCAATTATAGTAGCATTACTTTTTTCTAATTCATGTGCAATTTTCTCAGTATTATTTCTAACACCATTAGTTACACTATCATTAAACTCTTTAAGTTTTGTGTTTGCAATTTCAAGCTCATGATTTTTAGTAGCTGTAGCTTTTTCTAACTGTCGTTTAAGATTTAAAAAATAAACAAATGCCATTATTAGTATAATTGCCGCAATAATTAATAATATAATCTGTATTTTAGATAGCCCAAAAAGATTGTTACTATCATTTTCACTTACAGTGTTGCCTAAATATTGTGTCCTTAGCATCTCATTTCTCTCAGCAAATGACTCGTTTAAAAAGCTAGACTGAAGTGATAAATAATAAAAAGAAGAATCAAGGTTACCTTGTTCTTCATAAACTTGTGTTAGTACTCCATAAATAATGTTACGCTTATTTATTGATAAAATACTATCATTTAAATTAAGATATTTAAATGCATACTTTTTTGATTGCAGTAGATCAATTGATTTATAAAGTACGGATAGATTGAAAATTGCATTTGCATTTTTAAGGTTATCTGCTGAGGTAATGCTATTTTCAAGACTATCTATGAGTAATGCAGTTTGGGCAATAGAATAGTTTTTTATTTCACCTTGAGCAGTTAAATTGAATGAAGTAAAAATACAAATGGTGAAAACGATTGCTTGAAAAAATCTCATAATTTGAATGAATAATTATCAAAGATAGACTTTTTGTTGACTGAAACAAAAATATCCCGTTTCTCAATGTGGTATGTGATAATAGAGTATGTTCAAAGTGCCAAGTGATATTTTTATATCTTTACGCCCTCAAAAACACAAGGCTGTTATGGTTAACCTGTTCAATTTCAGCCTTGTAAAGAATTTTACTATGATTAAAAAGATACTTATTGCCAATAGAGGTGAGATTGCGATTAGAGTGATGCGGAGCTGTAGGGAAATGGGGATTGAGTCTGTAGCAGTTTATTCTGAGGTAGATAGAACTTCATTACATGTGCGTTATGCCGATGAGGCATATTATATTGGGCCATCGCCATCCAACGAAAGTTACCTGGTAATTGATAATATTATTGAAGCTGCGAAAAAGAGTGGTGCCGATGCAATTCATCCTGGTTATGGATTTTTATCAGAAAATGCTGAATTTTCTGACAGGTGTGACAAAGAAGGAATTATCTTTATAGGACCTTCTTCATATGCCATAAATACTATGGGTGATAAAATTACTGCACGTTTAAAAATGCAGAATGCAAATGTACCAGTAGTTCCTGGTACTACCGAACCCATTACTGATCTAGATGAAGCTGTTAAAATTATTCATGAGATTGGATTACCAGTTATGATTAAGGCTACTGCCGGCGGCGGTGGAAAAGGTATGAGGCTTGTTACTAAAGAAGAGGATATTATTTCGGCAGTTAATTCAGCAAGATCAGAAGCTCTTGCAGCCTTCTCGAACGGAGATGTTTATATTGAGAAATATATTAATTCTCCACACCACATTGAGTTTCAGATAGTAGCCGATAAACATGGAAATTGTGTGCATTTATTTGAACGCGAATGTTCGGTGCAGCGTCGTCATCAAAAAGTAGTTGAAGAAACCCCTTCTCCAATTATGACTGATGAAGTAAGAAATGAAATGGGTAAACATGCCGTTGCAGCTGCAATGGCAGTTAATTACTCTGGAGCAGGCACAATTGAGTTTATTGTTGATGATAATCTTAATTATTATTTCCTTGAGATGAACACGCGATTACAAGTTGAGCACCCAATTACCGAAAGAGTTGTTGGTGTCGATTTGGTAAGAACACAAATTAATATAGCAAATGGCAAAAAACTTGAATTTAAGCAGGAAGATCTGAAGCAAACAGGTCATGCCATTGAAGTTAGAATTTATGCCGAAGACCCTGATAATAATTTTATGCCAAACCCGGGTACAATTGAGCATCTTACTGAGCCACTTGGGCTTGGTGTAAGGCACGATGGGTATGTTTATGCAGGCTATAAAATTCCAATTTATTATGACCCAATGATTTCTAAGCTAATTGTTTGGGCATCTACTCGCTCCGAGGCTATTGCCAGGTTAAAGCGAGCACTTTATGCATATAAAATTACAGGTATTAAAACATCTATACCATTTTTAAGCCGCATACTTGAAGTACCTGATTTTGTTAATGGGAAATATAATACTCATTTTATTCAGGACAACGCGGAGCTGCTTAAACCTGAAAAGAAAATATCTCAACGTGTTGAGGATATTGCTTCCATTGCTGTTTTTGTGGATTATTTAGCTAATCTTAACAAACATAAAAATAACCGTTTTTGTAAACCACAGTCGGGAAAGTGGAAAGCATTTGGCAGAAAAAGAAATGTAACACGATTATAAAAGTTAATTATGGGATACGAAATTAAAGTTGGCGACAAACAATCAGACATAAAATTACTAAATGTAGATGGTAGTGTTATGGAGCTGTTAGTTGGTGATAAGAATTATAAAGTTGATATATTAGAGGTTGAAAAAGGAATCTATTCCATAATTTATGAAGGGATTTCATATAATGTAGAGCTTATTTCCAAGGATCGTAAAAGTTATAGCGTAACTACACTTTACAACTCATTTGATATTGATGTTATAGATGCCGAAACTAGGTTTAAAAATAGCAGAAAGAAATCGGAAGATGAGGATAGCGCATTTATCTCAACCCCTATGCCAGGTAAAGTTGTTAAAGTTCTTGTAAAAGAAGGCGATAAGGTTAAAGGAGGAGAGACTGTAATTGTTATTTCTGCCATGAAAATGGAAAGCGAATACAAAGTTGTAAAAGATAGAATAATTACAAAAGTTCTCGTTAAAGAAGGGGATAATATTGAAGGCGACCAACCACTCATTATGATGGAATAATAAATTGAGTGAATACGGTAACTCCAAATTAAAAAATAAATAAGACTCATTAATTGAGGCAAAAGAAATTACACTAATTATGACAAAATTAGAAATAGAAGTACTAGAAAGAAAAAGCCAATTGGCCGAGTTAGGTGGTGGGCAACAACGTATTGATAAACAGCATAAAGCAGGTCGGTTAACAGCAAGAGAACGTATTTTTCATCTACTTGATCCCGATACTTTTGTTGAGATTGATAAGTTTGTAACTCATCGTTGTACCGACTTCGGAATGGAAAAAAACAAAATACTTGGTGATGGTGTTGTTACTGGCTATGGTAAAATTGATGGTCGATTAATGTATGTTTTTGCACAGGATTTTACAGTTTATGGTGGCTCGTTAAGTCGCTCAAATGCTGATAAAATAATTAAAATCATGGATCTTGCCATGAAAATGGGTGCTCCTGTAATTGGATTAAACGATTCTGGTGGTGCGCGTATTCAGGAAGGTGTTGAAAGTCTTGCAGGTTATGCCGATATTTTTTACAGAAATGTTCGTAGCTCAGGCGTAATTCCTCAAATATCTGCTATACTTGGTCCATGCGCTGGAGGTGCAGTTTACTCTCCGGCTATTACCGACTTTATTTTAATGGTAAAAGAAACATCATTCATGTTTGTTACTGGTCCCGATGTAATTAAAACAGTTACAAATGAGGATGTAACAATGGAAGATCTTGGAGGTGCAATGGCTCACAATAAAAAATCAGGCGTAGCACACTTTACTGCTGATGATGATGAGCAGGCAATGATGATGATTAGAGAGTTAATGAGTTTTCTACCATCAAACAATATGGAAGATCCACCACAAAAAGTTTGTACTGATGATCTTGATAGAGTTGAGCCTAAACTCGACGAAGTAGTTCCTAAAGACCCCAATAAGCCATATAATATGTTCGATATTATTTTGCCTGTTATTGATGATAAACACTTTTTGGAAGTTCAACCACATTTTGCACAAAATATTATAGTTGGTTTTGCCCGTATAGGTGGTAGTCCGGTAGGTATTGTTGCGAATCAACCATCAGTACTTGCTGGTGTGCTTGATATTGCAAGTTCAACTAAAGCAGCAAGGTTTGTACGCTTTTGCGATGCATTTAATATACCAATCATTACTTTTGAAGATGTTCCTGGGTTTTTACCAGGTACGGCACAGGAGTATGGCGGAATTATTAAACATGGTGCTAAACTACTTTATGCTTTCGCAGAAGCTACTGTTCCTAAAATCACCATTATAACTCGTAAAGCTTATGGTGGAGCGTATGATGTTATGTCGAGTAAACATATTGGTACTGATGTTAATTATGCATATCCAACTGCAGAAATTGCTGTAATGGGACCTGATGGTGCAGTTAATATTATTTACCGAAACTTACCTGAAGATGAAAGAAAAGTAAAGGTTGATGAATATAGGGCAAATTTTGCCAGCCCATATAAAGCAGCTGAACTTGGTTATATTGACGAAATAATATACCCACACGAAACACGTAAAAAAATACTTCAAGCTCTTGAAATGACAAAAAACAAGACTGATAATTCACCTCCAAAAAAACATGGGAATATTCCTTTGTAGGAAAATAATATTCAATTAAACTAAAAAACCCAGAAGTTATACTTCTGGGTTTTTTTATTAGGTTATGCACTTACTATTTAATCTCGTTCTTGATTTAATCTCCAACTATCTTTAAATATAAAATTAACGTATTAATCTTATTTTGATAAAATGGATATTTTAGTAAATGAGTTAAAATAATCATCTTCAAAATTACATAATTAATCACATTCTGATAATCCCATATTTCAATTGAAAGAAGGGCTCCAAAATTTATAGATTAGGTATAATTATTGCCATTACAATTCAATTTTCAAATTGAATTTCTGAGAAATATATGCTCAAGCAATACATATTATAGATTATTTATTTATGGCTTGTAGCCCTATTCTGTAATTCGACAAAAACATGATACATATCATAAAAAAAGGATTGGTAATTTAACAAAATATTAACTAAAAACCATTAAATAACTAGAAATCAAAATGATAAAAAGTTTTGCAATTATTTAGAAAGAGTATAAACTATGTTCTGACACATATAAGGCTAATATTTTATTTGATTTAACAATACTTTTATGCTCTAAATTTAATGGCATATTTATGAAGTATTACCCAAAAAGAATTTTGATAATAACCTTTGCGTTATTTGCCTTTATGCTTACAAACGCCAACGAAGGTGAGGAATTGTTTAAGAAAACATGTGCGCCTTGTCATACTGTTGGTGGTGGCAGACTTGTTGGCCCTGACCTTAAAAACATCAGCGAAAAGAGAGATAAGGAATGGATAATTGCATTTGTACAGTCGTCTCAAACAGTTATTAACAGCGGCGATGGTGATGCCATGGCCATTTATAAGGAATATAATAATATGCTTATGCCTGATCAACCAATGGATGGTGGACAGGTTCAGTCAATTATTAACTATATCGATGGTGCCGGTACAGGAACTTCTGATATTAATCAGGAAGCAGCTCCAGATATGCTGGCAAATGCCACTGTAGAAGATATTGCAATGGGTCTTCAGCTTTTTACTGGAAACAAGAGATTGCAAAATGGAGGAGCATCATGTATTTCATGCCACAAAGTGAAGGACGATAGAGTGTTCAGTAGTGGAACTTTGGCTAAAGAGCTAACCGAAACCTATGGTATAATGGGAAGTGCTGGAGTGTCAGCTATTCTAAAAAGTCCTCCTTTCCCTGCAATGGGAGTAACATACAAAAATAATGCTTTAACACCTGAAGAAATCCTTTCTCTTACTGCATATTTAAAGTCAGTTAGCGATAACCATATATATCAACACCCTGTTGCATTTGGTTCAACCTTTGCAATTTTTGGTATTGTGGTTTTTATTATGATTTTGCTAAGTATCATAGTGCTTTACTTTAATCGAAAAAAAGGTAGCGTAAACGACAAAATTCTCAATAGACAATCTCCAGTAATTAATTAAGAAAAACATATTATAATATGAGTTGGATTAAAGATCTCATCTCTCCCAAAACCAGACAATGGGAAGAATTATACAGAAACAGATGGCAACACGATAAAGTAGTACGAAGCACTCATGGTGTAAACTGTACTGGAGGTTGTAGTTGGAATATTCATGTAAAAGATGGTATTGTAGTATGGGAAACCCAAGCTATGGATTACCCCTTGCTCGAAAATTCATTACCTCCATATGAGCCCCGAGGTTGTCAGCGTGGCATCTCATTTTCATGGTATTTGTATAGTCCTATAAGGGTAAAGTACCCAATGATACGTGGTGCATTAATCGATATTTTTAATGAGGAAAAAGCCAAAACAGGTGATGCTCTCAAAGCATGGGAAAATATCCAAAACAATCCTGAAACCCGAAAGAGGTACCAAACTGCAAGAGGTAAAGGTGGTTTCAGAAGAGCAAGTTGGGATGAAGCAAAAGAGATTATTGCGGCTTCAAATATTTATACTGTTAAAAAATATGGCCCTGATCGTATAACTGGTTTTTCACCAATCCCGGCCATGTCAATGTTGAGTTATGCTGCTGGTTCACGTTTTCTTCAACTAATGGGAGGTGTTAACCTTAGTTTTTACGATTGGTATTGTGACTTACCTAATTCATTCCCTGAAATTTGGGGTGAACAAACGGATGTTGCAGAAAGTGCCGATTGGTTTAATTCTAAGTTTATTGCAGTAATGGGCGCAAACCTTGGAATGACTCGTACTCCTGATGTACATTTCTTTGCCGAGTCGCGTCATAATGGTACCAAAACTGTAGTTTTTGCACCTGATTTTAATATGGTAGCTAAATATGCTGATAAGTGGGTACCTGTACACGCAGGACAAGATGGTGCATTTTGGATGGCTGTTACACATATCATATTAAAGGAATATCACTACGAAAAGCAAACCCCGTATTTTATTGATTACACAAAAAAATATACTGATAGTCCTTTCTTAGTTGAAATTAATGAAGAAGATGGTAAGTTAGTTCCAGGCCGAATGCTAAGGGCAAGTGCCATTGATAAATATAAAGATATTGAAAAAGGAGATTGGAAATTTCTGAATATTGATACTGAAACTGGAGATTTTGTATGTCCTGGAGGAAGTTCTGGCCATCGTTGGGATAAAAAAGATGGTAACTGGAACATGAAGTTTGAAGATGCCGAAACAGGTCAGAAATATGATCCAGTACTAACACTTCTAAATAATAATGATGAAGTTGTTCAGGTTGAATTTATTGAATATGGTAAAAATAACAGCACACAAAGAGGTGTTCCTGTCAAGAAAGTAAAAACTGTTGATGGCAAGATTAGTACCGTTACCACAGTTTATGATTTAATAATGGCACAATATGGTATTGATCGTGGTTTAGGTGGTGATTATCCAACAACTTACGATGATAAAGATGCTGCTTATACTCCTTCATGGCAGGAAGTACTAACTGGTATTGGACCTAAAACTGTGATGCAGTTTGCACGCGAATGGGCCAGAACAGCAGAAACCACACATGGTAAATGTAGCATTATTATTGGTGCAGGTATCAACCATTGGTATCATAATAACCTTATTTATCGTGCCGGAACCATGGCCTTAATGCTAACTGGTTGTATTGGTGTGAATGGTGGTGGAATGAATCACTATGTTGGACAGGAAAAACTTGCTCCTACCGATTCATGGGCAACTATAATGTCAGGTAAAGATTGGCAAAATGGTGTTCGTTTGCAGCAAGCCCCAATATGGCATTACATAAATTCCAATCAGTGGCGTTACGATGGCAATCAAGCCGATTACAATACTGTTCCCAAGAATGAACTTTCATCAATGCATTCAGCAGATATGATTGTAAAATCTGTTAGAAATGGTTGGATGCCATTTTATCCACAATACAACAAAAGCAACATAGATATTGTAACTGATGCTGAAAAAGCAGGTGCCAAAACCGATGATGATATTAAAGACTATGTTATTGATCAACTAAAGAAAAAGGAATTAGAATATTCAGTAGTTGAGCCAGATGATGAAATAAACTTCCCTCGTGTATGGTATATTTGGAGAGGTAATGCAATCTCTGGAAGTGCCAAAGGTCATGAGTACTTTTTAAAGCATTATTTGGGAACACATAATAACTCCATTGCTGATGAGGTAGCCGATCAATTTGTAAAAGATATTAAATTCAGTAGTGAGAGTCCAGAAGGAAAAATGGATTTGATTGTTAACCTAAATTTCAGGATGGACACTTCCGCATTATATTCTGATATTATACTGCCGGCAGCTTCGTGGTACGAAAAAACTGATCTTAATAGTACAGATATGCATTCATTTATTCACCCACTTTCAAAAGCCATAGCACCGGTTTGGGAATCGAAAAGTGACTGGGTGATTTTCCGTGAGATTGCAAAAGCCACAAGTGAATTAGCAAAAACACATTTCTCCAAACCCATTAGAGATTTGGTTAATGTACCAATTTCACATGATAGTGCAGGTGAAGTCTCACAAAGTGAAATAAAAGATTGGACAAAGGGCGAGTGCGAACCTATTCCAGGAAAAACCATGCACAATATGGTGGTGGTTGATCGTGACTACACTAAAATTTATGATAAATTCATAAGCCTGGGACCAAACATCAGAAATGGCCTTGCAGCACATGGAAATGGATACCAATGTGGCGATTACTATGATAAAATGCTGGAGGACAAAGACCACCTTCAGGAAGTTGATGGTATAAAATATCCTTCAATATATGAAGATGAAGAAGCTGCAAATGCGGTTCTACACCTTTCAAGCCTAACAAATGGAGTACTCAGTCATCGTGCATACGAAGGAGCTGAGAAAAGAACAGGACTTAAGCTAACCGATATAAGTGAAGGAAGCAAGGATGTACTCATTAAATATAAAGATCTTCAGGCAAAGCCGCATCGTTATAATCAATCACCTGTTTGGTCGGGTTTGATGAATGACGGACGTGCCTACTCAGCTTATACTTATAATGTAGAGCGACTTGTACCATGGCGTACTCTCACGGGGCGTCAACATTTTTATCTTGATCATGAAGGTTATATAAAGTTTGGTGAACATCTACCTACTTATAAACCATCACCAAAACCAGAGGCTTATGGCGAGTTACGGAAAACTGTTGCAACTGGAAAAGCAAAAATGCTAAACGTACTTACTCCTCACGGAAAATGGCATATTCATTCTACCTATGGTGATACTCTTAGGATGCTTACACTATCCAGAGGCATGGAGCCTTGTTGGTTAAGTGTTGAAGATGCTAAGGAGTTGGGAGTTAAAGATAACGACTGGGTAGAAGTGTTTAATGACAACGGAGTATACTCAACAAGAGCTTGTGTTAGTGTTAGGATTCCAAAAGGAGTTTGTTTTGTTTACCATGCTGTTGAACGTACTTATTCCACACCAAAATCTCAGATAAGAGGAGGAAAGCGATCTGGCAATAACAATAGTTTTACTCGAGTTCACCTAAAACCAAATCTAATGGTTGGTGGTTACGGACAGTTTACCTATCATTTTAATTATTGGGGCCCAGTTGGAGTAAACAGAGACACTTTTGTGCTCGTTCAAAAAATGGAAAAAGTAGAATTTTAAAATAGAATAATACCATGGATATAAGATCACAAATAGCAATGGTGTTTCATCTTGATAAATGTATTGGGTGTCACACTTGTTCAATTGCATGTAAAAATATTTGGACCGACAGAAAAGGCGCAGAATATATGTGGTGGAATAATGTTGAAACCAAGCCCGGAACTGGTTATCCCAGTAAATGGGAAGATCAGGAAATTTACAAAGGTGGTTGGGTAAAAAAAGGTAATTCTGTACTACTCAAAGGAGCCGGAAAACTTAGAACCATTAAAGGATTGTTTCACAATCCAAATATGCCTGTTCTGGAAGATTATTATGAACCTTGGACTTACCAATATGAAAACCTGTTTGAAGCAGAAGAGGGGGATGACCAGCCTATTGCCAGACCAGTTTCATTGATTACAGGTGAAACCATGACTCCAAAATCAGGCCCCAATTGGGATGATGATTTGGGAGGATCTGAGGATTATGCTAAAAATGATGTAAACTTTCAGAAATTGTCACCTGCTGATCATGAAGCCATGTTTCAGGTGGAGAGAATGACAATGCATTATTTGCCACGAATGTGTAATCATTGCCTAAATCCGGCTTGTGTTGCAGCATGTCCATCAGGAGCTATTTATAAAAGAGGTGAGGATGGTATTGTTCTTATCAATCAAAAAAAATGTCGTGCCTGGCGAATGTGTGTAACAGCATGTCCTTACAAAAAAAGTTATTATAATTGGAATACTGGAAAATCAGAGAAGTGTATACTATGTTATCCACGCCTTGAAGCTGGTGAAGCTCCGGCATGCCATCATTCATGCGTTGGACGTATTAGGTATATTGGCGTTATGCTTTATGATGCTGATAAAATTGAAGCAGCGGCAGCAAGTGATGATGATGATTTGATTGATAATCAACTGGCAATTTATGCTGATCCTAATGATCCAAAGGTAATTGCTTCTGCTAGAAAAAATGGAATTCATGATTCTACCATCGAATGTGCGCAAAAGTCACCCGTTTATAAATTTGTAAAGGAATGGGGTTTAGCCCTTCCATTACATCCTGAGTTTAGGACATTACCTAACCTATTTTATGTACCACCGTTGTTACCCACAATGTCCTATGCTACTGAAGAAGGTTCCTACGAAACAACCACGGACTCGTTTTGGGGAGCTGTCGAGAAATCGAGATTGCCGATGAGTTATTTGGCTAGCCTATTTAGTGCAGGTAATGTAGATGTTATTAAAACAGTACTTAAAAAACTTATGGCTGTTCGCCTGCATCGCAGAGCCGAAACTGTTGGTGATCTTCCTAAAGAAGAGTCAAAAACTGCAATGAAGGATGTGGTTATGGACAAGGATACTGCTGATGCAATATTCAGATTAACATCGCTGCCATTATTCGATCAGCGATTTGTAATTCCTCCTGCTCATCGAGAGGAAGCAATGGAAATGCTGGAAAGCACTGCCGATGTAAAAGGTAATACAGGTTTTGGTTTTAAGGAACCACCAGTTAGAGGACTATGATTTCTTATCAAAAATATGAATCTAGATACATTATATTAATTTGAAAAAATCGATTAATAATTAAAAGAAATGCAAAATTTAAATCACTATAAACTGATAGCTGATCTTTTCAGATATCCAGAGGCGATACTACTGGATAGAGCAAAAGCAGTTCTTGAATTGGTTAGCAAGCAGTTTCCTGCTCAGTCACAAAAACTAGCAGATTTTGTTGCTACGATTGAAAAGTTGAATACAAGGCAACAGCAAGAATATTTCATGAAAACATTTGATGTTCAGGCCGTTTGCTATTTAGATATTGGTTATGTGATGTTTGGCGAAGATTACAAAAGGGCACAGTTGCTAGTTAATCTTCAAAACGAACATAAGGTAGCTGGTGTTGATTGTGGTAGCGAATTAGCCGACCATTTGCCCAATGTACTTACACTATTGTCGCAAACTAACAACGAGGGTTTTGCCGCTGAATTAGGTTTTATTATTACGATGCCTGCGGTACGTTTTATGCTCACAAAATTTAAAAATTTTGATAATTATTACACCGGATTGTTTGAAGTGTTACTTGAAATACTTCAGCATGATTTTCCAGGTGATGGTCTTAGAGAGTTTGCATTTGCAGAAGATAATTTTTCTGGCAAGAATGAGTTTCTAATAACTTCTCCAAAAATGTCCATCTGTGATTCACATTGTAAACCAAAAAGACGTTAATTATGAGTAATTATTTTTTCTTTATCGGATTACCCTATGCAGCAATTATACTAATGCTTGTGGGTTCCATTTTTAGATACACGAATTTTGGATTTAAAGTGTCTTCGTTATCATCACAGTTTCTGGAAAGTAAGGAATTATTCTATGGTAGCCGACCATTTCACTGGGGTATTATGTTCCTCTTTTTTGGTCATTTGGTAGCTTTCTTGTTTCCAAGAAGTGTAATAGTTTGGGATAGTGTACCCCTGCGCCTTATCATACTTGAAGTTGTGGCATTTGGTTTTGGATTACTGACACTGTATGGTATAGTTATGCTTATAATACGTAGGCTAAAACACCGCAGACTAATAATGGTTACCAGTAAGATGGATGCATTTGTTTATGTGATATTGCTTACGCAGATAATTTCCGGATTGTGGGTAGCATATTTTGCTCGATGGGGATCAGCTTGGTTTCCAACAGTACTTACCCCTTATCTATGGTCGTTGTTAGTTTTTGATCCAGATATTGCCGCCATTGTCACTTTACCATTATCTGTAAAAATACATATTGTTTCAGCATTTACACTTATTGGAATGATTCCTTTCACACGATTTGTGCACTTTTTGGTATACCCATTTACATACTTTACACGACCATATCAATATGTAATCTGGAATTGGGATCGCAAGAAAATAAGATCTTCACGTAAGTTGGTGAACGGTGTTCGGTCAAAAAATAATTAAGTAGAATTCCAATAAATCAATGAAATTTTATAAATAATAACATAGTATCATGACTCACAAAGCTCCTTCATTATTAGATTTTAGTAATCCGAGTATTCGAACATTACATTTAACATGGATTGCTTTCTTTTTAACATTTGTTGTATGGTTCAATATGGCAGGTGTTCTAAGTAAAATGATAGAACAGTTCGATTGGCTTTCAAAATCAAATGTAAAAGCCTTATTGGTAACCAACGTTGCTTTAACAATTCCTGCACGAATAATTGTGGGAAGTTTAATTGACAAGTATGGCCCACGAAAAATATTTGCAGGCCTAATGGTAATAATGGTTATCCCGGGATTAACTTTTGCCTTTGGTGATGATTTTACACAGCTAGTATTATCAAGACTAGCATTAGGTGCCATTGGTGCAGGATTTGTAATAGGTATTAAAATGACTGCCAACTGGTTTACTCCCAAATATATAGGGCGTGCTGAAGGTTTTTATGCAGGATGGGGAAACTTTGGTTCGGCAGCTGCTGCTGCACTAGTCCCTTTTGTTGCTGTAAATTTACTTGGTGGCGACTGGAGATGGTCATTGGCAATTACTAGTATTATAACAGCAATTTATGGCATATTTTATTTCTTTGTTGTAAAAGACCATCCTGAGGGATATAAGGCACCATCAAAAAAGAACACGGGTGGAGCCATGCCGGTTTCTTCTTATTTTGACCTTGGGCAGTACTTACTTTGGGAATTACCATTGTATGGTGCACTTGGTCTTGTGGCATTTGTTCTACACAAACAAATGATTCATGGCGCACATATGATTAGCATGACGCATGTTTGGATTGTATGGATTATTCTTGGTGTTGTTTACATTGGTGATGTTATAAGAATTGTAAAATTTAATTTGCCACGACTTAAAGCAGGTGTACCTGAAGAAGAGAAATTCCCGTTTGGAAGTGTAGGTGCATTGAATACAACATATTTTGCCAATTTTGGTGCTGAGTTAGCTATAGTTTCTATGCTTCCCATGTTTTTTTATGAGGTTTTTAGTAAACTACTTTATGAGGATGGATCGCAAATTATGACACTAACCATGGCCGGTGCTGTTGCAGGGTCATTTGCTTTTATGAATTTAGTAGCCCGACCATTAGGAGGTCTTATTTCGGATAAAATGGGCAGCCGTAAAAATACAATGCTACTGTATATGTCAGGTATTACAGTTGGTTTCTTTCTGATGGCTATTATTTCAAAATATGGACCTGTAGGAAGTGATGGTATATCAACCCTGATGCCTCAGTATAATACAATTACATGGTTAGTTGTTTCTGTTGCCATTACAATGTTTGCCTCCTTTTTTGTGCAAGGAGCCGAAGGTGCAACATTTGCTATGATACCTTCCATTAAAAAAGAAATGACGGGTAGAATTGCCGGTATGGCTGGTGCATTTGGTAATGTAGGTGCTGTAACATATCTGTTCTTGTATAACTTTATGGATGATAAGACCTTCTTGTATATGCTTTCGGGAGGTGCTTTAGTAAGCCTTGTATATTGTTTCTTTATGCTAAAGGAGCCAAAAGATGCCTTTGTAGATAGCTTTGATTAAAGGATGGATGTCGGTTTGATCTATATTCAAACTGAAAGTAATACCATGATCTTTCAATTAATTTTAATTTCTTTTAACTAATATTTTATAATTCGATTAACATAAAAAAATTATTATGTCTAAAACCAATCTCAGTACCTGGAATGTAGAAGATGAAAATTTTTGGAATAGCACAGGAAAAAAAATTGCCAATAAAAACCTTTGGATATCTGTCCCTGCTTTATTACTTGCTTTTGCAGTATGGATTATGTGGAGTATTATTGCCACTAAGCTTAAAGCATTTGGTTTTAACTTTGGAATGATTACAGCTGATATGAGTCCTGCTGAAATAACCGAAAAACTTAAAGACATTAATAGTTTGTATTATACCTTACCTGCTATTGCCGGACTTGCCGGTGCTACACTACGTATTCCAAACTCATTTTTGATAGCAATTGGTGGAGGTAGAAATGTTATCTTCTTCACTACTTTATTACTACTCATTCCTGCCATTGGGGTTGGTTTTGCTCTTCAAGATGTAAATACTTCATATATGACATTTGCTATTTATGCAGCACTTTCTGGTTTTGGAGGTGGAAATTTTTCTTCGTCAATGAGTAATATAAGCTTCTTCTTCCCAAAACGTATGCAAGGAACATCACTTGGATTGAATGCCGGTATTGGTAATCTTGGTGTTGGTGTTATGCAAAAAACCATCCCATGGGTGATTGGCTTTTCACTTTTTGGTGCTGTGGGTGCGGATGGCGGTAAAGTTTTTGGAACTGCTTTGGCAGGTCTTCAAAATGCAGCATGGGTATGGGTGCCGCTGCTTAGTATTGCTACTGTTGCGGCTTTCATTGGTATGAATAACGTTATTACCGGAACACCAAAATTACCATCAACTGTTCAAGGTGTTGGCAAAACAATTTACATGGTATTCTTAGGTTTTATTGGTGCTATGATTGGTGCTTATATGTTGATAGGTCTACAAATAAATATGTGGATAGTACTTCCTGTGGTAGTTATTATAACATTAGCATTGATGAAGTTTGCCACCCCTGGTGATATTAAGGCAAATCTAAATAAACAGTTTGCTATTTTTAGTAATAAGCATACCTGGGTAATGACTATTATTTATACCATGACTTTTGGTTCTTTCATAGGTTTTTCGGCTGCTTTCCCAAAGTTAAGTCAGGATATTTTTGTTTATACTGATGCTAGTAATCCATCATTCGTTAATCCAAATGCCCCTGATTTTTTAATGTGGGTTTTTCTAGGTCCGGTAATAGGTGCGTTAATACGCCCGGTTGGTGGATGGTTAAGTGACAAAATTAATAGTGGTGCAAAAGTTACGGCCGTAAGTACAATTTTTCAAATACTTGCCACATTAGCTGTAGCATATTTTGTGGTACAAGCTCGTAGTAGTGCAACACCCGAGGCTTATTGGTGGCCTTTCTTTGGTAGTTTTATGGTGTTGTTTTTAACAACTGGAATTAGCAATGGCTCCACATTTCGTAGTATCCCATATATCTTTAATAAGGAGCAAGCTGGTCCTGTTTTGGGTTGGACAGCTGCAATTGCTGCCTATGGTGCATTTATTATTCCAAAGGTTTTCGGACAGCAGATTAAGAGTGGAACTCCTGAATATGCGCTGTATGGTTTTGCGATTTATTATTTCGTTTGCTTGCTACTTAACTGGTGGTTCTATCAGGGGCCAAAAGCAGAAATCAAAAACCCCTAGAAAATGGATTGTACAAACTGTCCAAACACGAAGTGTTTTATTCAAAAGCATTGTCTAACTTCATGGTTGGAATATACACAACATTATAAAACCAGTAAAAATATTTCATCCACAAAAACAATTTTTACAGAAGGTGATTTAGTTACTGGGATACATGTTATTTGCTCTGGTAAAGCGAAAGTTATACTAAAGGAAAGTAACGGAAAAGAACAAATTATAAGGATTGCGGGGGCAGGTCAAGTGCTTGGACATAGGGGCTTTAGTGATAGTATGGTTTACCCTATTTCGGCAGTAACATTAATTGAATCGGAAATAGCATATATTTCAAATGAGGATTTCTTTAAGCTAATTAGGGCAAATACTGATTTGTCATTTTATATGATGATGTTCTTTGCTGATGAGCTTTTGCGATCTGAACAGAAACTTAGGATACATGGTCTTAAAACATCAAAAGAAAAAGTGGCAGCTGCCTTAATTATGGTAATTGATGCCTTTGGTTTTAAAGATGAAAGCTCTAAGAAAATTGATTTGGGAATGAGTTTGAGAGAATTGGCAAATTTTGCAACTATTTCATTCCCAACCTTGTCTCGAGTACTCGACATATTTTTGCAAGAAAATATAATTGGATATACTGAAAACGAAATTTGTACGTTAGATGAAACAACATTAAGAAATATAGCAAATATGGAGCGTTAGTTTATATATTGTTATGTTTGTCAGGATAAATAATTATGAAGAGGAAATGCGAAACTTGTAGTCATCACAAGTGTTTTATTAATAAGTACTGTTCCACCGAATGGAAGCCCCTTATTACTCATTATAAAAGTTCAACAGATTACCCTGCTGGAGCCACAATCTTTTCTGAAGGTAGCTCTGTGGAAGGGATATATCAAATTTATACCGGGAAAATTAAGGTAGTTACTTCATTTAATGGAGATAAGGAGCGTATTGTTCGGCTTGCTAGCTCTGAGCAAATGCTTGGTCATAGAGGGCTTGGGGGCACAATGATATATCCGGTTACCGCAATAACCTTAGTGCCATCACAAGTAACTTTTATTCCCATAGATATTTTTTATAAAGCAGTTAAGGCAAATTCAGAACTGGCCTTTCATATGATGATGTTTCTTGCTGATGAGTTTAAGGCTACTGAAAAACGAATGAAAATGATGTCGCAAATGACCGCTCTCGAAAAAGTGACAATCTCAATTATGACCATTGTTAAGGCATTTGGGTTTAGTGAAACCGATCCAACTTTGTTAAGTTTTACACCTACCCGAAAAGATATTGCAAGCATAGCTGGAACCACGTATGAAACAGTAATCAGGGTACTGAGTAATCTCGAAAAATCTCAAATAATTAAGCAGGAAGGGAAAGCCATTAGGGTACTTGATCTAGGTTATTTAACAGAGCTTTGTAGTACTTATTAATAATTAGGGATAAATAGAAAACTCAATCGCCTTCCTTAGATATTTCGTATCTAAGATTGTGGAAATATTATTATTATTAAAATAATCCAATAAACTTTCAAGAGGAAGGTTTCCGACAAGTTCTTTCCCCGTTTGTGGGCAGCCACCTAAGCCATTTATTACAGTATCGAACATTCTGATCCCAGCTTTATATGCAGCATCCACCTTTTCAATGCGTTGATAATCTAATGAATGTAAATGTAAACCAAATTCAGTATCCGTAAATTCAGAAACCAAGGAACTAAAAACAGTTGAAATTGCATCAGGTGATGCGTTGCCCAGTATGTCAGAAAAAGGGAAGATATTTAGTCCTTTGGCTTTCATCTTGTTAATCCAATAGTGCAATAGGTCAATACTCCACTCATCACCATACGCGCTACCAAATCCCATGGAAAAATAAACCACAAGTTCCTTGTTATGAGCAACACACATATTTTGAAGCTCATCAACAGTTTCTTCTGCCTGCTCAAGAGTTTGGTTAATATTTTTTTTTAAGAAAATTGGTGAAATTGCAAACGGAAAAAATATTTGATCTATTTGCTCGAAGCTCATTGCTTTGTCTCCACCCTTTTTGGTAGCTGTAAGAATGGCAATTTTAGATTTACTATTTTCAAAATCAATGCCATCTAACACTTTATCCGTATCAGCCATTTGAGGTATTGCTCTTGGCGAAACAAAACTACCAACTTCAACGGTATTAAAACCGCACTTAAGCAATAAGTTTATGTATTCAATTTTTTTATTTGTGGGTATAAAATTGGGCAAGCCCTGAAAGCCATCGCGTGGTGTTTCAATAATTTTAACCACAATAAAAATATTTATTAACAAGATCCATTACCTTGTCATCGTCGTCATGGATTTTGCCAATCAACCCTTCATCGTTAAACCCGTTTAGCATATCATGTAATAAATTAAGTACAGCTTCAGGGAATACATCATATTTCAAATAGTATTCTTTTTGCTCAGTAAGTCTTCTGGCCGATTCAACACATGATGTGGGAAGTTGAGCAAGTTCTTTTTGCTTTTTCGTATTCGCCTCATCAAAAATATTGATATCTACATAAGTTTTCTTAGCTACTTCTAACGGATTCTTCATTTCAAAACCATGACGTGCAGCAACAGTTATACTTGCCAACAACAAGTATATATCTGCCGAACCATCAGGGCTACGAACCTCCACTGTTTGCTTATTTGAGAAATCAACAATCTTACTGCTCTCCAGCGGATTAGCTTTGTGTATCATGTTTACTGGAGTTGTCCATCCCAACGGAACTCTTACCAATACGGATCGGTTACGATCACCCCAGCAAATATTTGTTGGAGCCTCCTGATGTGGGACTAATCTAAAGTAAGATGTAGGATTAAGATTGCCAAATGCCGTGATAGAAGGAGCTAACTCCAGATAGCCAGCTATTGCGGTTTTTGCAACATCGCTAAGTCCACCATTTTCTATCATCATATTTTTACCATCTTTTATTATGCGAGTATGAACATGTAAACCACTACCTGCTTTTCCAACAGTTATTTTGGGCGCGAATGTTACGGTTACTCCGTATTTTGAAGCAAGTGTACGGATAATCCATTTTGCTTTAACAAGCTGATCGGCAGCATCTTCAACGCAAGTTGGTAAGAACTCAATTTCATTTTGCTCATAAACCATGCCTTCTTTAGTAAAATTTCCAACTTCCGAATGCCCATACTTAATCATACCTCCCGATTCAGCAATAAGCTTCATGGCTTCGGTACGAAAGTTTCCCCATTTTGAGAATGGAGAAGATTCATGATAACCCTTCTGATCGTCAGCTTTAAAGAGGCCATTATCTTCACTGATAATATAATATTCGAGCTCTCCCATTGCCTCAAATTCAAAACCAGTAACATCCTTAAATGACTGATGCGCTTTAGCAAGAATATTCTCAGGTGCACCTGACAGTGGATTACCGTTTTTATCAAAATATGAACACATTATATCCAAAGTCGGAACCTCAGCAAAAGGGTTAACAAATGCCGTTTTATATCTTGGAATAACGTATAAATCGCTTGAACCTGCTTCAACGAATGGCAACAAACTGGAGCCATCAACACGTTCGCCAGCCGTTAGAATATTATCGAGATGTTCACGACCGCAAATAATAAAGTTTAAAGTCTTAAGCCTGCCATCCCAACCAACATATCGTAAATTTATCATTTCGATATCGTTGTCCTCAATAAATTTAACTAGGTCAGCTTTTGTAAGCTCACTAGCTGGTTTATTCAGATACTGAACAACCGGATTCGGATTCATTGATATATGTTCGTTCATATGCATTAAAATTTGGACAGCAAAAATATGAAATAATTTGCATGTGTTAGTAGTTTATTTTTCTTTAGTTTTGGCGTAAAATTAGTCAGGTAACCAAGTTATCTGCAAAATAATATTCACATGAATAAATAGGCATTTGAACCCAAGTAAACTAATAAATACCTTTTCGCAAAGTGCTTCATTTGAGATGCTTAGCGAATTAATTAATAATGATACTCTCCACGTTATAGCAAAAGGAATGGTTGGCTCATCTGTGGCGCTGGCCGTGACATCCTTGTTTAATCAAAAAGGTAAACAACAGCATATTGTAGTGTTACCAGAAAAAGAGCAGGCAGCATATTTTTATAATGATGTCGAAAACTTGCTGGATGAGGCAAATTCCGAATTGAATCAAAAAAAGGTTCTTTTTTATCCCACATCATATAAACGACCATATGAACCCGAAACTGTTGATCGTGCCTATCAGCTTTCGCGAACCGAGGTGTTGAAACGCACAATATCGGGTGATAAAAAAACAATTATAATAACTTATCCTGAGGCCTTAGCCGAAAAGGTAATCACCAAAAAATATCTTAACAGTAGCCTTATGAAATTGAAAAAGGGCGAAGAAGTTTCGCTGGATTTCATAAGTGATTTGCTTTTTGAATTTGAATTTGATCATGTGGAATTTGTTGCCGAACCTGGTCAGTTTGCAATTCGAGGTGGGATTGTGGATGTATTTTCATTTTCAAATGAGCACCCTTACCGGATCGAGTTTTTTGGCGATGAGGTTGAATCAATACGAACATTTGATCCATCAACACAATTATCGATTCAACAACTTAACCGTATAACACTGTTGCCAAATATTCAAAGCCGGGAGCTGGTTCAAGATCGTGTTGGATTTCTTGATTATATACCAGCATCAACTATTTTTTGGTTTGATGATATGGAATTTGTATTGGATAGGATTGATAAGGAATATGAAAAAGCAATCGAAGGGTTTGCCAAGCTAGAAGATACAAGTAACATTAATACTCCACAGTTACTTTTTAATAGCAAAGAGTATTTTGAAGATAAAATACCAAATTTCTCTACCATCGAATTTTCGAGCAA
>JASFZK010000027.1:0-4298 GCA_045267845.1 Bacteroidota bacterium | reverse complement strand
ACATTTCATTATTCAATAATACCTAAATTAAACAATAAGTTAATCTTGTTTAATTGCTTTAAATGTAAACAGGTTTCTATATCTCGTAATATCAAATTTAGAGCCAAATATTTTTCGTAAAACTTGTGCGAAAGATGGGCCACGTTCATCGTCTCTGAAAACCTCAATATTCATATGCAAAGTTCTTTAGCATTCTCAATTCAGGTTCAGTCCTAAAAATTGGTAGTGTCCAGATACAATTATTTCAACATATATATCATTGAATTTTTACAGAATTAATTTACTAATTAATCTGAATCGCACTTAGAAAAATATTTAAAACGCGCTTCAAATTGTGGGGTTGAATATAATAATTTGATATATAAATTTTATTAGTAAATCTTTAGTAGTTCTGATAGACTAGCTGACCAATTTTATTGATGAACTTAACGGAGTAGTTATGTCACACTTTAGATTAAAACACATTGTTTTTGTTTTTTTAATAGTTTTTTCAACCCATTCTTTTGCTTTTAAATCACCACAAACAAGTGACTTGAGAGAAAAAACATTTAGACATGCAGACCTTGCAGTTAGTCAGGTTTATTTGCACGCATCACAGGCAAGTGGCCCTGATTTTGCACGAAGGTTATCAAATTTGACCGAATTGGGTGTTACTCCAGAGTCGGCATTTTTGGATGTTAGATCTGGTAGATTTGGCACTATTTTTACTTCTATTCCATTATTACCAGGCAATGGGCAAAAAAATACTTTGAAATGGTCAAAATTAGCTGGAAAAAACTCTCCAACAGATATAAATCATCATAAAAAAATAGCATGGGAGGCTTTTATAAATTTTTTAATTGCCAATAAGCCATCGTTAGGTATTGACCTTAATGAACTACAAAAGCCGGGTACTATTACCATCTTTAAGGGAGGTGATTTGGTTCAAATAAATGCTAAACGCTTTGTCAATGGAGTACCTGTGCGCGATTCATTTATTAATGCTGTCATTAATCATGGTAATTTGACATTGTTTGGGACTCGAAACTGGGGTGATGTTAACACCAGTGATGTAGCAACAATATCACAACAGTCTGCTCGTGAAAATATAACTCAATATCTTGGAGACTTGGCGACTCAAGTTAAATGGGGCAAGACATCTTTATTGTATATTCCCGTTTCTGATATAAGTACGCAATTTAGATTAGTTTGGGCGATTAAATCTCAGTTCAAATCAGATGATTTAGCACAATGGGAAGCATTAGTAGATGCTCATTCTGGTGAATTAGTGGCATTTGAAGACAAATCAAATTATGCCAGTACTCGACAATTAATTGGTGGTCAATTTCCATTAAGTAATGATGGTGTGACTCCTGATGGTGTTGAAGTGACATCTCCTATGCCATTTGCTAATATTTTAGTAGCTGGTCAAACATATTACACGGATACAGGAGGCAATGTTATGGCTTGTCTAACTGGTGATATGAGTACTACTTTAGAGGGTAAATATATAACTATGATTGATACTTGTGGAGCTACAATAGAAACTGGAACTGGTCCTATTTTGGATTTAGGCTCTGGATCTGGAACCGATTGTGCGACACCTGTTGGTTCTGGTTCCAATGGAAATACACACTCCAGTCGTTCTGGTTATTATGAACTTAATAGAATTGTTGAAATGGCTCAAGCTCAACTGCCCAATAATGAATGGTTAAGAAATCCAGTGCCATCACAAATGAATATTAATGATAATTGTAACGCATCAGGTGGAGCGGGAGGTTTTCGATTTTTTACTTCAGGAGGAGGTTGTGCTAATACTGGAGAAATTGCTGGTGTATTTGATCACGAATGGGGGCATGGAATGGATGCCAGTGATGCAAACCCAGGTGTATCAAACCCACCTGAAGGTATAGCAGATATATTTGCTTCTTTGCGGTTAAATACATCGTGTATAGGTCGAAATTTTCGTGAAGGTACAAATTGCACTGGATTTGGTGATGCTTGTACTCAATGTGATGGTGTACGAGATATTGATTGGGAAAAAAGAGCATCAGGTCAACCACATACACTGTCATGGATAGATGCCAATTGTGGCAGTGGACCCTCTCCTTGTGGCGGTATTGTACATTGTGAAGGTGCCGTTGCTGCTGAGTCTTTATGGGATCTATGGAACCGTGATTTGCAAGTTCCGCCTTATAATATGAGTACAGATACCGCGCGAGAAATGGCTGTTCAGTTAACTTTTCAAGGTGCAGGTTTAGTCGGTGACTGGTATAGTTGCTCAGCAGGTACTGGAGTTGGAGACGGATGTAATGCTGACGGAGGTTATTTAAATTATTTAGCAGCGGATGATGATGATGGAAATCTTGCCAATGGTACACCTCATATGACTGCAATATTCGAAGCTTTTGACCGCCATGGTATTGCATGTCCTACACCTACAGTTCAAGACAGTGGATGTTCTGGATTACCTTTAACGGCACCTACAGTTATCGTCAGTACTACAGATAGAACCGTACATTTATCATGGAATACCATTGCCAATGCTTCAGGGTATCGGATTTATAGAACAGAAGGTGTACAAGCTTGTGATTATGGTAAGACATTAATTGGTGAAACTACTGCCCTTGAATTTGAAGATATTGGGCTTTCTAACGGCAGAGAGTATTCATACATAGTCATTCCGATGGGATCTGGTGCCAGCTGTTTAGGCGTAGCAAGTACTTGTACCTCTGCAACCCCAACATCAGGAGCTAACCTTGGGCTAGATATTATGAGCACAGTATTAACAGTTAATACTGGAGATGGAGATAATTATCTAGATAATTGTGAACAGGCAACAGTTGATTTTAGCATAGCCAATTTGGGAACAGGTATAGCTAATGGAGTAGTTATAGAAAGTGTTGAATCTATTAGTCATCCAAGCATTAATTCATCAATAGTTATCAACAACATAAGTTCTTCAGGTTTAGCCGAATGTACATTAACAAATAATGGTTTTAGTTTTAAAGGTGAGAATTTAAGCTTCAATGACGTTATTGATTTTAAAGTCTGTGTCACTTCAGCAGAGTTAGCACCTGAGGTAAAATGTGGCATAGTTTCAATTGAGAATACAGAAAGTAATGACCAATTTCAAGCCTCAAAAACATTCTCTTTTGAAACTGATTATGAGGGGTGGACAGTAAATCGGGGTACTTTTGATAGAACTTCAGGTTCAGCAGCTAGTGGTTCATTTGCACTAAGGTCATCCACTTTTTTAGATAACCAATGTGATGAAATTCTTTCACCACTAATTAAATTTAGTAATACATCTACTCTTTCAATGCAAACCAATTATGATATAGAAAATATATCAGGTGGAATTTGGTGGGATAGGGCGCATGTTTCAGTTTTTGAGAATAACACTGAAAATCTAATAACACCAACAGGTGGTCGTCCTTACAATGCTACGGTTTCCTCAAGTTATACTGGTTGTAACAGTCAATTTGAAGGCTGGGCTGGTACAGCAAGTTCATGGGCAGAAAGCTCTTGGTCAACAGGTACATTTACTGGATATGCGGGGAATCCCGTTCAATTAGCCATTACCTATGGAACTGATGGTGCTTCTATTGAACGTGGTTTTTGGGCCGATACCATTACCATTACCGATATAGAGCTGCAAGTGGCAGATGAGCAACCTAATGTCTGTATTAATGGCATTATATTTAAAGATGGATTTGAAAATTAAGATTATGAAAAATCATTGTTTTGCATAATGATCAATACGCTCATTTGACAATAAAAATCAGCTTGCCCAATACCTGGGTAGGCTGTTTTTATGTTTTCATAAATGGGCTAAGTAAGGGCATACATTGAAGTGGTGTTAGAAATAAAACTTCAGAAATATTATGAAATTATTTTAAAGTGAGAGAATGTTATGGCTGTTAACACCTATTGTTAAGTTAAATTAACACTCGACAGGACTATCGCAATTAAGGTATGATAAATAAAAAGTTTAATAATGATATTTTAGGGGTTATGACCATATCAAAGTCTGAAGAAAACATAAAAACAAAGAGTGTTTCACTATTATCTGGGGAATTAGCAATAAAAATCACACAAGGTGATGAGATTGCCAGTAACAAGTTTGTGCAGATTAATTATCGGTGGTTGCTATTTATCATCCGTAAAAAATTTTCGCGATCCAATAACCACGAAGACATAGTGCAAGACAGCTTTATGTTAGTTATCAGCAAATTAAAACAAGGAAACATTAACAATCCACAAACAGTTTTAGCTTATTTGCGCACAACCGCCATCAATATTGGCTTTGAGTACCT
>JASFZK010000026.1:0-13104 GCA_045267845.1 Bacteroidota bacterium | reverse complement strand
CATGGTTGTGATTTTTGGTACTCCTGGATTATTTGATATTTATGATGTTTATGAACTATTGGCACATAAAATATCCAATTCACGAAAACCAATTTATCCGGTACTTCCGTCGGTGTTAACTGCTAAAAATGAAGTTGATGCTTTTGTGACAGGTGGTGGTGTTTATTTTCCTGATGAAGTAACCCTTGGTAATGCACTTGTTAGAGTTAGTAATACTGAAAAACCATCAAGTGAGGTGGCAACTGAAATCGATGTTGATATTGCTAAAATAAGAAGCATAATTGATGGTGCAAAAGATGGTTATTTGCCACCCGAACCTCTTCAGCAACTACTGGATGCCGCGGGGATAAACCGAGCTTTGGAGTTAGTTGTAAGCAAAGTTGAAGATATTGATGCTGCTGCCAAAAAGGTAGGTTTTCCTTTGGTAATGAAAGTTGTTGGCCCTGTTCATAAATCAGATGTAGGCGGCGTATCGTTAAATATTAAAGATATGCCAACAGTTATTTCTGAGATGGAACGTATGATGAACATTGCTGATGCAACGGGTGTATTATTACAGCCAATGTTATCTGGCACTGAATTATTTGCTGGCGTTAATAAGGAAGATAAATTTGGTCATATGTTGCTATTTGGTTTGGGCGGTATTTTTATTGAAGTATTAAAAGATGTAAGAGCTGTACTGGCACCTATTTCCAAAGTTGAAGTAATTAAAGAAATTAAAAAATTAAGAAGTTATAAAATAATTCAAGGGGTGCGTGGTATGGATCCTGTTGATGAGGATAAGTTTGCTGAAATTATTGTAAGATTATCTGCTCTTGTACAAGCTGCCCCTGAGATTGTTGAATTGGATTTGAACCCACTGCTTGGGAGTAAAGATAATGTTGTGGCAGTTGATGCAAGGGTAAGGGTTGAAAAAAAATAATGATATAATGAATTAATGGTACAATGGTATAATGATACAATGGTGTAATGTTATAATTGTATAATTAAACCATTGTATAATAGAATAAACATTTTGTGAAAATGATTAAGTGTAAGGACATATTATTTTTTTGTGGAGCAATATTATTGTTTGTGCCATTTGCTCTGAGCAAAGATATTTTAGATTTTTACATTAATTTTAATCATGACCATGGTCTGGTTACCTCTTTTGTGAAGTTTGCCATACTTGCTACAATGGGCGAAGTTATTGGTCTGCGTATTAAAACTGGAAGCTATTACAAAAATGGGTTTGGTATATTACCTCGAATGATTGTCTGGGGCTTTTTGGGAATTACAATTAAGATTGCATTTGTAATTTTTGCAACGGGCACTCCGGTTTTTTTACAATCAATTGGGCTAGAGCATGCACAGGAAGTAATGGTTAGTTCATTTACCTTTGAAAAATTGTTGGTTGCTTTCAGCATAAGTGTTGCCATGAATGTTATTTACGCACCTGTAATGATGACATTTCATAAAATAACCGACATGCACATATTAGCCAATGGAGGAACAATAGTTGGTTTTTTTACTCCCATAAAATTTAAGAAATATTTTGTAAATTTGGACTGGAATGTTCAATGGAATTTTGTGTTTAAAAAGACTATTCCATTTTTCTGGATCCCGGCACACACGATTACTTTTTTATTGCCTTTAGATTTTCAAGTACTTTTTGCCGCCTTGCTTGGAATTGCATTGGGAACTATATTGGCAATTGCTGATATGATGGGGAAGGATGGAGAGAGTTTGGAAGTTAAAAGTTTGTAAAGTAAAGAGTTTGAAAGTTTTTAAAGTTGAAAGTTTGTAAAGCTAGCCGCCAAAAGCCAATAGCCAAAAGCTAACAGCAAAATAAAAAAAATACATGAAAAATACACCTATAAATTTTGATATAGTTAAAGAAAAAATAGCCCAAAGTGGACTTAAATCTATTGGAAAAGCCTCAATACGAGAGATTAAAAAGCTTGTTGATGAGATAGAGAAATCCACAGGGGAAAAGTTCATTAGAATGGAAATGGGAATTCCTGGTTTACCACCTACTGAAGTTGGTGTTCAAGGACAGATTGATGCCCTTAAGAAGGGTGTTGCTGCCAAATATCCTGATATACAGGGAGTAGCTGAATTGAAAACAGAGATATCCAGATTTGTTAAACTTTTTATGGACATTGAAGTACGTGAAGAGGGCTGTTTACCAACAGTTGGGTCGATGCAAGGAGGGTTTGCTTCATTTTTGTTGTTGAGCAGGTTACACAAGGAACGCGATACAACATTATTTATTGATCCAGGTTTCCCAGTTCATAAAATGCAACATCGTGTTTTAAATTTAAAGTTTGAGAGTTTTGATGTTTATAATTATAGAGGAGAGAAACTAAGAGAAAAGTTAGAGTCGTATTTTAGTTCTGGAAAAATACATTCGGTAATTTATTCCAATCCAAATAATCCATCATGGATTTGCTTTAACGATGACGAGCTTAAAATAATTGGTGAGTTGGCAACTAAATATGATATTGTAATTATGGAAGATCTGGCTTATTTTGGTATGGATTTCCGTAAAGATTATTCAGTGCCTGGTGTTGCACCATTCCAGCCTACTGTTGCTAAATATACTGATAATTATATATTGTTTATTTCGAGTTCAAAAGCATTTAGCTATGCTGGTGAGCGTATTGGCATGTTGGTTATTTCGGATAACCTGTTCAAAAATAGATTTAATGATTTGCTGGAGTTCTACCCATCGGATGAGTTTGGATATGCCATGATTTTTGGTACACTTTACCCACTCAGTTCAGGCACTTCACACTCGGCCCAGTATGCATTAATAGCTATGCTTAAGGCAGTTAATAATGGCAGTTTAAATTTTATTGAAGAAGTAGCTGATTACGGCAAGAAGGCGAAAATAATGAAAAAGCTGTTTATTGATAATGGTTTCGAAATAGTGTATCACACAGACATTGATCAGCCAATTGCAGATGGATTTTATTTTACATTTTCATATCCGGGTATGGATGCTGAAGAATTATTGAATGAGCTGGTTTATTACGGAATAAGTGCTATTTCATTATTAATAACTGGTAGCGAAAGAGTAGAAGGTATACGGGCTTGTACATCATTAATTCAGTACAATCAGTTTGTTGATTTGGAGTCGAGGTTATTCCAGTTTCATGAGGATCATCCGGTTGCAAAATAGTAGGTATTGAAAGTATGCGGTTTTTTGGCTATTGGCAGTTAGCTGCTAGCTATTGGCTGTTTACTATTGGTATGGTGGTTGATTAAACATAGTGTTTTTGTTTATTCATTTATTTGGTAATTTGTTTATTTAAGCATTATCGCATTATACCATTATACTATTGTCGAATTGTTTATTGTAGCATTGTTAACATTGAATCATTCCAGCATTATAACCTTGTATAAATAGAGCATTACATGATTTCAATATACAATCCAGTTTTTTCAGCTGTAACAACCTTCCACCGTACCTTGTTTCAAGCGTCCACTCCTGTTTCAAGCGTCCACGCTTGAAAACTATTTCTAAAGTATTAGCTCTCAGCATTATATGAAAGCAATGAAAATTATTGGACTAATCCTTCAAGCCTACCAGTGTTCAGTATACAAGCGTGGACGCTTGAAGCGGTGTAAGTAGGGATGAAGGATATAGGTATTAGGAGTGCTTTTTATTTAGTAACTTGAATAATGTACTGTGCTTGTATCAAATCGATGATAGATTAATGACCGATGGGTAGTCCGAAGGTGACCCCTATGAAACTCCTATAAGATATATGTAAAATTTGGAATAAAATATGACAATCTTGTTTCTTATAACCATTAAGTAGTCAAAAAATAATTTAGTCAAATCTTTAAAGTATCATACAGTTATACAAAGAAATAATATATTTGTAATTATAAACTTTTTTAAAAATTAGAGAATGAAGTTTGTTGGTGTAATACTTATTTTAATAATCACGTTTTCATGCGTTAACAATCCTGTTAAGCTAAGTAAAAAAAACAATGAGCTAATTGAATTATTTAATAAGTCTAACTCAAACAATCTGCCCCAAACAAATCCTGATAGTGCCTTGGTAATTGCCCAAAAAGTTGTTGCTCTTGCTGATTCTATTAATAACGACAGTTTAAAAATGGAATCCCAAATTATTATTGGTTACATATTAAATCGCAAAGGTTTGCACGATTCTGCCATTATTGAATTAGGAAAAACTTTGGCAATGGCTACAAGTCTAAAAGACTCAAGTATTTTAACCCAAACATATAAACAGCTCGCACAATCATATTTCGATTTACAAAAATATGATACAACTAATTATTTTCTTAATAAGGGGCTAACTATCTGCAAAAAAATGAACGATACTACTACTATTGCGGCAATTTATAAAGGACTTGGTGATATAATGAATAAAAAAAACCAATACGATTCATCATACTATTACTATCAAAAGGCAATAATCCAATATAAAAAAATTAATAATGCTGTTAATATTGCAATTGTTTACAATCACATTTCAAATGTATTTGCCGAACAATCACTTACAGAGAGAGCAGCATATTATTTAAAAAATTCAATTGCCATTAACGATTCCTTACAAAACAACTATAATCTTGCAATTAATTACAACAACCTTGGTGTTTTATATAAAAACGATGAGCAATACGATTCTGCCATTATTATACTTAATAAGTCAATTGCATTATATGAAAAAATTGATGATAAATTTGGAGTAATCATAGGTACTTACAACATTTCGAATGCGTATTCCGAAAATGGAAACTACAAAAAAGCAGATAGCGCATTGTATGTAGTTTACGATTATTGTGTAGCAAACAATATTAAAGAGGGTATAGCAAAGGCGTTAGGCGGGATGGCTCTAAACGAGATTAGGGATAATGATTTTAATAAAGCCAAAAACCACCTTTTTAGAGCACTTGCTTTGTTTAAAATACAAAAGCAAACAGAGGATGAAAAGAATATACTGGCTCAAATAATTAAATTGTCATATATGCATGTAGATGATTCGATGAATTATTTCTTGCGATATGAAATATTGTCCGATAGCATTTTCAAAAATGAGTACTTATCCCAAATTGCTGATGCCGAAACAAAATACTCTGTGAAGCTAAAAGATGAGTCAATAAAAATTCTTACTTATGAAAGTAAACAAAGTGATTATCAGTTACATATATTGGCAATTTTAATTACATTCATTATTATAATAGTAATAATACTATTTTTTGTAATTAAGTTTAAAGCAAAAAACCTAAAAAAGGAAAATGAACTATTACAAATAAAACAAAAAAACCACGAACTAATTCTACAGCGTACCGAATTAAATCTAAAACTAAAGCATCAGCAAGTTACATCAAAAGCTCTGTTAATAGCCGAAAACGAAAATAATTTTATTAAATTAGCCGATGAGTTATACTATTTTAAAAGCAAACTGCGGAGCATTGGCGACCGTAAAAAACTGGAGGACTTACTATATAATTATAAGAATACAAAATTAAAAAACCCACTTGAAGAATTTGAAGTTGCCTTTAAATTCATTTACCCAAATTTTATAAAAAATTTACTGTTAGTAACCCCCACCCTTACACCACGCGAAGTTCAATTATGTACAATGATTAGGTTAAACCTACAAAGTAAACAAATAGCTATACTTACCAATAATTCTGTTAAATCAACCGAAACAATACGCTATCGTATCCGAAAAAAGATGAACCTTACCCCAAGCCAAAATCTTAATGGCGAATTGAAAAAGCCCTAGCCTGGGCATATGCGGTTGGCTGTTTGCTGCTAGCTATTGGCTAAAAGCTAAAAGCTAAAAACCAAAAGCGTGACTTTGTCCTCCTGAGCGCAGCGAAGGATCTATACTATATTAATATTAATATTAGTTTCTTCACTGCGTTCAGAACGACAAGATAGCCATATGGATTTGCCAAATGGACTTGTAATATGGGTCTTGTTATAGCCTCGCAAAAGCGTGACTTTGTCCTCCTGAGCAAAGCGAAGGATCTCTCTATAAAATACTAAGATGGTAATAGCAACAATTGTTTTGTCATTATTTATGAATTAATCAGGCTATATTAGGCACGTTACAATACAGATATATAGCATATTAAACATAAACATTATGGTTTTGTAGGGGCGTATATTAACATAATTACAATAAAATAGTCTTAATATTTAGTAGTTTTAACAATCAAATAGTAATTTATTTAAAAACCACTAAATCATGAAAAAACTTACTATAATTTTAATTGCTCTCATGGGCATAACAGTAATTGCCTCTGCACAACAGAGAGGTGTCGATTTTGATGGCACAGATGATTATATCAATACAAATTACGATCCAAGTCTTGCAATTTGGTCAGTAGAATGTTGGGTAAAAGGTGAGGCAGCACCTTCAACTTCTGATATCGAAAGAGTGGTTGATGGAGGATCAAATTTTGTAATAAATTGGGGTCATAGTAATCCCGGTTATAGAGGAGCTCTAGAATTTTATAATAATAGTACATACTATGCAGCAAGTTTTGGTACTTTGGAAGCAGGTGTTTGGTATCATTTAGTGGGCACTTATGATGGTTCTAATTTGAAAGCATATAAAAATGGTGTCTTAATAACTGACAATAGTTCGCCAACTGGCGATGCTGAATCTTCTACCACGATGACAATAGGGGCGAGTGATGGTGGATCAGCCCCGTTTGCAGGAATAATAGATGAAGTACGTATTTGGAGTGATGTTCGTACCCTAGTTGAGATTAGTGCTAATATGTATTCCGAATTAAGCAACCCAACATTAGAGACCAACCTTGTTACTTATTTTAAACTTAACGAAACTTCTGGTACAGACGCATCTGATGCCTCTGCAAATTCATATACCGGAACGTTGAATGGAAATACTTTCGATGTCTCATCAGTTGGCGGTGCAATCCCAATATATGTTGATGATGATGCAAGTGGTGATGGCTCATCTTGGGCAAATGCTTATACTTCTTTCCAAAATGCTTTAGATATTGCAGTTGCTGGAAATGAAATTTGGTTAGCTACCGGTACTTATGAACCAAGTTACGATTATGGATTAAACATAGCCTCTCCAAATACTGAAAGAGGGTATCATTTCCAAATGATAAATGGTGTTGAAATATATGGTGGTTTTGCCGGTACCGAAACATCAACCTCACAACGTACTGATTATGGTATTGGTGAGGCAAACGAAACCATATTAAGTGGTGATGTTGGTACTGATTCTGATTCTGATAATTGTTACCATGTGTTTTATCATCCAAATGGATTGACATTATCAAACACAGCAATTTTAGATGGAGTTACAGTTTCAGATGGTAATGCTGATGCGAGTTCTCCGCATAATGGAGGCGGTGCAATGTCTAATTTTAGTGTTAGTGGTGGTACGACTATTGCCCCAACTATTAAAAATTGTATCTTTACTAATAATCAAGCTAATTATGGAAATGTTTTATATATTAGATATACCTCCACAATTGTTAAAAACTGCTCATTTTCCAATAATAATATTAGTACATCCACTATGTCTGGTGGAGCAATTCATGCTTATAAAGCGGATAATTTATCTATTACTAATTGTTTGTTTGATAACAATACTGGTTTATATGCCGGAGCAGTAAATATTGATAATTGTACAGATGTTGTTATTACTAATTGCACTTTTGCTTATAATACTACAACGACTGGTGCTGGTGCTTTGAGGTTTAAACAAAACTCAGTTGCAACATTGAGTAATTGCATCGTATGGGGTAACATAGGTGGAAATATTGTAGTTGAAGGTGGGGCAACAATTACTGTTTTGTATAGTGATATTGAAGGCGGTTATACTGGCACAGACAACATAAACTTAAACCCACTATTTGCAAACTCAGCACAAAATGCTTCACATCCTTATTCACTTACCGGAGCATCGCCTTGTGCCGATGTTGGTAGTGATGCTGCAAACACCGAAACCTACGATATACGTGGTAGCAATTTTGGACGTAAATTAAGCAAAACAGATGGTAGTACTGGTACAATTGATATGGGTGCTTATGAATATAAATTTGAAACTGATCCTTTGGGACCAATTTATTATGTAAATAATAGTCTTAGTACTGGAGATAACGATGGTTTATCATGGGTAAATGCATTTAATTCATCAACAACAGCATTTCAAGATGCATTAGATTGCGGCATCTGGTGGTGAAATTTGGGTAGCTGCCGGTACTTATAAACCAAGTTCAGCCTACGATTTAACAAATACTTCACGCTACTATCATTTTCGTATGATAGATGGTGTTGAAATATATGGTGGTTTTGCAGGTGACGAGACTGCAACCTCGCAACGTACTGATTATGGCTCCGGTGGGGCAAATGAAACAATATTAAGTGGTGATGTTGGTACTGTTGATGATGATTCTGATAATTGTTACCATGTGTTTTATCATCCAACTGGTTTGAGCCTAGATAATACAGCAATACTTGACGGTTTTACAATTACAAAAGGTAATGCTGATGGAGGAAGTGCCCCTCATAATAATGGTGGAGGTATGTATAGTTACAATGAGGAACCTACAATCGACAATTGTACATTTATTAGTAATTCAAGTATCTCTTATGGTGGAGGGTTATATATGGACAGAGTTGATGATGTGGCAGCAATAATAAATTGCACCTTCTCAAGTTGTAGTTCTGGGTTTGGTGGAGGGGTTACTGTTTACATAGGCTCTACATCTTTTATAAATTGTACTTTTACAGGTAATTCCGCAACTAGCAAGGGCGGTGCAGCTTATATAGATGGATCTAGAACACCTACTTTTACAAACTGCTTGATAATTAATAATGTAGCTAACAGCAATGCAATGGGTGGTGGTTTTTTTATAGATGGGAGTGCTATTTTAAATAATCTAACAATAGTTAGTAATTCTGCAGGTTTGGACGGAGGAGGCATTTATGCTTGGAATAGTACAGTCACAATAAATAATTGTATTCTCTGGGATAATACATCTTCATCTGGAAATAACATTTATAATAACAGCTCAACAATTAATGCTTCTTATAGTGATATTGATGAAGATGGGTACACAGGTAGCAACAATATCAGGTTAAACCCATTATTTGCAGATATTGGTAATGATGATTATCGTCTTACCAGTCCTTCGCCATGTGCTGATGTTGGTAGTGATGCAGCAAATACAGAAACCTATGATATACGTGGTAATGATTATGGTAGGAAATTATTAAAAACCAACTATCAAACCACAGGTACAATTGATATGGGGGCCTATGAGTATAACTCAAATACCGATCCTGTTTATGCAGAAATATCATGGAACGCTGGTGCGAGTACAACAGACTGGAATACAGCTGGTAATTGGGATGCTGATATGGTTCCAACATCAAGTTACAATATCACAATCCCCAACCTTGCCACCGACCCTGTAATTGGGGCAACACAAACAGCCGATTGTGACAACCTTACAGTTGAAAGCGGTGCTACATTAACCTTGCAAAGTACAAGTAGCGGAACAGGTTCATTAATTGTGAACGGCACAGCCACTGGAGACGTTGTAATAGAAAGGTATATAGCTGCGGCTACTTGGGAAACATGGAATGATGGATGGCATTTTTTAAGTTCACCTGTTGCTGATTATACCATACAAGGTAATTTTACAGTTGATCCTGCTGATGAATATGATTTTTACGCATGGAGCGAACCTCATAATTTATGGGTTAACTTTAAAACTGGCGATTCACCATCATTTAATGATGTAAATGGAAGTACAACATTTGAATTAGGCTATGGTTATATGGCAGCCTATAAAACAACAGATACTAAGGACTTTACTGGAACATTAAATGTAGATAATGTTACAATAACCGGATTAGATGTAACTGATGGAGGTACTAACCGTAGTTGGCACTTATTGGGGAACCCATTTTCAAGTGGGTTAACATGGGATATATTTTGGTTCAAATCAGATATTGGTGGTACCATAAACATTTGGAATGAAGATGGCCAATCCTATACATCAATAACAGCAGCTGCAACAGGAATTATTCCTGCAACAAATGGATTTATGGTTCAGGCAGATGCAGATGGGGCTTTGATAACAATACCAAAAAGTAAGCGAACCCATGGAGGTACTTTTTATAAAGGTGCAGACTTTCCAATTGTTAAATTAAAGGCAAATAATATTGATAATCCATCTTTTCAAGAAAGTCAGCTATTATTCATCCCTGAATCTACTACAGGTTACGAATCAGAATACGATGGTGATTTCTTACCTGGCTACGCTCCGCAGTTTTATTCAAAAATCGATAATATGCCAATGTCGGTTAACAGTATGCCTGATGTATCAGAAACCACAACAATCCCATTTACTTTTATAAAAAATGAAGGATTGAATTTTAGTATCGAAATGTATGAAAACGAAAATATGGACATGGATGTTTGGTTATTGGATAAAAAGATAAGCAAAAACCATAATCTAACACAAAACCCTGTTTACTTTTTTACTGCATTTGAAAATGATAATCCCGAGCGTTTTAATATACATTTTTCACCACTTGGCATAGATGAACCAATAGCTCAACAAGAGCTAATACAAATATGGTCATCAAACAAAACAATTAACATTTTCAACAAACATAACCTTAGTGGCGATGTAAAAGTTGTAAATATGTACGGACAAGTAATTGTAAACACAAAACTAACAGGTGATACTAATCAGCAACTTATGGTTACCGCACCATCAGGATATTATATTGTAAACATTGTAACAAATAATGGCGTAGTTAATAAAAAAGTGTATTTGAGGTAAGTTGGCGGTTGGCTTTTAGCTAATGGCTGTTGGCGGGTCTAATAACCAGTTGTCATTTCGACCGTAGGGAGAAATCTCCTGAGGAAAGCACCCTGTTTTTGGGAGATCTCTCACTACGTTCGAGATGACAACAACTTTACAAACTTTACAAACTTTATAACTTTAAGAACTTTCAACTTTACGAACTTTACAAACTCATTAAAAAATGAAAAAGACAATAATAACATTACTCGTAATTATAGCATCAGTAACAACAACGAATCTATTTGCCCAAGTTCCACCACCTCCACCACCTGCTCATGGTGATACAGGTAACCAAACAGGGGGTAACGCTCCAATTGGAGGCGGATTGTTTATACTTATTGGTTTGGGCGCTGCATATGGCGGTAAAAAACTATATGAATTAAAAAAGGAGAAACTGGAGGAATAAGCTTGTTGGCTGTTGGCGATTGGCTTCTCAAAAGTATGACTTTGTCCTCCTGGAGCAAAGCAAAGCCTGCCTGACCAGCTAGGCAGGGAACTCATTTTATTAAAAACTCTATCTACAGTAGATATTTATACTTGTTGTATTGACAAGGTTCACTTTCAAAAGCTGCCAGCCCCTTTGTAATTACTTTATTTTTCTGATAATTGTACCATTCACTTTCACAACAAATTTGATGGGTAACAACATGTTTTTTTAGCTAATGAAAAAATAGGGGTGCAAAAGAACGCAGAACTATGAAAAATTATACACGATGTAACTACCAGACATACTTATGTTTATATTTGAAAAATATATGTAAATATGACTACTTACGAATTTGAAATCAGTATGTTTTTTTCAATTAAAACAAACTATCATGGTTAAATATACAATTAAAGAAAGAGTGAACCCACAGGCAATTATGGATTCTCGCAAATACTATGCTTTTGCTCAAAATCAAGGGATGACCAGTATAAGAGAGCTTGCCAGAATAATATCAAAAGAATCAACAGTTAGTATGATGGATACAATGGCTGTAATCGAGGGTTTATTGCAAGTTATACCTGATAAGTTAATTGAGGGTAGAATGGTAAGTCTAGGTGATTTCGGTTCGTTTAGAGTTACAATATCAAGTAAAGGAGCCAATACTCTTGAAGATTTTAATGAAAAACTTATTGTTGGTTTGAATCTTAAGTTTCGTCCTGGAAAAGAATTTCGAAATAAGCTAAACACAGTTAAATTTAGAAAAAATAGTATAATTCCATTTTTATACAAGTAATAAGTATACCAAATAACTACTCCACTCAAATTTCATATAAATGTTTTTAGTTTTTAAACGCATGTATGTACTATTATATGCAGACAAATCAGTTGACTTTAGCGCTAAAGTTTACAATGTTTAGCGCTAAAGTTATGCAACTCTAGTGCATGAAATATGTATTTCTTTTAGACATATTATATTTTATGCCTTTCTAATTGGATTTTCGCAAGCTGTTGGGCTGAAAAATGGTAAATAATTTATTTATCCGCTTCATTTATGTTCGTTTGTATGTTGACCTAGTAGGTTTGTGAACTCCCTCCGCTCTATAATAATTCATGTTTTAATTGTTAAAAAAGTCGCTAGTATGTGATTTGATTGAAGCAATAACTCATTGTCATTTTGAGCAGTTAGACCCCGAAAAAAGGAATCCATAAAGCCTGCCTGGATCGGCAGACAGGTGATACGACAAAGGAATAAATATTGAATAATGAATTTTGAATGAAGTAGTAGACCAACTTCAATATTCAATATTCGGTATTGGACATTCAACACTCAATACTCAACATTGGGGCGTAATAAATAAATACACAGTAAATTACAATAGTTGTCATTAGTAGGATCATGATTCAGGAATCAAGATGCAAGATGCAAGATGTTGGATGCAATATTTTGAATTTAATATTGCTGGCTCTTGGTTCGTGTCTCTTGCATCCAAAACCTTGCTGTAATTTCGAGTAACTAGATTCCATAAAGGGAAACCCAGGAAGCCTGCCTAACCAACTAGGCAGGGAAATCAAAGCTTTAGCAGAGTGAAGAATATATAACAATTAATCTTGTATTTCCCTCATTAGTTTAAGTGCATATCCTGATATTTCAGGCAGACTTTCATGTGGTTTATGTGATGTTATAGGCTCCATTAACTTATTTATCAGTACTTGATTAAAGTGGCCAGGGAAATCAATTTTTTCTATGTCTTTTGTTGAGTTTTCTTCTTTGATAGTTATTAGTTTATGTGTTAATATTACTGCCATGGCATCCATGGGTTCAATCATTTTGTCTTCTA
>JASFZK010000025.1:0-21597 GCA_045267845.1 Bacteroidota bacterium | reverse complement strand
CAAGCCGGACTATTATCCATGGAATCACGAACGGGTTATGTGCGAGCCATGGTTGGAGGTATTGATTATATGTATTTCAAATTTGACCATGTGGTTCAGGGTAAACGACAAGTGGGTTCAACTTTCAAACCATTCCTTTACACACTTGCCATGCAGGAAGGAGAATATACTCCGTGTTATAAAGTTTCGAATATTAAATATAGTGTTGAACTTTACGATGGAACTTTTTGGTCGCCGCGTAATTCAGGCAACAAGCGAATTGGTGAAGAAGTAACTTTGAAATGGGCTTTGGCTAACTCTAATAACTGGATTTCGGCTTATCTTATTGACAGATTTTCACCTCAATCGGTTAGGCAAATGGCACGTAGGATGGGTGTTAAATCAGACATTCCAGCCGTACCTTCCATAGCACTTGGTACTCCTGATTTATCGCTTTACGAGATGGTTGGCGCAATGAATACTTTTGCCAATAAAGGCGTATATGTTAAACCAACATTTATCACAAAAATTGAAGACAAAAATGGTAACGTATTGGAACGGTTTGTGCCTGAAAAAACCGAAGCCATGAATGAAGTTACTGCCTATAAAATGCTAAAACTAATGCAAGGTGTTGTTGAAAGTGGCACTGGTATTAGACTTAGATATAAATACGGATTTTACAATCCAATTGCGGGTAAAACAGGAACCACACAAAATCAATCGGATGGTTGGTTTATGGGAATTACACCCGACCTTACTACAGGTATTTGGGTGGGTGCCGAAGATCGTAGTGTGCACTTTAGAACCATTACCCTTGGACAGGGAGCAAATATGGCATTGCCAATTTGGGCTCTTTACATGAGAAAAGTTTATGATGACCCATCACTTGGAATAAGTCAGGGTGAATTTGATAAACCGTTGAGAGATGTAATGATAGAGTTTGATTGTGAGAAATATGATCGCGAACGTCAAGGTAGCTCAATGGATCAGCAGGAAGATGATGAATTTTAATGTGAAACATAAAAAACAAAATCGTCGTTACTTCTTAAAATCAGTAATTGCAGCTTTTGCAATTGGTACGGTTGCTTTGTGGGATAAGATGATTGTTACGCAAAAGAAAATTGATACTCGTCGAACTATTTCACTACTACTAGAAACAAATAAACGAATTAGCTTTCAAGATAATTTTATTGTTATTAATAATGATGATAAAATAACAGTACTATCGTCACGATGTACTCACCTTGGGTGTAAAATAAACGAGGCCGTTGACAATAAGTTACTATGCCCGTGCCATGGTTCAACATTTGATTTAAAAGGGAATGCCACTAAAGGACCTGCAAACCGACCACTTGAAATGATGAAATTTGAATTTGACAAAAGTGCAAATACGATTATTGTAACGACCTGATTGTTATTATTTACCTGTATGTTTTGCGAACTTGGATCTGCAGCAGTGATTGCAGTGTTAGCTTTTTGAAATGCAAATGTAGTTTATGTTAGTTGGTGTAGGCGTAGGAACGAAGCCAACGCACAACTTACATAAACACAATTTGAATAAAAAAACTACTAACGGAAAGCACGCCAGGCTGCCAAAAAAAAATTATTACAATAGCTATTTGATAAAAAATGTTAAATAAATTTGGTCAATTAAAATATTAGTTGTTATTTTGCGAGTGAATACTAACTAACATTGTTAAAGATGCTATCAGAAAGGCAACAACAAATTATAGAAGAGTCCATCAAAATCATTGATCATAAAGGGATACAGGGGCTAACCATTAAAAATCTATCGAAGGCAATTGGTATTTCGGAGCCGGGTATTTATAGACATTTTGAGAGTAAAACAGAAATTTTGCTTAGCATACTTGATAGTTTTAAGGAAATGGCGAAGATGCTTTCAGGCGTAATGAAAGATTTTGATGGAACTGCAATTGAAAAAATTAACTTTATGTTTTCGCGTATGCTAGAGGTGTTCTCACAATCACCTTCAATGGTATCGGTTATTTTTTCGGAAGAAATTTTTAAAAATGATGAAATACTGAAATTACGAATAACCGAAGTGCTGAATATGCATGCTCAAACAATTGAGAGTATTATTGGCATTGGCCAGAAAGAAAATAACGTACGAAAAGACATTGAATTAAAAACTCTTGCCCTGATGATAATGGGATCGCTTAGGTTACTTGTGAAACGCTGGGATTTGAATAATCATAATTTCAATTTGAGCACCGAAGGGAACAAGCTAATTGAAGGACTTGGGAAAATACTTGCCTGTCCGGATAGTAATTTAAAATAAACACAAATCATGAAAATATCAAAAGTATCAGAAACACCGACTAAAGAAAACCCGCACAATGTGGATGCTCGAATGCTGTATAATAGTGATTCGGCGCAGGCTGTACATATACAATTAAATCCGGGCGAAAGCCTTAAACCCCATATTACTCCTGTGGATGTTTTCTTTTTTGTAATAGAAGGAACACCAGAAGTACTAATTGGTGAAGATAAAACGACGGTTGAAGCCAACAGCTTGGTGGAAAGCCCCAAAGATATTGTACATTGTATTTACAATAATAGTAGCGCAATAGTTAGGGTATTAGTTGTAAAAGCACCCCGACCAACTGCAGCAACTAAAGTATTATAATTGAAGCACCAAATTAATTAAAATAACTGAAGGCCCATGGCGGCCTTCTTTTTAAGAAACAAAAAAATAGTAAATACTAACTAACGTAATTAAAGATGGAAAATCTACTTAAAAAATCTCTAAATCTACCATGGCTTTCCATAGTGGGAACAATACTGTTAAGTGTTGTGTTCTTTTACTATATGGGTCAAAACTCGAAAATGGAGACCAATCTTGATAAATACATGCCTCAAGATCATCCAGCTTTTATATATAGCGACCAGGCAGAGGAATGGTTTGGAATAAATGATGGTATTATAGTAGCCATCGAAAATAAAAATGGAATTTACAACACAGCAACAATTGACACTTTAAAACAATTAACTAAAGTGTTACAAAAAATGGACGAAATTGTAAAATCTGATGTTACTTCTTTGTACACTGCTGACAATATTGTTGGTGATGAGTATGGGATGGATGTAAAAAGCTTTTTTAAGAGAGTTCCGAAAACAGAAAAAAAACTCAAAGAACTACAGCAAAATGTAAAAAATAATGAAATGGTTTATGGCCGTTTGGTTTCAACTGATGAAACTGTTACAGTTGTAATTGCCGAAATTAGGGATGATGTATTTACTCAAGAATTTTACAACGAGATTCTTGAAATGGCTGATTCATTTGAAACCGACGATATAAAAATACATGTTGCCGGTCGGCCAATTGTTGAAGGCACAATGGCTTTACTTGGCCCTGCCGACATGAAGCGCATGGTACCAATTGTTTTGTTGGTAATAACAATTGTATTGTACTTCATGCTAAGAAGCATCAGAAGTACATTGCTAACAATGTCGGTTGTGTTTTTTAGTACACTCTGGACATTTGGTTTAATGGCAATGGTAAATATTCCGATTTATGCAGTTTCAACAATGATCCCTGTTATGCTTATTGCAATTGGAGTTGCAGATGGCATACACCTATACAGCCATTTACAATTGTTCCAGCGCAAAAATCCGGATGCAGGAAAAAAAGAAGCTGTTATTGATATGGTCAATAAAATGTGGAGTCCGGTTGTAATGACATCCATAACAACAGCTGTTGGTTTTGTTTCACTTTTAACTTCGCAGGTATATCCAATTAAATATTTCGGAGTTTTTACAGCATTTGGTGTGCTTGTTGCCATGTTACTATCATTGCTGATTATTCCTGCTGGTATAATGATTTTTGGTCTTCCAAAACTTAAAAAATCACAGAATAAAACTGCAGATGAGGAATCGTCGTATCTAAATATTTTTGCATTAAAAGTAATAAGAAATAAAAAAGTTTCAATTATTGCTACCACAGTAATTATAATATTTGCGATATTTGGGATGCAAAAAATATGGATTAATTCAAGTTTCCTTGATAAGTTTGAAAAGGATAGTGAAATTGTTTTAACCGATCAGTTTATTAACAGCCATTTTGGCGGAACAACTTCATTAAACTTAATTTTAGATGCTGACGGCAAAAAGGACACTTTCAAAACTCCAGAAGTACTTTTGTTAGTAGACAAAATGCAAAACCAACTTGAAAATGATCTTGAAGTAGTTGGCACTTCATTTTCATTAGCCGATTATATTAATCGCATGAATAAAGTAATGAATGCTGATGATGAGGCTTTCAATACTATACCCAATAGTAAGGATATGGTTGCCCAATATTTATTGCTTTATGAAATGTCGGGCGATCCAGAAAATCTTGATAAGGTTGTTGATTACGACTACGAAAAGTTGAATGTTACTTTTCAACTAAAAAGCGATAACTCGAAAGCCATAAATTCGGCCCTAGCCATAATTAATTCCTATGAAGATGATTTTGCGAAAATGGGTATTACAATGAAATACGCAGGAAGCGGTTATAAAGGCTTGATTTTTACCGATTTAATACTTGAAGGACAAATAATGAGTCTAATCCTTTCAATAATTATTGTAGTAGTATTACTGTCGTTCATGTTTAAAAATATTAAAGCAGGACTAATTGGAGCTGTACCAATTCTTATAACGGCGTTAATTAGTTTCGGAGTTATGGGATTTTTGGATATTCCACTTAGTACAACCACAGCACTACTATCGAGCATAGCCATAGGTATTGGAATTGATTATGCCGTTCACTTTATTGAGCAATATCGAATTAATGCACTTAAAACAGGTGACGTGGAACTCACAGCGCAAAAAACCATGTCGCATTCGGGCAGGGCAATACTATTCAATGCCATAGTTGTAATTGCTGGCTTCTTGGTACTACTGTTTTCAGTATTCCCTCCAAACCGTGAACTAGGCGCACTAGTTTCGCTTAACATGTTTACCAGCTTTGTGGGTACACTTACTATTATGCTTGTATTGTTAAAAGCTTCAAAGATATATTTTAAAAAAAATTAACCACAAAGTAACACAAAGAGTTTCACTAAGGATCACGAAGAAAAAATCCTTAGTGTTACTTTTTGATACTCTTTGAGCGCTTTTGTGGTAAAAAACATAAACTAAAAAAGAAAATGAAAACACTAAAAATCACATCAGTATTAATTGCAATATTGTTTGCAATAAGTCCGATAGTATCGGCGCAAGACTTAACTGGGAGAGAAATTGTAGAACAAGTTTACAACCTCCCCACAGGAGATGACCAAACCTCCAACCTTACCATGACTCTCATAAACAAGAGTGGCAAAGAACGTATAAGAGAGATTAAACAATTTACAAAAGACATGGGCAATGTTGAAAAAAGCATTATGTTTTTCCAATCACCAGCTGATGTAAAAAACACATCATTCATGAGTTGGGAATATGATAATGACAAAAGTGACGATCAATGGATTTATCTTCCTGCCCTTAAAAAAGTAAAAAGAATTTCCAGCGATAGCAAAAGCGATTATTTCATGGGATCTGACTTTACATATGATGATTTAGGCGATCGTAAGTTAGACGATGACACACATGAACTCATTGGTGAAGAAACAATTGATGGTGTTGATTATTTCGTAATTGTAAGCATCCCAAAAGATGAAGAATATATGTATTCGAAAACCAAAACATGGGTAAGAAAAGATAACTTCATAGGTTTGAAAAAAGAGTTTTATGATGAAGATGAAGACCTCCTTAAAATACTTAAGATTAAGAAATTTGAACAAATATCAGGCTTCCTAGTTATCACAAGTTCCGAAATGGAAAATGTTCAAAAAAATCACCGTACTACTATGATATTGGACAATGTACAAATTAATACCAGCATCCCTACTTCTAAATTTTCGGAAAGGATGATGATGAGAGGAATTTAGTGTTTGCAAGAAAATGCCAATCTATTCGTTTTTTTGCAATACTAGAGTTTTATATAGGAGAATAATTATTCAATGCAATAATGCTATAATAAACAACAAGCTAAAAGCTAACTACCAGTAGCCATCAACAACAATGACAAAAATCTTTAACATATTATTTTTAGGTAGTCTATTACTTCTCACTTCGTGTGGAGATATGTTTGACTACTCAAGTTATGTTATCGATTTTGAAGGTGACGACAGGGGCGTGAATCTTGCAAATATTGAAAAATTATCAAGTAATAACAATGATGATGATATCCGTATTGCTTTTACTGGTGACACACATGTGTTTTTTGATGAATTTGAAGATTTTGTATTAGGAGTAAATAAACTAAACGAAACGAAACCCATTGATTTTGTAATTCATGTTGGCGATATTTCTGATTTTGGTTTACCACAACAATACCTTTGGGGGAATTCATTTTTACAAAATTTAAATAGTCCATATTTTGTTACCTTGGGTAACCACGATATGGTTGGAACTGGCGGTTTAGCTTACAGTGAAATGTTTGGCGAGTACGATTTTAGCTTTATTTATGCTAATATTAAATTCATTTTTGTTAATACAAACAGTATGGAGTTTAACTTTAATGGAGATGTTCCTGATATTAATTGGTTAGATTCGCAATTACAACCCGATGATAATTTTTCGAATGCTGTTGTAATATTTCACGTTCCGCCAATGGATGATAGCTTTGACCCAAAACTGGAAGTAAGCTTTTATTCAACCATTGCAAAATACAATAATGTGTTATTTGCAGTTCATGGTCATACTCATCATCATGAAGTGTACAAACCATATTCTGACAGTATTGAATATGTAAATGTTTATGGTGTTGAGCACCTGAAATTTAATGTAATAACCATAGCTGATGATAATTTTGAAGTTGATACATATGAGCTTTAGAGCGCTGCTTATCATAACTTTAGCTATGGTATTGAGCACATCTGAAATGAGTGGTCAGGAATCAAGTAAAATTGATTCTACCAAGCAAAGCTGGTTGTTACCTGATTATGTAAAATTACAATATGCTGGGGGCATTGGGTTTTTATCAGCCGGTTTGGGATATACTTTTATTAACCACAGAATAGATGTTTCATTATTTTATGGATACGTCCCTACCTGGTTTACCGTAGATGATTTGCACAGTGTAAGTTTGCAATTTACAGCTAAACTAATACGCATTAAAACAAATAAGAATATTGAAATATTACCATTAAATATTGGGTGGTATTTACATCATACTTTCGGAAATGAATATTGGGTTAAATTGCCTGATAATTATCCTGACGAGTATTATTGGTGGTCGCCCGGAAGAAATGCTGGTGTTTTTATTGGTGGAGAAATAAAAACAAAATTATTGGCTAATAAAACTCCAGCTTCAGGCATGGCATTTTATGTGCGTGCTGGTACAAGAGGATTATATTTGTCAAGTAAAATTGGAAACTCATCAATTCCAATATCTGATATTATCGAACTTGGTTTTGGTATTGCAATTTATCGTTAGAAGTTAATCGAATGAACAACTATTTTGTCATATCTGTTTTATTAATTGCGCTATCGCTTTCTGGCTATAGCCAGATAAATAATGATACAATTGCAAAAATGGGGTTAACCACAATTGCTAGTGTAAATCAAGGTAACAGCTATATAACTTTCCCCATCGATATTGGCAATATTGAACCCTTGTGGTTTGAAGGTAATATCATACCAAACTTCATGGTTAGGAAAAGTAAAAATGCCCGACTTATAGGTGTGGTAACGCCACAGATTATTATCCGAATGTATCGTGAAGAGTCAGCACCTGTTCGCACACCTAGCTACATGCCTCAACTTGCTGTTTATTATAGCCTTATCGGAAATCCCAAACTGGATCAATATACTCTTTTTGGAAGATTTGTACATCACTCCAACGGACAGGAAGGTGAATTTTACTTGCCTGATGGCGAGATAAATTTAATATCAGGTAATTTTGCCACTAACTATGTTGAGTTCGGAATAGTGAATAACCATTACAATGCAAAGTTGAATGCTGTTCAGTTTTATACCACTTCGCTGGAAGTACACCCACCAGGCTGGTCGATTGAAGAGCTTGAAGGAAAATATAGTATGGTAAGATGGCATAATGGTTTTTCCATCTATAAAATTCCTCTAGGACATAATAGTAAAAACCGAGCCCGTATATCATTAAAAGCTGAAGCCATGTGGATGTTTGGTGATATTAATGATTGGAAACAATTATCATTGGAAAGACTGAACGTAAACCTTACTTTTTACTATCATCCAAAATTCCTAGAAGATATTGGCCTTTTTGTTCAAGTATACAATGGGATGGATTATTACAATATTTATTTTAACAACCGTATAGAAGTTATTAGGTTTGGAATTATGACCGACAAACTCAAATTTTAATATTTATAACAAACATTAAAAATAATTATAACAACATGAAGTACTTAACAATTATTGTAGCTCTATTTTTTATTACATCGTGCTGTAACCACGAACCAAAACAGGAAGAAAAGGAAGCTCTTGTACATGAATCAGAAGGAAATGCAGTAACTACTGATAATGGCGAAAAGTGGAAAGCAAATTTTGCAACAACTAAAGGTATTAGGAACATGACCGGGCTAGTAAACGAAGTTAAGAAAGACTATAAACTTTCTAACTATCGTGAATTGGGAGCCAATCTTCAAAAAGAATTCCAACATATTTTTCAACGTTGCGACATGACTGGCGAAGCACACAATCAGCTCCACAACTACCTTCATCCAATGACAGGATGGTTTAAGGAATTGAAAGAAGGCGATTTGAATGAGTGTAAGACTGCAACAAAAGAGTTAGAAGACCATCTCAAAAAATACGATACGTATTTCAAGTAAATAAAATATAACTTATGAAAACAAAAACTTTAATAGTTGCAATTTTGGTGACGATGAGCCAATTTGCAGTTTCGCAAAATGTTGAAATAAGTGGCTTTGCCCGAAACTACACAGGTGTGCTGGTTGATAATGGTGATTTCAATATGCTTCAAAATACTCTTAATTTAAATTTTGAGAAGATGGGTGATAGGGTTTCTTTTAAAGCTAACCCCATGATTTTCCTTTATGATATTGACAGTTTTGATTTTAGAATGCGTGAGATTTATCTCGATTTGTATTTTGATAATTTTGACATTCGTGTTGGAAAGCAACAAATTGTTTGGGGTAAAGCCGATGGGGTTTTTATTACAGACATTGTTTCACCGCTAAATTTAAATGAATTTCTCCTGCCTGATTTTGATGAAATAAGAATAGGAGTATACGCCGCCAAGATTGATTACTACTTTGGAAACAGCACAATAGAAGCAATTTGGAAGCCTGTTTATGCTGGTAATGAATTTCCTGGGCCTGGTTCAATTTGGTACAAGCCACCAGAATTACCAGCACCAGCAACTTATGATTATTCAAAAAGCAAAATTGACCCAAGCTTTGAAAACAGTGAGATTTACTTAAAATACTCATTGTCCTCTTCTGCAATAGATTTCGATTTGATGGGTGCATATACCTGGGATGCCACTCCAAGTATGTATATCGAAAAGGAATTTACAATTGATACAGCAACCAATCAGCCTGTATTATCAGGCCTGCTTATTACTCCAGAGATTAACCGACTTACTGTTGCAGGTGGCTCGTTTACATCTACAATTAAGGGGTTTGTACTTAGAGGTGAGGCTGCATATTACAATGGAAAGTACTTTCAAACTGCCGATCCGTTAGCCCCAGGGGCTCTAACTAAAAAAGACTATTTGCACTATGTAGTTGGCCTCGATTACACCATTGGTAACTTAAAACTAAGTGCACAATTTATTCAAAAATACATTATGGATTATAACGATTTTATAGATGAAGAAGAATTTGGAAACACTATGACTTTTCTTGCAAGACTTGATGTCATGCGCGAAACACTACATTTAGAATTATTTTCATACGTTGGGCTTAATTATGGTGATGCGTTAATCAGACCTAAAGTTACGTACGATTTCAGCGACAGTTTCTCTATACTATTGGGATCAAATATATTTGTTGGTGACCAACAAGGAATGTTTGGTCGATACGACTCTAATTCGATGGTTTACACCAAGATAAAATATAACTTTTAATCTGAAATACTTCCAACAGAAAATAATATTCAAAACTTATAAAAACAACTCCAAGATAGTGTAATTCATTAATATTTTGGTATAACAAGCTACATTTATCGGCATGCAAGCGAGAAATCCCCTGAACACTCTGTACCTTTATGGGGAGCTCTCCTTGACATCCGGTATAAAAATAATAATTAAATAAAAAAAACAATGCTAAAAATTAGTTTAATCGTATTAACTTTACTTACTATAACTTCAACTGTAGTAGCCCAACAAGCTGATGAAATAATTGGCAAGTATCATCTTCCAAATGACTTGGATGTAGAGATTTATAAAAATAACAATACATACTCAGGAAAAATAATTGGGTTAAATGACTACAAAGATGGACAAACAAAAGACATAAATAATCCTGAAAAATCAAAACAAGATGACCCATTAATTGGTATGGTTATTATTAATAATCTGGAATACAATAAAGAAAAAAAAGAGTGGGTTAATGGTAAAATGTATGGCCCTGAGAAAGGAATGATTTTTAATTTGAAAATTACAGAAGTTGGAGAAAAAGATATTGAAGTTGTCGGATCCAAATACTTTTTCTGGCACACCATGAAATGGGGAAAAATTTAACTGAGTTAAATTGCCAGGAACAAAATACATGAGAAATATTTGCAATATTCTGGATATTTATTTAAAAAAATCTTAAACCGTATATTGGAGATATAATCAAGTCTGTACATATGGTGTTCTGGAAGAAAACATGGTTAAGACAAGTTTAGCAATTGGGACATATCGAAAATTAAAACCTTCATGGCACATCACAAAGTCGCGATAAATTTACCAAAAGAGTAAGTTTATATATAATATATCATCTTTATACCCACGTTTTTACAATATTTGGTAAAAGCAATTTATTACTTTTACGGTCTCGGTAGGCATACTCTTATATCGATTGATTATAATTATCTATCAAGAAATTTAAATAAAAGTTTCTATGGTGAATTCGCGCAAAAGTACTCTTCGCAAAAAATTAATAATCAGGGGCCAGATGGTCTTATTTCTAATCCTTTTAATGATAATAGCAAGTCAAATTGTTGTAGGAGTTTTGAAAGACACTTCCGATGAATTTCTTGTGGAATATAATGAAATGAATGTGATGCAGGAACTTAAACTCTCATTGTATCAGTTATTATTACAAACTAGTAAGTTTACACTATCTCAAAATAGTAACGAACATGAATCATTTAAAATATTAATTCATCAAACTAGCGATAAATTATCACACTGCAATCAAGTAATTACTAAATCACACGACACCGATATACTAGTAGCTTTTTACGCAAGGCTCCACAATATTAAAAACCTTGGTGAAGAACTATTTAATCTTACCCCAGAGGCAAAAAATACTAGGCACGAAGAGATATTGCAGAAAATTAATAGAGAAATTAATATTAGTATAAATCAGATTAACATAATTTTAGTTGAAACAAAACATGAAACAGCAAGTTATGTGGAAACAAGTAAAACTGTTTTCAAACATAGTTCATTAACAATATTTATCCTTGGCTTTATAATTATTATCATAATTATTGTTGCAGGTTTAAACTTTATTAATAATCTAACAAAGCCAATTCACGATTTTGTTGAAACAACCAAACGAATAATTAGTGGTGACAGGGGAATTAAAGTAAAAATTGATACTGGAGACGAATTCAGCATACTTGCAAACTCCTTCAACTTAATGCTCGAATCACTCGAAAACACCACTGTCTCTAAATCATACCTCGATAATATTCTAAAAAATATGTTCGATTCATTGATAGTTACTGATAATACGTTAAAAATTCGTTCGGTAAATCAATCGGCAGCAAACTTACTTGGTCGTCAAAAAAAATGGTTCGATGGAAAACCTCTTGAAGTAATATTTGGAGAAAAACGCATTGATACAGAAGGGCAGTTATTAAATGAAAAAGAAATCAAAGCCAAACAAAAATCAATCACCAAACGAAATAAATTTATCCATAGTTCCGGAAAAATAATCCCAGCACTAATTTCTTGTTCAATACTAAGAACCAACAGTGGCGAAAGTGATGGTTTAATTATAGTGGGCCACGATTTAACAATTAAAAAAGAAATCGAACAAAAACTTGAAAATAGTAGAAAAGAAAGACAAATTGATATTAATGAGGCACAGGAAGAAGAGCGTATACGCATCGCCATCGATCTACATGATGGGCTTGGGCAAATGTTAACGGCAGTATCATATACAACTCAGGAGTTTCAATCTCTTGATTTATCAAACCTCAACAAAAGAGAATTGCTTGTTAGTAAAATACAGGAACAAATTAATCGGGCAATCCGAGAATCTAAAAATCTTGCTCACAATTTAATTCCAATTGTGCTAAAAGATTTTGGCCTAAAAGTAGCCATTAATGATTTGATTGAACGGGCAAATGATATGTATGATATTCAGTTTCGTTTTAATTCTTTCGATTTTAATGAAAGGATTGATGTAAAACTCGAAAAAGCTCTTTACCGTATTTGCCAAGAATCACTTAATAATATTGTTAAGCATTCAAAAGCAAAAAATGCTAATTATCAGATTTTCAAACAGGACGATCTTATCATCTTAGTTATTGATGATGATGGAGTTGGTTTCGATATTAATTCACCAGAATGGAAAAGTAATAAAGGTATTGGGCTCGTAAGTATGCGTGAGCGTGTTAGTGCATTTGGTGGCACCTTTAGTATCGATTCTCAAATAGGCAACGGTACAGAAATTATCATTGAAATCCCATGTAGAAAAAAGAAAAAGAAATATGGAACTAGTTAGAATACTTATAGCCGATGACCATCAACTAATTCTGAATGGGATAAGTGACATGCTAAGACCTATTAAACAATATAAAATTGTGGGCAGAGCTTGTGATGGAGAAGAAGCTGTACGTAAAGCCCTTTCGCTAAAACCCGATTTAATTTTTATGGATATCTCCATGCCAATTATGAATGGTATCGAGGCAACTAAAATAATAACTCAAAAACTTCCTTCGGTTAAAGTGCTAGCCCTCACACAACACGAAGAAAGAGAATATGTAAAACAAATGATAAAATCGGGAGGAAGTGGCTATCTACTTAAAAATTCTAAGAAAGATGAATTTATTGAAGCTATTGAGACTGTAATGTTAGGGAAACATTATTTAAGCAAACAAATATCTGAGTTAATGATTAGTGATATTATATCCAACGAACAAGATAGCAGAACCAATCAAGACGAAATTACTCTTACAAAAAGAGAGAAGGAAATTGTAAAAAAAATAGCTGACGAATTGAACAATCAAGAAATTGCAGACATACTGCATATAAGCCTTCGAACTGTGGAAACACATCGTAGAAATATTATGCAAAAATTAAAAGTAAAATCAGTGGTATCGCTACTAAAATATGCAACTCAACACAACATCATTAGTTTCAAGTAATTCAATTGCAAATCATATTTCATTCCTTCACTTTCCAATAAAAATTGGAATAATCAGATGTTTTTCCTCTATTAATATCTATTATGAATAAGATGTAAATCAATAGTACATCTCATCCTAATAATTTAAAATAAACAAAACAAATAATATATACAAACCTGTTTTACTGTCTGTTAAAAATATTAACACAATATCATTTTTATAATACGTCACCCCTACTCTAATTAAATATTCTTTCAGTTTGTTAAAAACTACGTAGTTTCTGGTATGGCAAATTACGTGTTTGTTGCTATTGTCAGCTTTTTCTTTGTTATCTATTTTTACCCTTATAAAATTAGAATTACATAAATTAATTTAAATAATAACGATATGAAGAAGATTTTACAATTAGTAATGGTAATGGCATTCTTTATTGGGATGAATACCGACATACTCGCTCAGACCTTTGTAGGCTCAGGAGAGTGTGAACAATGTCATACTGTAAAGTACAACGATTGGGTTGTTTCGGGACATCCTTATAAATTCAACATTATTGAAAACAATGAGCCCCCAACTTATCCTCCATTTGTTGTCAACTTCGAAGACACATGGATTACAAGTCTTGGTAATGGTACCCATACATGGGATGATATTGCCGGAGTAATTGGTGGTTTTGGATGGAAAGCTCGCTTTGTTGGAAAAGATGGTCATGTTGTTGGAACTGCAGGTAGTGCATATTCAACAGGAGAAGGTCATAATCAATTTAATTTTTACGGTGGCGAAGACCATGGTTGGGTTGACTATCACCCAGGTGATGTGAAAATATACAACTATAGCTGTTTTAAATGCCATACTACTGGTGGCGACACAACAGGTACTTGGTTACCAGGAGTTGAAGATTTAGGTTTCTTTAACGAAGGTGGAATTGGTTGTGAAAGTTGCCATGGTCCAGGTAGTGATCACATTGCCAGTCCTACATCAAGCAACATCGATAAGGTTTATGAATTTGCACATCAGGATAATGAAATTGGTGGATTATCAATAGATGGTGTTGTTCAAACTCCTGATCCTAATGGAAATGACATTAACTTCTTATGTGGTACTTGTCACAATCGTAGTTATACTGACCCTATTAATGCTAGTGGTGGTTTTATCAAGCACCATGAACAATGGGATGAATTAACACATACGGGGCATTATGGAAACGAAATGACATGTATTACTTGTCATGATCCACATAAACGTACTATTTGGGACGGTGATGGAATAATTATTACTTGCGGAAGTTGCCACAACAATCAAGTTGCAACAACTAATCATAGTAGTGCTGCTACTTGCGTAGATTGCCATATGCCATATGCGGCAAAATCAGGTACTACTCGCGGCGAAAGTGGATTTAAAGGCGATGTTCGTTCACACCTATTTAAGATTACTGTTGACGATCAATCAATGTTTAGTGAAGATGGTAGTGTAGTTAGAGATGACGATGAGCGTCCAGCATCATTAAGTCCTGCATATTCATGTCTTGGCTGTCACAATAATGATCCAAACGATAATATTCCAGATAAAACTTTATCAGAAGTTGTAATACAAGCTGCTGATATGCACGTAGTAGGTAATCAAACATTTGTAGGTTCTGAGGCATGTGAACAATGTCATACTCAAAAGTATAACGATTGGGTTGTTTCAGGTCATCCATATAAATTTAATATTATTGAAAATAATCAGCCTCCAACTTATCCTCCGTTTGTAGTTAACTTTGAAGACACATGGATTGCAGCCCTGGGTAATGGTACTCAAACATGGGATGATATTGCCGGTGTAATTGGTGGTTTTGGATGGAAAGCTCGCTTTGTTGGAAAAGATGGTCATGTTGTTGGTACAGCAGGAAGTGCTTATTCAACAGGAGAAGGTCATAATCAGTTTAATTTCTACGGTGGTGAAGACCATGGTTGGGTTGATTATCATCCAGGTGATGAGAAAATATACAACTATAGTTGTTTTAAATGTCATACTACTGGTGGCGACACAACAGGTACATGGTTACCAGGTGTTGAAGGCTTAGGCTTTTTTAATGAAGGTGGTATTGGTTGCGAAAGTTGCCATGGTCCAGGAAGCGCTCACGTTTCAGGTCCTTCAGCAAGCAATATTGATAGGGTTTATGAATTTGCTCATCAGGATAACGAACTTGGTGGCTTATCAATAGGTGGTGTGGTTCAAACTCCTGATCCCGCCGGAAACGACGTTAACTTCTTATGTGGGACATGCCACAACCGTAGTTATACCGATCCAATAAATGCAAGCGGCGGTTTTATCAAGCATCACGAGCAATGGGATGAGATGACGCATAATGCCCATTATGAAAATAATATGACTTGTATTACTTGCCATGATCCACATAAACGTACTATTTGGGATGGTGATGGACTTGTGATGACTTGTACTCCATGCCATAGTGAACAGGTTACAACAACTTATCACGGACCAGGTGCAACATGTGTTGATTGCCACATGCCTTATGCCGCAAAATCGGGTACAACTCGTGGAGAAAGTGGATTTAAAGGTGATGTTCGTTCACACCTATTCAAAATTACGGTTGATGATCAATCGATGTTTAGCGAAGATGGAAGTGTTGTTAGAGATGACGATGAGCGTCCAGCATCATTAAGTCCAGCATATACATGTCTTGGCTGTCACAATAATGATCCAAACGATAATATTCCAGATAAAACTCTTGCTGAAGCTATACTTAGTGCAAAAGATATGCACGGACCAACTAGTATAACTGAATACAAGGATATGATAATTAGTATTTATCCAAACCCAACAAATGGAGCAACAAATATCAGCTTCTTTGCATTCAAATCTGATAATGTGGGTGTTAGTATATATAATATTTCTGGCCAACTCGTTTATAATCTTGAAGATATGGCTAGCGAAACAGGAAATTATATGATTCGCTGGGATGGTATGAGCCAATCGGGTAATGATCTTGATGCAGGATATTATATTATTAAAATATCCTCGGGCAACCTTACCTCCACTAAAAAGTTAGTGCTTATTAAATAATAGTTTTTTTAAAGTGTAGATTGAGAAAGAGCCGGTTAATAACTGGCTCTTTTTTTGCTTAAGTTAGTCTCAGCCAATGATTTCCTGTAAACTCAAAATCACTAGTGATATTGCTATTAAATACCACATCAGAATTAATAACCACATCTGACTTTTCAATATTGGAGATATATGATTTTTTAGAATCATCAGTATTAACTCCAACTATAAGAATATGTAACCCGGGCTTAAATACATTTGCAAAGGATCCTGATTCGCAAACTACAGCGCAGTTTGCCGGTAGTAATCGACCAAGATGATCAGATATTCGGTCTAAATTTAAATCATCACTTATAACATAATAAACTTTATCGGCACCAGCTCTTAGCATACGTGAGCTATCCTTATCTGATTCAATATCTGTTTCCATATATATTTTATACCCGTCTCCTTCTTCAATAAGTTTTTGGTTGCTCCCAGTAGTATGAAAATGTGGTGTTATTTTCAAGCCAATTACATACCCTTTTTCCTTTATCTGATTAATGATATTACAAGCAAATGTTGTTTTACCAATATTACGACCTGAGCCACTTACCAAAAGTATATTTTTAAACTCTTTCATTTATTATGTAAAAATTAATTTGATACTTGCCAATAGTAATACAAAGGCAAGTACATACCTCAGCTTTAGAATTGAAATTTTAAAGCTCCCACCATAAGCCCCAATTATTCCTCCTAATGTGGCAACAACAACCCATACTATTACATTTGGACTAAAACTAATCCCAACAGAAAACAAGCCTAATATTCCTGCCATTGAGTTTAAAAAGATAAAAATTGACGAAATAGCTGCTGTTTCTTTAACATTAGCCCATCCAAATAATAACAGTATTGGACTCAATATTATGCCGCCCCCTATTCCTATCAAACCTGAGAAAAACCCAAGTACCATTCCAATAATAGTAGCAATAATAAAGTTATAGGGAATAATCTCATCACCGTACTTCTTTGGTCTGTATACCATCCTGGCAACAGCAATTATAAGAAAAAAACCAAGAATAGATTTATATAGCTGGGGATCAATTTCTATTCGGGCACCCATAAATGCCATTGGTATTGATCCGATTATAAACGGAATTAATATTTTGATTTTGAAATATCCTGCCCTGTAGAATGCATAAAACGAAACGGAGGATACGAACAGGTTTAACAAAAGTGCTGAAGACCTAATGAAAATTGTTGAAATGCCAAACAATGCCATTAGAGCTAAATAACCGCTGGCCCCACCATGCCCCACTGATGCATAAAGTATGGCAATAATAAACAATACAACCAAAAACAGTATATTGACTTCCATAGTTACTAATTAGCTAAACCCCTCCCTTAACTGAAATACAGACGATTCAACCACAATGGATTGTCAATATTCCTCCTTTCCAAGTCATTCCGCACCCTGCGGAAATCGGGAGGATAACTAGTTTCCCTGTCATCCCATCGGTACACATTCCATATACATAAGTAATTAGGAAAAGTACTCGGAGTAAAAATTAATTTAATTATTGGCCACAAATTTAAATGATTTTTTCAGACATTTATCATTACTCAAGGAAACTATGATAATTTAGTGATAATTTAACCATCAGGTAGAAAAATGTAAATAAAAAAATGTACATTTGAATAATTGAAATAAAACCAATACTATGAAAAATCACATTCCAAATACCATAACGCTTTTTAATATGCTTTCGGGGATATTATCGATTTATTCGGCAATGAGTGGTTATCTTGATTTAGCAGCTTATTTAATTTTTATAGCAGCAGGGTTTGATTTTTTGGATGGTTTTGCAGCTCGGTTATTAAATGCAAAATCAGAAATTGGTGCTCAACTTGACTCGTTGGCTGATGTGGTTTCTTTTGGTGTTGCTCCGGGTTTTATACTTTTTCAAATGATCAGTATTAGCCACGGTCAACCAACAACACTTGGTGGCGATTTTAATATTATTCCATTTATTGCATTTATAGTTCCTGCATTTGGAGCTCTCAGATTGGCAAAGTTTAATGTTGATGATGAACAAACAACCTCTTTTAAAGGCTTGCCAATACCTGCCTTAGGCATATTAATTGCATCATTCCCATTAATTAAAACATACTTATACGAAGACCGTGAATTATTTTACATGATAATTACCAATACATACTTTTTACTAATGGTGGCTGTGGTTGGCTCACTATTAATGGTATCAAATCTTCCAATGTTTGCATTAAAATTTGAAGGTTTTGGATGGAAGAAAAACATGACTAAATATTTATTCCTAATCATATCAGTTTTACTAATTATCTTTTTACAGATAGTTGCTGTACCATTTATTATACTTTTTTATCTGTTTTTCTCGCTGGTGATTCACCTTGTTGATATACAGTAGGGTAGTTTGGTTTTGGATTCAGAGTTCTGGGTTCAGTTTATAGCTGTATAACACTTTAAAATTCTGCAATTAATTTAATGTTTAACAGTCTTGGTGTAAGGTAGTTTGGAACTGCATATTGTCGGTTATTTATATCTTTTATCCAAATATATGATACAGTATTATAAACTTGAAGTAAGTTAAATATTTCGAGGCTAATCCACATATTTTTAAAACTCTTCAAAGGATTTTTCGACCCAAATGTTGTGCCTTCATTAATAAACTGGTAAGAGAAACCAATGTCAACCCTTCTATAATCAGGCATGCGTAAGGTATGTTCATATCGCTCAGTGTTAGGAGCCCCAAAAGGAAGTCCTGTATTATACAATAATCGCATGTGCATTTTAAAATATGGATGGTTGGGAATATAATCCTGAAAGAATATGGAAAAATTCACTCTTTGATCCGTAGGTCTGGGTATATAACCGGGCTCAACTCTAACGCTATCGGCTGTATAATAAAAATCACCATAGATATCTTCTTTTGTTTGCATTACTGATAAACTTATCCAGCTATCAATACCTTTAACAAACTCACCATAAATTTTTAAATCAATACCTGTGGCATACCCTTTGGCAATATCATTACTCAAATATCTTACCCTCACATTTTCAGTATAATACGGAATTAGATTATCAAGAATTTTATAATAAGCTTCCGTTGTAAAAATAAAAGGCCTACCCCATGATGAAAATCTTACATCAGTACCAGCAATAAAGTGAGTAGATTTTTGTGATTTTATATTGTGATTGATGGTTCCGGTTACATCACGCATTTCACGATAAAATGGAGTTTGGTAATAAATACCGGTTGCAAACCGAAATACAATATTCGGATTTTTCGATGGTTTATATGAAAAATTAATTCTAGGGGCTAGTAAAAACTCACTATTAAAATCCCAATAGTTAGCTCTTATTCCAGCTGTTAATGTAATTTCATCATTGTTTTTTCTTACAAAATTCCATTGATTTGATACATATGCTGCAAGTCTATTGGTATTAAGCTGGTTATATGCACTTACAAAATTTTGCAGCTCAAGGTTAGGATTGTCAGGTATTGAACTACCGGGGTTGCCTGTTGGATTTGGCAAAGAGTAACCGGCAGAATCAACCATCTCCCATTCGCGTAATTTATCATCAACTACTTGATGCTGATAACGTAAACCCCATTTTAGCATACCATTATCTCTTACAATATACCCTTTGTGCTCAGCCGAAACCACACTTGCCTTAAAATAATTGCGCGCATGCAATAAATATGTACCAATCCCCTGCGATTGAACTGCCTCTCCATACTCATCATCACCTTCTTCTACATCTGCTTCAGCTTGCCCAATCCAATACTGCCCTTGTATATCGTAGGTTTCTGATTCGTTAGTATTAAAAGCTGATAGTATTATTTTTAAATAAGTACTTTTATTGGGGCTATAACCAAGAGTTAATCCTCCTTGGTACATTTCTGAACGGTCGGTTTCGTTACCATCAAAATAAACCTTAAAACGTATTACCTCTTGAAATGTTCCAAAATCAGTTTCCCTATTTTCAGGAACTACCTTGTACTTGTTGTTTGAGTAATAGCCCAAAAACGATAAATCCCACTTACTACTCAACTTGTAAGTAATTAATGTTTGGATATCCATAAATTCAGGCTGGTACTCACCCTGAGTTTCAAGGCTATTTAATAAGTAACTATTTGTTTTATAGCGTGCTCCAACAAGATATGTAAGCTTTTTGTTAGCAGCAAGACCGCCAAAGCTCAAATCTGCGCCAAGCAAACTAGCCGAAAACGACCCACCAAACTCAGTTGGAGTCTTGTATTTAACATCAAGTACCGATGACATCTTATCACCATACTGTGCACCAAAACCACCTGCTGAGAATAAAATAGAAGATACCATAGAAGAATTCACAAAACTAAGTCCCTCCTGCTGTGCAGTGCTCACTAAAAATGGTCGGTAAATCTCAATATCGTTAACAAATATTAGATTCTCATCAAAATTACCGCCCCTTACTGAGTATTGTGAGCTCATTTCGTTTGAGGATGAAACTCCAGGTAGGGTAATGAGTATATCCGAAACACCTTCTGTAAGAGTTGGTGCTACCATTGCATCTTTAGGGTTTATTCGCACCATACTTTGTGTACGGAGCTGCTCATCTTTTACTTCAAAACCGGGGAGCTCTGTGGCAATGGATTCTAGTTCTACCTTTATAACCTTTACTTCACCTGAAGTGAGGTTGAGTTTCCTCTTGCTATCAGCATAACCAACAAAAGTAATTGCCAATACAATGTCTTTATTAGCGGGAACTTCCAGCTTAAAATACCCATCTTTGTCAGAAGTAGTTCCTCCCTTTTCACCAATTACAGCAATATTGGCAAGCTCAACAACCTTATTATCTGCATCTACAACCTTTCCTTCAATGGTGGCAGTTTGCGCAGAAGAATCCAAAGACCAGCCCATTACGAAAAATGCTATCAGAACCAATAGAATTGTATATCTAGGTATTTTAATCTTCATTACTTGATAAACTTAAAAGGTGCAAATTTATTATAAACT
>JASFZK010000024.1:0-6513 GCA_045267845.1 Bacteroidota bacterium | reverse complement strand
CTCTCCGGTACTATCATAAGTGAAGCTACCTACACCGCCTTGTGTCCAAGAATCCTCTGTTATGTATTGGATTGTTGTATCTGTACTGAAATCGTCGGTGTAGGCTGTATATGAATTCAGGCTATCAAACCCTTTGCCATCCAATCCATTCTGGTAGTGCTGTTGTATATCTTCTATACTAAGAGCACTATCAAACGCCATTATCTCATCTAATACTCCATCATAGTAAAAATCTCCACTCATATATCCGATATTTACAGGAATGGTCCCTGCAAAACCGCTAGTTGAATTATCAATCTCACTAGCTCTTTTCACACCATCTACATAAACTATCATTTCACCAATATTAACATCTCTGACAACAACAATATGGTGCCAGATGTTATCAGTAATAACCGGACCTACATTACTAATATCCGTTAAAGTTCCCCCAACACTATCTCTCGATAGAAATCTAACTTTATTGTTAGTTTTATCTACACCTATCCACCATTGTAAATTTTCACCACTGTTACGTCCGATCATTACCATATTGTTCGCTGAAGTTGACTGACTTGATTTCATCCAAAGTTCTATAGTGAAACTGTCAGATACACCCCAGTCAAAAGAATCATCATCCGGAACATCAAGATCAGACTGTACTATACTAAAATCCTGAGCCTGATCAACTTGTCCTGTAACCTGTGTGGGGCATCCTACACTACAAATTGCATCCGTAGTGCTATGATATTCATCTATATAAGTAGCAGAACCACTGACTTCATTAAGTTTCCAGTAGTGTAGTACCTGTGCGTTTAATAGGGAAGATATAAAAATAAAAATAAAATATTTCAAGCTGCTGCTCCATTAACTTTTTAGTAAAAAATTATTTCTGAGCAGCTTGGCGATCTTAATAAGACCCATAGCTTTCTGTCCCATCTTTTCAGACAGTTTAGCTTTATGCAGAATGTTTAATTCTGCATATAGTATATAAGAAGTAAACTTAAATGATGTTCACATGTTTATATAACTAATGATCGAGAGATTAGATATCTAAAATTCCGCCATACATTTCAGCATTTTTGATGATCTTATGCCATTTTATCAAATCATTATACCAATCCAATGTTATTGTCTGAGTATTTTTTTCTAATTCACCACTTTCAAGTTTTTCAATAATCTCTTTAGCTCCCTTTTCAGCATTCCATTGTGCTTTCCAGTTCAATGCTTTTTCAACCTTTCCGAAGCTCACGGAATAACTTCTATGGTCAGGATCACCATACCATTCTACTTCTACTTTTTCACCGATCAGATCAGAGACTGTTTGTGCTACTTTTTCACCTAATGGCCCAAGTTGATAGTTGTTTTCTTCGCTTCCAATATTGAAGAGTTCTTTATTGATCTTGGAAGTATCTGCTTCAAGTAACAGACACATAACATCAGTTGTATCCTGAATATGCACCATAGGTCTATATTGCTTGCCATCTCTCATCAATGGTAATTTTTTATTTTTCCATGCTCCATATGTCATCCCATTAATAGCAAGATCTAATCGCATTCTTGGGCTGTATCCAAAAACAGTTGATTGTCGCATTACAGTAACACAAAAGTTATCATCTGAAAGCGAGAAAACTCCATTTTCCGCCTTTTCATTTGCTTTAGCATATACTGTTAATGGGTTAGTCGAAGCTGTTTCATCTACCTGATGATCTTGAAATCCATAAATACTACAACTAGAGGGGAGGATATAGCGCTTTACACCTGCATTTTTAGCCATACTTGCTGTTCTAACTCGACTTACATGATTTATTTGCCAGGTTGCCTCTTCAAATAATTCACCACTGGGATCATTTGAGATAGCTACAAGGTCAATAACAAAATCAACATTGGCAAAAACTTCTTCATGGATCCTGCGACTATCTTCCTGAATCAACGTTAGATTACTATTTTCTCCCAACTTATCTTTTCCAAAGAAAAAACGATCGAGTGCTTTAACTTTATATCCTTTAGAAAGCAATTTCGGCACTAAAACCGAACCTATATACCCACCTGCACCTGTAACTAATACTGTTTTCATACATTTTCTCCATAAATAAAATTATTGTCTACATCCTTGAATAAAGGAGCATCTCTATCTTTGTCCGATAATATTGGGTTACTCCAACCCCAATCTATGTTAAGTTCAGGGTCATCCCAACGAATAGATCTATCATTATCAGGAGCATAGAACTGATCAACCTTGTACAAAAGATGTGTATTTGGAACTAAAGTTAATACGCCATGTGCAAAACCTTTTGGTACGATAATCTGACGATGATTATCAGCAGTTATAATAGCTGAAATATGTTCTCCATATGTTGGACTACCCTTACGAATATCCACGACAACATCCATAATAGCTCCTGTAATAGTTCTTACTATTTTTGTTTGTGCCATGGGCGCAGTTTGAAAATGTAAACCTCTTAAGATCCCGGCATCTACACTTAAAGAGTGATTATCTTGAATTAAATCATAGTCCAATCCTAAGTCTTCAAATGCTCTTTTAGAGTAACTCTCCATAAAAAAACCACGCTCATCTCCAAATATTTTTGGCTCAAGTATAACAACACCCTCTAATTTTGTTTTAATTATTTTCATTATTTTCCTTCAATATAATTATCAACTACCCATTTTGCAAATGGAAAACTACTTGTAAATGCCGGACTTACCGCATTGAGTACGTGTGTTGATTTTGAATCCCCTTCAACTACAAAATCTTGCAATAATTCCAATGTTTTTGTATTAAGTAGTTGAGCACGTATGCCAGGTTTACTCCATTGATTAAAACCATCTACATCAATATTCTTAACCATTTTAGTTGCTAGACTAACAAAATATTTTTTACTGTATTTATGTACTTCTTCATAAGCTAATGCTCTAAAGTTAAAAGCATTTGTTATAAAAAGCTTAGTTTCATATCCCAAAATACTGACTAGTTCTGATAAACTAAACCGACTCAAACCTTTATAATTTTCTCGCCAAAAAGCAGGTATAGCGGTTGGACCTATTTTAATTACATTATCCACGGTAACAGTATAGTGTACACCAAGGAATGGATTATTCAAATTTGGTACAGGATATATATTTGTTTTTATTGGTTTATCATCTTTAGCATATTTGAGGTATATACCCTTAAAAGGTATGATGACATAATCTTTTGAATAACCATAATCTTTTGCGATCTTATCCGCATAGAGACCTGCACAGTTTATAATCTTAGATGCTTTATATATATTATTTTCCGTACTCCTGATTGATAATTCATCAAGTTTTTCCTTATAGCCGTCATTAAAATAAAACTGAATACCTTTTTCTTCAAGTTCCTTATAAATATGCTTGCTAATTTCAACAGGATCGACCGTTGATGTATCGGGAGAATAGAGCGCTTTTTTAAAGGTCTTTGCATTAGAGTCGATTTCTGCCAATTCTTGTTCGTCAATCACTTTTACATTGACTCCATTAGCCTTTCCCCTTTTTTCCAATTCAAAGATACCTTCAAGTTCCTTTTCATCTGAAGCAACAACCACTTTATGACATTTATTAATCCTAAGATTATTGTCTTCACAGTATTTTGTTAAAATTCTATTTCCGTCTCGGGTAAACTTTGCTTTGAGTGAATCTGCTGTATAATAAAATCCTGCATGCAATACACCACTATTTCTACCACTGCTATGCTCAGCTACTTTCTTCTCTTTTTCCAAAACACTTATCAATTTATCAGGATAACGACTATTCAATTCCCTAGCGATTGCCAAACCTATAATTCCTGCACCGATTATAAGATAATCACTCTCTATAGTTCTACTCATATTATTAATAACCTTTCCCTCTTAATTTGTCGTACAGTACATTCTTATATTTGAAATACTTACTTCACGATAAATACCACATAAAAATATTATCTTTCTAATACTTTCTTTTCTATACTTCTCCATGCTTCAAGTGCAAGACTATCCTCTATTTCTATATCATCAAATGTTAATTCTGCTCCTGCAGGAACTTCTCTTTTTATTACAACATTTGACATTAGACCAATAGGTACATGACCTGGGTGTTCCTTGATCTTCACTGCAATACCACGAACATCAAAACTTCCTATACCTTTTTTAATTACATCTCCGGGTTTGAGATCTCTTTTTGCAATTGTATTTGTACTAATAGTTGGATTTGCACTGTTATTAAGCAAAACCCCTCCTCCATTTAATACTCTTTCAATTGTTCGAATAATTTCAAAATGACATAAATGATATGGTCTATCCAGGACATAATATGGACCTTCACCCATTTTATAATAACGCAATGCCGCATGTTGATTTTCATTATGTTCGGCCACAATAAAGACACCTGGACGTAAGGTAGGAGAAATAAGATAATCACTAATAGGTGAACCTATCTCTTTTGCTTTTTCGCCTAAAACAATACCTCCTTCTAAAGTATCATCATATGCTGGTCCAAGCAAATCATCCTGTGCAATGGTTGCACCCAAACCATTCGCCACCAAGGTTTGTTCAATCTGTACCTTGGTACCATCAGTAAAAGAAGTTACCATATCTAAACTAATACCTGATCTATTACCCCAATAGGTCATATCTTCAAGAGATGGATTATGATTTAGGAAACCTTTAATATTAGCATACACAAGTGGTTTAAAGCCCATAGTAGTCACTTCTTCGTGCAACATTGCAAGAACACCAGGCTGATCACCTTCTGCTTCTGTAACTAATCCTTTATCAACAAAATAAGACCCGACAGTAACATGAAACTCTGAATTCATAGTAACAACAGGGATACCGGCATCAAAAATTTCTTTAATTGAATCTGCAGCATATATAGCATCACCACTACACTCAACAATAAGATCAGAATTTTGAATCAGATCATTTATATCATTTGTAAGATGCCTGATTAGAGGAAAGTCACTTCTTTTTTCAATATCTGAACGTGTCAGTATTTTTTCCAGTGTATGCACTGGATGATCTTTAAGTAGTTTAACCAACCCTGTTGCAATAAATCCTGATCCTATAACACTAATTTTACTCATTTCTTCCCCTTATTTATAATAATTATAACAAAACTTAAATTCACATTAAGTATATAGCAATTATCCAAAGATAATAATTAATTAATCACGGCTAATTACAGTTTTTATTCATTTAATTTTTCTTTTGCCATTTCCAACATATATTGACCATATTCTGTTTTTTTAAGTATTTGGGCTAATTCAATTAGTTCTTCACTACTGATCCACCCTTTATAATAGGCGATTTCTTCAATACAAGCAACCTTATATCCTTGTCTTTGCTCGATATTTTGAATAAAAAGACTTGCTTGTGCGAGACTTTCATGTGTGCCAGTATCGAGCCAAGCATAACCTCTTCCCATTAATTCTACATTTAATTTCTTTCGTTTGAGATACTCTTGATTTATAGAAGTTATCTCCAATTCTCCACGTTCTGATGGTTTAATACTTTTTGCAATCTCAACAACATCATTATCATAAAAATAAAGACCAGTTACTGCATAATGACTTTTAGGTTGTACTGGCTTTTCTTCAATAGATAATACATTATAGCTTTCATCAAACTCAACTACACCAAAACGTTCAGGATCTTTAACATAATAACCAAATACAGTTGCGCCATTTTTCAATTTTGCTGCTTTTTCCAATCGGGGAGTAAGTCCAGGACCATAATATATATTATCACCTAATATTAAACAAACATTGTCATCACCAATGAATTTTTCACCAATTATAAAAGCATCAGCAAGACCTCGAGGAGACTCCTGAACAGAATATTCAAATTTCATACCTAAATCTGAACCATCCCCAAGTAGTTCTTCAAACCGACCAAGATCTTGTGGTGTTGAAATGATAAGCACTTCTCGAATACCTGCAAGCATCAAAACAGATAAGGGGTAATAGATCATTGGTTTATCATACACCGGTAGCAATTGTTTTGAAATAACTTTTGTTAAAGGATAAAGCCTTGTACCGCTTCCCCCTGCTAATATAATACCTTTCATTTACTCTCCTTTATATTGTAAAATTCTCTATACCATTTTGTAAATTCTGAGACACCTTTATCAAGAAGTGTATCAGGTTTATAATTAAAATCCTTCATCAATTCACTTGTATCAGCATAGGTTGATTCTACATCACCTGGCTGAATAGGAAGCATATTTTTTTCTGCTGTTTTTCCCAGTGAATTTTCAATAGTCTCAATGAACTTCATTAAATCTACAGGGGCATTGTTCCCTATATTGTAAATACGATAAGGTGCTGAAGAACTCTGAATTTCAGGATCTTCAGGATCCCATGCATCATTTTTAGTGGCTGGACAGTCTATAACATTTATCAAACCTTCAACAATATCGTCTATATAGGTAAAGTCACGGCTCATTTTTCCAAAGTTAAACACTTTGATCGCTCTGTCATGTAAAATGGCATCAGTAAATAACATAGGTGCCATATCTGGTCTTCCCCATGGGCCATAC
>JASFZK010000023.1:0-16096 GCA_045267845.1 Bacteroidota bacterium | reverse complement strand
ATGAAGGGAATGGAGTAATCACTGTGAACCTTAGTAAAACCAACCCTTTATAAAACAAAAAATCCAATCTAAATAAATAGATTGGACGTATTCTGCTCCCCTTCATATTACAATATCGAACCGTTTATATTTGATTCTTAAAGAATTATCTTCAACTTCTTTTAAGTAAACAATTAATACTATTTTTTATAGCCTATTTTAGTTCTAGGCTTATCTTTCTTTTCTATCAATTCATCCAAATAATTAAAAACCAACTCTATATTTTTATTTTGATTAGATAGTTTCTTTTTTATTTCTTCTATTTCTAGTTTTAAATTCAAATTACCCGTCAATATTTCTCGCATTTTAGAATACGCCCTCATTATTTGTATATTAACCATAATAGCTCTATCACTATGCAAAACACCTGATAACATTGCAACACCTTGCTCTGTAAATACTTTAGGAAGTTTTCGAGTTCCTCCCCAACTAGAGGGATTAATCTGGTTCTTCAAATTTTCGAATTCATGGTTTGATAGTTCAAACATAAAATCTTCTGGAAATCGTTTTAAATTTCTACCTACAGCCTTATTCAAATTTCCAGTTGTTACATTATAAAGCTCTGCCAAATCTCTATCAAACATAACTTTTTTGTCTCTAATTATATAAATTTTGCTTATTACTGCTTCTTCTGTTATAACTATCTCTTTACTCATAAACTTGGTATATGTATCTATTTAATCTTGATATTCCAAATTGGAACATCAAGATTCTAATATCTCTTCTAAATATTAAGAGACAAAATTACAAAATAGTAATTAAAAAAAGTTTATTAAGTTTAAACCTCTCAGACTCGAACTATTATAAAAATCTAAAAAACAGGTGCTTATGTTGATGTTAGATTGAAATATATTTTATTTAAGAAATAAAAGTGAAGTTATCGAACCATAAACTTGAATAAAAGATTTACTTTTATCATCCTCAAAATCAAATTTATAAGACATAAAAAAAGACTTACATATTACAGTAAGTCTTTTCATTATCATTTTTGCTCCCCTTCATATTACATTATCGAACCAAACACGACTAGTACTTGAAGAATTCTCTTGATTTTTTTTTAAAACATCAAGAGAAGTTTTACTTAATACGAAGATAAGTATTAGGGAATATTATTTCAAAGTAAAAAAAAGATCAATATTCTAAAAAGGTTTTTTTGGTAAATTCTAATTCTCTATCCTTTAGCAACAAATCATGAATAGGAAAGAAGACGGCAATATTATTAATCATTACCACTAATGGTTTTAAAGATTTTCAGAGTAGTAAACAAATTTTCTCTTACTTAGGGTTTGATCCAAATGAGCGTAGTTCTGGCAGTAGTATAAGAGGTAAAACTAGAATAAGTAAAACAGGTAATTCGCTAGTTAGAAATAATTTGTTTTTATGCAGTTTTACGGCGTGTATTCACAACCCTCAATGCAATGCTTTATATGAGAGAATTGTGGCTAAAGGAAAGAGTGAGAAATTAGCATTAACTACTGTGTGCAATAAACTAATAAAGCAAGCTTATGGTATTTCTAAATCGAGACTGTCTTATGACAAAAATTATGTTTCAAAATTAGCTTAATAAAGCTTGTTCTTTAGCTCAGTTCTTGGTTGGCGTTTCGTTGTTTTATTGTATATCATTATTATTTTTTAGTTCAAAAGGGTGTTAAATTTCAAAATACAGCTTTATACCTTCGAGAACACTCGTTACCGCAACTGAAGCTAATATTAATCCCATTACTCGACTTATTATACTTGCTCCATTATTGCCGATAATTTTAAAAAGTTTACTAGATAAAAGTAAAAAAATCAATGTAATTAATAATACACTTAGCATTATAATAGATATTTTAAGTTGGTCCCATATACCATATAAACTATTTTCTGTAAGCATAACTGCAGCAATCATAGCACCTGGACTAGCAATTGATGGAATAGCTAATGGGAAGATGGATTTTTCACTTTCCTTATTAATTTCGTTTATTTCTTCATCTGGTTTACTTTCGCCAAAAATCATTGTTAAGGCAAATAAGAAAAGTACAATGCCACCGGCTATTTGAAATGCTGAGAGCGGAACATTGATAGCATTAAGAATGACTTCTCCTGCTACCAAAAAAAACATTAGCACAATTGCCGCTGCAATAACTGCTTTAACGGCAATTTTATTTTTCTTCTTTGCTTCGCAACTTTTGGTCACAGCAATGAAAACAGGGATTGTACCTACTGGGTCAATAACAGCAAAAAAGAAAATGAAAGTTGTTATAATTTCGTTCATATTTATACTTTATTAATTATCGTGATTTTATATTTTATCAACTAGTTACTAATTATTCATCATTACTCCAATGAACGCACCGGGTAGTGTACACCCCTAAGAACCGTACGTGCGAGTTTTCCAGCACACGGCGGCTCAGGCACTTTTAAGGCTCTCCCTGCGAAGGAAACCCCGGCTGTTAATTTTCGTTTCCTTATTCTCAAAAGTAGCAATTTGCTTACATACTTTTGCTAAATTTTCTCTCCATTTCTACCTGATAGCGAATCCTAAGTCCAAATGTATTTTCCCAATTGGCTGTATTGATTTCAAATCGCTCTTCTAGGCAAATGTAATGGCGAATATGTATTCGTCATTGGGGCCAATTAAAGGATACTCCTTGAAATGGGCGAATTTCCCAACGATTATCATTTATTTTATTTACCGTAAAAAAATTACCTAGTCCAGTTGAGAATTTAAATCGGTTGCTTATTGGGATTCGAATTGAAGGTCTTAATACCATACGCATCCATCCATTATTTTCAATTTCCCAACGTGCCCCAACACCTCCATAGATTTCTAATTTGGGGTGTATAAAATAAGATGGGTTCATATCAATCCATATCTGTTTGCTAATATTGTTAAATATATCTTGTAAAAAACAAAATATTTTACAGGTTATTGAAAATAATAAAACCAAAATAAATCTGTTCATTTAGACTGAAAAAGTTAAGTCATATTTTAATATAAATAGTTTTTTAACAGTATTAGCTTGAATCTGTTTAAAACTTATTTTCTATTCTATTGAATGATATTCCAATTTTTCTTTCTTTGAATTAAAAATGAAAAAGAAAGCCAATTTCTGGCCCACTATTTACAACATCATATACAAAATAGTCCGTTGTACCAAAGCCTGTTTCATAATTTGTTCCCATCCAACGGTATGCTACATTAATTTCAAATAGTTTAGAAAATTGATAGCCTGCAAATGGAAAAATTTGCCATGCTAAATCAGAACCAACTCCAAAACCACCTATATCTGTCAACAAGCCTAGGCGCCATTTATCATCATTAGACCGTGTCATAAATCGAGCCACAATTAATGGGTCAAACCATGTTTGCGTTTGAGAAATATCAATTCTTGGAAGTATTTCTCCAACAGGAACTCGTATTATTGTTCCTAGAGAGTTTAATCTTCCTCCAATTCCAATTTCTGCCCATGGTAATAACCTATACATGCCAGTAGCTGTTATTACCAATTGATCCATATCAACCTTAACTTCTCTTCCGAGTAAAGTTTCTCCTTTTTCGCTAAAGCTCATATAGACACCGTTAAAGGTAAATGCCCATTTTGGGTTTGCTGTTTCAAAATAAAGCATTGTTCCCCAATTGAGACTGCTAAAAATATCACTTGGGTTAGCAACTACTTCCGTAGGAATTCCTTTAGCTACTACATCTCCTTTTATAAAAGGTATTGCTATGTATGGAGCTGCAACAAAGTTCCAAGTTGTATTTTCTTCTATAGGTTCATTTTGAGCAAATGATGATAAATTTACTAAAATTAGTAGTGTCATCATTACTAATTTGTGCTGACAAGTGTAAATTGATTTTAAAAACATTTGATTTGTATTTAAGGTTAATTATCTGTTTTTATTTATTTTAAAAAATGATCATCCTCAAAACTTGGATTTGGATATGTATAGAACCCTTCTCCAGAACTTACACCCATCTTTCCCTTTTCTATATACTCTTTTTTAATTATTGCAGCACGATCAAGCATACTTTGGTCTCCTAACTTTTCACCCCATAATATATCAATGTTGTACATGGTTTGCATACCTACTGTATCTATTATACCAAAAGGTCCTATTTTAGCCCCTGTAGAAATCATCCAAGTTTTATCTATACTTTCAAAATCAGATACACCATTAACCATTAAGTTGGCTGCTGCTGATAGTAACGGCACTAATAATGAATTCAAAACATAACCATTTTGTTCTTTATGAATGGGTATTGGCACCATGCCTATTTCTTTTGCAAATTCAACAACCCTATCAAAAACTTTTGAATCCGTATCTGAATGCCCCATTACTTCTCCTATATTGGCGTCCCAAATTCCATTGGCAAAATGCAAAGCAAGAAATTTTTCAGGACGACCCGTTTCTTTGGCATATTCGCTTGGTAATGTGGTGGACGAATTTGTTGTAAAAATGGTCTTTTCAGGAGCAACTTTAGCTAATGCTCCATAAAAAGCTTTTTTAATTTCTGTATTTTCAGGAACAGACTCACTAATAATGTCAGCATTTTTTACCGCTTCTTTCAGGTTGGTGCTATAGCTTAATCTGGCAAAAGTTTGGTCAATTTCTTTTTTAGAGGCTCCTCTGGTTTCTAGGAATAAATTAGCAAATTGTTTATGAAATTCCTTGCTTTTTTCTAGTCCTTTTTCAAAGGCATCGTAAACGGTTACATTAAAGCCATTATAGGCCGTTTGCCATGCTATTTGAGAACCTAATGTTCCTCCTCCTGCAATTGTTACATTTTTAATTTTCATAATTTTCATCTTTAATAAAAAATTGCTGTTTTATTGGATCTTGTTGATTTAATGCCTTGAGAATCAATTCACCTTAATTTTTACCAAAAATACTAGTAGGTAATAGTATCTGCGCCTGTAATCTCAACTGCCATTCGGGACCAAAATCAGGTCGCACTACATTATAATATAATTGGGTTTGCAGATTTAAAGGAATTTTTCCCCCAAGCATTAATAATTTTCCTCCACCAGCACCTAGTGGAACAATCCATCGGTTTTCAGAATCGGCTGTCCAGTCTGCTGTAATTATTGGCGCACTGTTTACATACCAGCCTCCACCTAATTGACGTACAACAAATGCATTTAACATCATATGGTTCACATCAGCTCTGCTTGATTCTCCTGCAAATGACCATGCATTATTTAGTAATATTCCAAAAGTCCAATCACCAGGTTGAGCCATTAATACAAGTGATGGTCCAGCACTCCATTTTTGACTACCTCGAATACTACCACCAGTAGGTAATTCAACAACAGGTCCAAAACCCCACATCAACCCTTTACTATCAGGTACATAAAATCCCGTTAAAACAATATCTCCTAGTCCTGTTGATTCCATCCCACTCTCTTGTGCAAAATCGGGGATAGATACAATAGGAATAATGGTTCTTGTTATAAACTTGCCCTTAAACAAAGGAATTACAGGTTGAATATTTAACACATTTACATTACGGTTATGAGGTCCGTAATTCATATTTAAATTGTTTTGGAATGGAAAACTCATCAAATCTGCTAATGGGTTTGCCATTTCTTTGGCTAATTCCTCTTGGGTGTCTTGGGCATTTACAGAGAAAACCCCAAGCATAATTACTAAAAGTACTAATTCAAATTTTTTCATTTATTTATTTTTAAAATTTTTAATTTACTTTATTAACAGTAGGCATTATATAAAGAGGATCTAAGTTTTCGGGATCAGTCCAGTACAAACGTGCTTGTAATGAAAATGGCCCATCGTGTGCTGGTAACCAGTTAGAAATTTTATCTTTTCCTGGATTCTCTTTTTGGATGTAAACATCCAACGACCCGTCTTCATTATATTTTAAACCTTCGGTGGCGCTGCTGATTACGTATCTGTTTATTTCATTTTCAATAAATAGTTGCTCTGGTAATTTATACATTGATAGGGACCAAAATGCCTTTACAGGAGGAATTTCGCTTTTATCGAAATGCAAAATGTAGTTATGTTTAGAACAATCCAACGCTTCACCCATTTCATCTAATGAGGATTCAGGATAAAAGGCTTCTTCCAGATCATTTCCCCATAAACCAACGGCTGCTGCTGCTGCACGGGTAAGAAATTTACCTCGCATGGCATCCCTGGTTCCAAAAGCTCCAGATATTAATTGCCAGCCATTTTTGCGTTCACCAAGATTAGCCGATTTTGCTTTTATTTTTTCTTCAGCGGATGCAATGCCTTCTTTTATTGCATTTACAATGGCAGGCTCCATTGATGAAACATCAAATGCTTTTCCTGGGGCAATGCCAATTTTTGCAAAATTTTCAAATAACTCTTTTTCACTTTCATGAATACTTCCATCTACCATAAGTGCATTCAGATAAGATATGAACTCTATACTTTTTGCCTTATCAAGATTGTAAGGAGGAATTGCTGGTGCAATAGCCTGTGCCGTAGATTCTGTTCCTAAAAACTCACTTAAAGATTCAAGCTGATATGCCGCAAGTACAGCTTTTGCATTATCCACATCATCAGGTCCGAATACCTGAGTTCGGCCCAGAGCAACCAGATAATTACCTTCACTTTTAATTACTTTATTTATTCCTTCCGGAGTTTCGCCTTCCCAACTGGGGCCTACAAAGAGGTATGCGCCAGCTTCAAATCCCGTGGCTCTTGTACCAATGTAATCAATGTTGTAGGTGTATTTATCAATTATTTGGAATGAATAATAACGATTGCCTACAATAGCTGGTACTTTTAGTACCATAGGCTCACCAGTTAAATTTAACCAAGCTATTGAATAAAAAGTATCGTTGTTTGGGCGTACAATTGTTGTGTATTTAGGTCCCAACAATGTTGATTTATTGACTAACATATTAAAAGGAGCCTCATAAGAACCTGACTCTTTGTGCATTGCCAGAGCAAACATCATTTTATAATGATCAATCATTGGGTATGCATAAATGTATGCTTCCTCAGCAATTTGTTTTGCCAGTTCAGGCGTTACTGTTTCTTGTTTCTGATTACAGGATGAAAAAGCTATTAAAGCTACTACCATCATAAGTGTTAAATTTTTTTTCATTTTATATTTTTAAATTAATTTTCAATTGGAAATATTTTATAATTGTTCTTTGGAACCATATTTATCATATAATACCTAAACCAGTGCTTATAATTATTGTAGGTATTTAATATTGATACTATTGATCTTTCCATTAAACTTAAACGGTGCTTTATCAAAATAATCCAATGCAACGGGCGAACCCAAGTCTTCGCCAACATCAAAAGTTTCTGATGCGGTGAATGTGGCAGGAACCGATTTTTCAACACGTCCCTGAGCAACTTGCTTTCCATTAACCCTTAATTTGACGGTTGCCGGCCCTATTCGTTCTTTATTGTCGTATTTTAATTCAACCTCTATTTTCACTTTACCCGTAGGTATTTTTGATTCAGAAGCTATTTTATAGCGGTTCAGTGTCATCGCATTATACTCAGCTTTCAAAAACCCATTATCCATATATACCGTAAAGCCTGCCGAAATTCCGCCAACACAAAACAGTACACCTTCGGCATTTTTATCGATTTCGGCATCAATTACGGACAAAGTAGACCGACCGCTCTGAAACTTGGGTGCCATCGATTCAGGAATTCGATTTTGCCCTTCGTAAAATGACCATTCCTTTAAAGGTGAAGAAGGTAGTTCGCTTGGACTAAATACTACCGTGTAAAATGATCCTCCAATTGGATATACAAGGTTATCCGTTGCCTCTTTATCAAATAATATCTTCAATTCTTCAAGCTTTTCTGGGTGCTGTTTAGCAACATTTTTTGATTGGGAAAAGTCATTGTCTAATTTATAAAGACTCCATTCCTCTTTTTCTGGCTCCCACTTACCAAGGGCAGTTACATCCGTTATCCACGGAGCCTTAGGACCGAAAATACTGGCAATCCAGCCATCGTGGTAAATACCACGGCTTCCCATAATTTCAAAGTACTGGGTTTTCTTTTTGGATTCAGCATCAGATTGATCAAAAGTATATACCATTGAGACTCCATCTAATGGTTGTTGCTCTATCCCGTTAACAGTTTTTGGTGGGGTGATGTCCAAGATATCATAAAGAGTTGCTACAATGTCATTTACATGATGAAACTGATTTCTAATTTTACCATCATGTTTAATTTTATCAGGCCAGGAAATAACCAGTGGTGTACGAGTTCCACCAAAATAGGAAGCTACTAGCTTGGTGCCCTGAAATGGTGATGCTCCTGCATAAGCCCATCCATGATGATACATTGCATCGAGTTTTGAACCTCCTAAGGCATCCATTCCACCATAGTCGTTGTTTAGTATTTCTATATGTTCATCAATAGTAGATGGCATGCCATTTTGTGCCAGTAATTCTGATATAGTTCCACCCATACCTTCTGAGGATGGACCGTTGTCTGAATTAATATAAATGATTAATGTATTATCTAACATTCCTTGGCGTTCAATTTCATCCACTATTTTGCCATATTGCACATCAGTATGTTCTAAAAACCCTGCATATATTTCCATCAAGCGGGTTTGGAACTCTCGTTGTGATGTAGGAATATCTTTCCATTTCTGCATGGATTCTGCTAGCGGATTAAGAACGGCATTTTCAGGTATCCAGCCCAATTCTTTCTGTTTTTCAAAAGTCATGGTTCTTAGTACTTCCCAACCTTCATCAAATTTACCATCATATTTATCTGCCCATTCTTTAAATACATGAAAAGGGCCATGTACGGCTCCAGGTGTAAAATAGACAAGGAATGGTTTATCAGGATTTAGGGTTTTGCTAGTTCTAATCCATTGGATGGCTTTTTCTGCCAAATCCTCCGTTAAGTGATATTTAGGGTCATGAGGGGCTGAAACAGGATTGGTGTTTTCGAATAATACGGGTTCGTATTGTGAAGTCTCACCAGCTAAAAATCCATAAAAATAATCAAAGCCCATTCCTGTAGGGTAACGATCAAAAGGACCAAGCCGTGTAATATCTGTTACAGGCGTATTGTGCCACTTACCAAAGGCAGCTGTGTTATAGCCATAATAAGAAAGTACTTGGGCAAAAGTGGCAGTCGATTTAGGTATTTTACCTACATAACCATCCCAATCGGAAGCCAATTCAGCTATCTGTCCCGCACCTACACGGTGATGATTTCTTCCCGTTAATAAGGAAGCTCTTGTTGGAGAACACATGGCTGTGGTATGAAAAGAGTTATAACTTATCCCCGATTCTGCCAGTCTTGTCATGGTAGGCATATTTACAGGGCCACCAAAAGTAGAGGGGTTCGAAAAACCCGCATCATCAGTCATAAATATGATAATGTTAGGGGCATCTGCAGGCAAATGATTTTCTGCAGTACGCCATTGGTGTTTTGAGTCTGCTAGCGTTTTACCAGTAGTACTTGCCGATGGTGGTTCAGGAAATGGCAGTGTCTCTTGGGCTTGTAGTTGCGTTGCCCCTAAAAGAAAAGCGACAAAGCCAATTGTTAAATGTCTTTTTTTTGTGCTCATAACTCTTTAAATTTTGTTGTTTAACTTATTTACTGGTTTCTTTTTTAATACCTATACCTCAGATTTAAAATGCTTCCATTACTCCAAAATATAAACCTTGATTGCCATCGATACCCAATGCATAATCTAATCGCAAATTGATTCGTTTTTCTCTCGAAATCATAAAACGCATACCTAAACCACCACTTGGTAATAATTGTTGTTCAAAAATTTCTTCTTCTTGATCGTTCCCCCATATAGAGCCAACTCCTGCAAATGCCACTGCTCCCCAACGTCTGTAAAATCTCCATCGATACTCGGCTTGCCCTGCTAACATATGTTTCCCTTTGTATTTACCAGCTTGATATCCTCTTAGGTTGTTTCTTACACCGTAATTTTGATATCCATCAAAAGGGACATCACCTGTTGCAAATCCTCCTCCTAATGCAAATGCCAATACTTGATTAGATGCTAGTGGGATATAATAAGCGGCTTCAAAATCGGTATCCGTATAGTTATTGTCACTACCCAACCATTTTGTGTTAAACTTTGGTCTAATGCTAAACATAAGTCCACTGGTAGGATAATACACATAGTCTCTCGTATCGAAAGAAATATTAAATCCTATACTAGAAACAAAGTTGTTGGTAATGCTATTTTGTTCGAAGAATTCACGGGCGAAATCATTTTCTTCTTCTGTGCCATTTTCAAACGCATAATTGGTTTGCATACCAAGGTATAAGAGTCCAAGGTAAAACTCACCGATGATCTTTCGACTATACTCTAGTGTTATGAATTTGCGATTTTCTGTATAAACTAATCTAACATCATTGTTATCAATATCATATAAGAAATCATTATTTACATTCGCAACTCCTGTAGCAAAACTTGCACGATTTTTATCCTCACTCCAAAATAAGCGACTATTAATTGCAGCGAAATAACTTTTGTTTGTTGAATACAAGCCCATAAGATTTATTGTAGTGGGTGGTGAGATTGTATCTTTTTCATCAAACTTAAAAAAGTACATACCCATAGCTCCAAATCCAGTTTTCATTGCTGGATTATTATTTATTAATGGAACTCCAGTAAGTGTATTGCTTGATTCATTAAAAAATGTATCAATATCTTTATTCTGTGCCTTTACTCCAGCGGAGAGAACAATAGCAATGGCAATTAAAAATGATACTCTTTTTCTCATAAAATAAATATTTCAACTTCTACTATAATTTGTTTGGGAGCTTACCGCTTATAATTCAGAATATACTTTAATATCATCCATTGCTTAATCCACTTTTTTAATCGAAGGAACTTCCCATGTTCCATCTAAAGCAGCCTCTTTTGGCCAGTATAATCTTAATGTGAGATTCGTTAATCCTTCTTGTGTAGAGGGCAACCAATTGGATGTTTTATCTCCACCTGGGTCGGTATTTTGAATGTAAATGTCTAATGAACCATCTTCATTATATTTTAGATTGTCTCTATCTCCTAAAGCAAATCTGTTAATTGTATTGGCAACCATGAAATCTTTGCTATTATAAGCGGTAAGTGACCAAAAGGCATTTACGGGAGGTATTTCGTCTTCCTCAAAATGAAGTATGTAATTATTTTTACCATCTATTCGATTTCCTTCACTATCTACTGAAGTACTTGGGTAAACAGCGTCTTCAGGCAGATTCGCTCCTAAACCGATAAAAGCAATAAAAGCTCGTTGGTCGTAATTTTTTCCATAAGTACCCATTACTTCTCGAGCAAAAAGCCAATTATTAATAATAGGTATACCTGCATCTTTTTTACCGGTTGACTTATCAATCCAATCTTGATGAACGAGTTCAGGAATAGTATTTAACTTTTTAATTAACTCAGGTGACATATTTTTAGTTGAAAACGCTTTACCTGCAGTAATTCCAATGGATTCCATCTGCTCAATCAAAGGAGTATCGGCTTTGGCAGGAGGATTATCTGTCATTAATTGACTTAGTTTGTTAAAGTATTCTTCAATGGATAAAGCTCTGGTATCCTCTACAGGCACTATTTTTTTATATTCTGCAGAAACTGCGCCAATTGGTGCTTTATACTCTTTTCCATAATTGCTTAATAAATCTATTTTCATTCCATCCTGAAAAGCTGCAACAACGGTTTCACCATCTTTTTCACTGTTTACTTGCGTTCTACCAATCATCCAAACTGAATTTGTTGGAGCCTTAATTTGCGTCATTCCTTCAGGGATTTCTCCTTTCCAGAAAGGTCCTGTTAGTAGAAATATATGAGCTCCCGTGCCTGTAGTTCTCGGACCAGGAACAGAAAAAACATTTGAATACGCATCGTAAAATGGTAACAAATAATATCGATCAATTGCAGGTACAGTTAATACTACAGGTTCTTCTTTTAAATCGTACCAAGCATTTGAATAATAAGTATCAACATTGGCTTTTACAACATCCGTAAACTTATCATCAGGAAACTCTCTAAAATTCAATAATTGATTAACCGGTGCGTGAATTGAAGTGGAAGTTTCCACATTTGTTGAGACCTTTTTTGTAAAATCCATTAAAATCATCGGGTAACCAAAAATATATGCTTTTTCTGCAATTTCAAGAACCTTTTCATCTGAGATTGTCGTTTTCTTAGAAGTTTCTTGGCTATTAGAAGTGCCACAAGACATAATAATGAATAGCACTATTGCTAAACTATTAGTTATTAATTTTTTCATTTTTATTAATTTTAAATTAGTTATTATTTCAATTTTAATATTTCAGATTTAGCTGCTTTTAAATCAATTACAAAATCACTATTAGCATGCAATGCAGCTACAGTTGCTGCCCCCATCATTCGTCCATAAACTACATCACTATGCCAGTGCACATTACATACATTTCTACTTATGCCAAATTGTTTTCCTCTTTCTAAAATCTCATTGGCTTGTTCAGGGAATACTTCTGCTAAAATTAGTGCCCAAGCCCAACCAATAGCTGTATGACCCGATGGATAAGAACCATCCTTACGTAAGCCTTCCTCTTCTTCAGGAGTACAAATTGCCATATTGTTTAGCATAAAAGGCCTTGTACGTTGGTAATAATTTTTAGCTGAATAGGTTGATAGACCGGCATCTGCCAGTGTTCTGCGAAGAATCATATATAAATGGGGTGTGGTTTCTTCGGATATTTTTATATCCAAAATGATGTTGAAAGCTTCCGTAGCTTGTGGAAAAGCTAACTCAACATCTTTTACTGCCTGCTCCTTTCTTTTCTCATCCATTAATGATATAAAATTGGATGCTATTTCTTGATCTAAAAGAAAAGCTGTCGAACCTTTTTCCGGAGGTGAGGGTATTAACTCAAGGCTATTAGGTATTTTATCATCTGGCAAATACCCCTCTAAAATACCAGGACTAATTTCCTTGATTTCTTTTGATAAGGAAGTAAGGGCTTGTTGGTTTGTTGATGCTTCCTGCATACAACTCCAATTAAATAATATAACGACTACTAAAAAAGGTAAGGCATATTTTACTTTATTAAGTATTGTATTTATTACCATTATAATTTATTGTTTTAAACAACGAATTTACAGTAATCGCAAGTCAAAAATTAGACACATGTGTCAACTCGATAGGTGTAAATTATTTATGATAAAAATTAAAAAAAAACATAAAGCTCTCAAGTGATTCTCACTATTTATTATAGTAGTTATTAGAAGATGCAAATTTCATTACAGATTCCAATATATCTTCTGCAATTAGTTGCATTTTCTTTGCAGAAAGATCATTCACATCCAGTTTAGAGTACCAAGACTCTCCAACAATTGTCCATAAATTAATGATATTTTCTTTTGTTTGGTTCAATTGAAAATGCTCAGAAAACAGTTTTAATATAAAAGTATTTGCGTGTAAGTTGTTTATTTTTACAAATAAGTAATTGAATATTAAAATATGTCGATTAAGAAATAACTGCTTATGAAATTTTAAAGTTATCGGATACTGCTCCATATCATCGAAAATGTCAGGAAAAAAATTCTTGCACTTCTTTGATCCTATAATAGCAGTTTGAACACATATTTCCCAGTGTAAGTCAAGCAACTCATCTGTATAAATCTCCAAATCTCCAAAATAGTGATAAAATGTAGTTCTTGACAGGCCTATATTTTTGCTAATTTGTTTAATATTTAAATTATCGGGGCCATATAGGGCAAAATATTCATATCCTTTTTCAATCCATTTTTGTTTTGATCCGTTTGTTTTAGTCATGCCTATACTCTATTGGTTTACAATTTTTGTCTTGTCTTGGAATACGTCTACAGGCTAAAATTAAATTTACGCTGATAATTTATATACCATATTCGGGGTTTTAAAGTCTAAATGTAGGTATAATCTTATTTCATTATACAATTTGATTGCACTTTTTACTACTCTTTTAGCGTGTGCTGTACTTGTAAAGGTCTGATCCATATAAAATTCGTCTTTTAAAATTCCATTTACACGTTCAGCAAGTGCATTTTCATAACAATGGTTTCTTCTTTACCTATTAATTCTACTATCTTCTACCTTTTGGAAGAGAATTAAAATTCTAAACAAAAAAATTCTCGTTTTTGAAGAAAGTCAAATATATTCTGATAAAGAGATATTTGCGCTCCATCAAAATAAATATCAAGATACTGAGATAGGGAAGCAACAAGAAAAACTTAGAATTTCTGAAGAATTACACAATGATATCATATCAAAAATTTCAAGATAGCAACAATTAATCATCAGGTAATTTTATAACTAAAGAACTTCATTCATTAGAAAAGTAAATCCGATCCATCACAAACTCATTAAGTCCCTATCAAGTAGCACCTAACAGATGATCACTTCTCACATTAATAAATAATTTATTAAAGATAAGAGCAACGCATTGACACTTTAAACATCAAACTAAGAATAAAAAATAATGAAAAACCTCTCTATTTTAATTATTGAAAACCATCTACTAGTTATAGATTCCTATAAAAATATAATTGATAAGATTAATACTGAAGAGGATGACATTTTTATTAATATAGATATTGCTAATAGTTTTGATATTGCAATTGAATTTGTTGAGAATAAAAATAGTATAAATCAGCACTTAATTATTTTAATGGGAATTAGTATTCCAATTTCTTCAGTCAGAGGTATGCTATGTGGTGAAGATTTTGGTAATTACATAAATGAATTTTTCCCTAAGATAAAATTGATTATTTCAACTAGTCTAACCAGATAGGTTTAGAATCCATTTTTAAAAAGGGCAGTACAAAATTACTGTTTAAGAACTCTTTTATTAATAACACCGCTGTCGGATTGTATTTTTAATAAATATACTCCTGTTGCTAATTCACTTATATTAATTTCACTAGAGGTTGATTTCTTGATAAATTGCCCTTGCAAAGAAAATAACTGAAGGGAAGTAATGACGTTATTACTTTCTGTTTTAACAATAATTCTTCCTGTTGTTGGGTTTGGGTAAACAATAAAAGTAGTTGTACTTACATCGTCAATTCCTAATGATGGATCACTACAATCACCATCAATAAGTTCTTGTAATGTTGGATTGTAAGCATTTTCAAAAACCTGATAACTCCCATTTACAGTAGTTGTAATTGCACAGAAGTTTGTAAGGTTGATATTGTTATATATAGTCAACAGTCCGTTAATAGAAGGAATCGAATTTAAGCCTTCTAAACTCAGAAGAGAATTATTATTGTTAATGTATACATTGAATCCAACATAATTTAAATTAGACAATCCTATTAAATCAGTAACGATATCAAGATTAAATATCTTCAGTTCTCCACCTACTGACATTACTGATGATAAGCCATTTATATTTATAAGGTTAGGTTGAAAAAAGAGATCTAATTTCCCCCCAACACTAGTAATATTATTGAATCCTTCCAATGTTGTAAGGGCATTATTACGGTAAATTTTTAAATCCCCTCCAATTGAAGTGAGATTAATTAAACTCGATAGATCAGTTGTACTAAAATTATTAACTGCATTATATTGTTCTGTCTGTCCCGCTCCTATAATTAAATTACCAGTAATGCTTGTATATAAATTTGTTGCAAAAGCATCTACTTCTTCTTGAGTTTCTAATTGAATATCTCCATTGAAAGTTCCACCATTTCCAAATTGTATTGTTTTGGTCAAGAATGTCCATATAGGAGAAGTAGCTAAAACATCTCCTGTAGCACTTAGAACTTCTACTTTCCAATAGTAATTAGTATTTTCCTGTAGAAGTGTATAGTATAAACTTACATCAACTCCAAAAAGGTATTCAACATTAGTAAGAACTACATCAGAATAAATAGTTCTGGGATTGCTATTTGTATCTAAATACACCCTATATGTAGCATCTGTAGGTGCATTAATATTTGGGCCTCCAGCAAAAGTAATAATGCCACTAAGAGAAACATCAGTTTCACTTTGTAGTGGACTAGGATTGTAAGGTGGCTGAACCTGACTGTATATAAATGAAGTACATATAAAGAAAGTTGTTAGTAGAATTCGTTTCAGATCGGAAGAGC
>JASFZK010000022.1:0-7016 GCA_045267845.1 Bacteroidota bacterium | reverse complement strand
GAGGAAAAATCATACAAAGAAATATCAGAAATCATTGGTGCTAATGCTAATAATATTGGTGTACGTATTAGTAGAATTAAAGATCGGTTAAGAAAAATATTAAATTAGAAAAATAAAAAAGATGGAAAATTCAATTGAAACAATTTGGCAACAAGGCTTTTTGCAAAGTGATGCATTAGTAGCACCTAGAATAAATAATTTGTACAAGAAAAAATCGATAGATATTGTTGAGAAATTTAAACGGATGTACCGAATAAACCTATATGCAATATTAGTGTTTGCGGTTATTGTTTTGTTTATGTCTTTTGCAACAGGAATATCTTATATGGGAATTGCAATGTTTATACTATTCAATGTAATTGTTGTTGTAAACATAAAATTTAAAAAGAAATTATACGAGATAGATAAAACACAGAATAGTTATGATTATCTAACATCGTTTAATCTGTGGATGAAAGAAATACTTATGGTGAACAAGAAACTTGGTAGATATGTTTATCCATACATTTTTCTATCTTTGGTAGTTGGATTTTGGCTTGGAAGTATTGGAGGGGATATTCCGGGTGATGAGTTAGTTAGATTTGTAATTCATGAATTTCCAAATACACAGTTAATATTTGGTATACCAATAATAATTATCGCAGCTGTAATTATTATTATGATCATAATATCATTTTTTGGTGCTCGAATTGGCAAATGGGATTTCAATATTATTTATGGACGAATATTGAAGAAGCTGGATCAGTTGTTAAACGAAATGGAAGAATTAAGAGCTTAGCCTTAATATTTAAATTGGAAAGAATAATGAATATAGTAGATGCAACAGCTTTTCTTGAAAGGTTAAAAACTAGGACAGACAAGAAATCTGAGATTAAAATATATAATAATTTTATTGGAATATTATCAGATTTAGAAAATAGAGAATTATCTTCAATACAATTGCAATTAATAGAAAATGAGCTAGATAATATTGACCTTAAAGCAGAGGCTAAAAATCAAAAACGGTACTTAAGTAAGAAACTTGAAAGTTTTAAGGCATTTTTGAAAAACGAACTATCTCTTATTTCAGAAGGGTATTACAGTGCTCTCGGTATATCATTGGGAATGACGTTTGGTGCAGCATTTGGAGTAGTATTTGACAAGAGTGTAGGTATTACTTATGGTGTATCACTTGGGTTGATATTAGGATTAATAATTGGTAAAATGTTGGATTCTCACGCTGAAAAACAAAACCGAGTATTGAAGGTGAAAAAGATGTAGGCAGTTTTTGATAGCTAATTGGTATTATATTCTTGTTAGGTAATTGCTTACGTAGCTTTTGTACTGCACTGAGTGATTGTTATTCTCATCTCTTACTAGCATATTTTCTGTAATAATTATTTGTAACTTAGAAAACCTAAATTCCATGTTTACCCTATTTGGTTGAGTACCTGGTTTAGGATAAATTATTAGTTGCTTGTGCAGATATAGGTTGAATTTGGCTGCGGTACTAATAAAGTCGTTGGCAATGTCGTAAGGAAGTACTACATAAAAGCCACCAGTTTTTGATAGGAGGGAAGCAACACCTTTGCATAGCTGCTCATGGTTTAATGTGTTTGTATGTCGGGCAGCTTTACGCGATTCATTTTGAGGTAATAAGCTATTGGTAAAATAGGGAGGATTTGAAATAATTAGGTCGTACTTTTGATTTGCCACCCTAGCATAATTGTTAAAATCATCATGAAAAATTGATGGCTGGTTACCAGAGAAATTATTGAAGTTTATTTTAGCTTCGTTAAAAGAATTTTCATCAAGTTCGACAGCATGAACCATTGCTTTGCTACGTGATGCCAATAATAGAGCAATAATTCCAGAGCCTGTTCCTACATCTAGTATTGTTTTTGCACCAGTTATATTACACCAAGTTGCCAATAGTATTGAATCGGTACCAACCTTCATGGTTGAGTTGTGATGGTATAAACTAAATTGCTTAAAGTGAAATGGTTTATGGTTTGAGGTACACATCCAATAATCCTTCGGGAGCCTTAATGGTCATTATGTTTTGAGGGCGATCAACATTAATAATAATTTCGGTGCTAATTGGTATTAGCACTTCCTTTTGGTCAACAAATACTTGAAGTACGGCTTGATTTGGATATTCAAGAACAGCACTTATTGGCCCCAGTTTACCAAAGTCTTCATCAATAACCATCATGTTTTTAACCTCGTGGTAGTAAAACTTGTTGCCAGTTAATTTGGGTAATAGTGATAAGGGTAAATACAGCTCTTTATTTACAAGACCATTGGCTTTGTCGGCGTCATCAACATCCATAAAGCTAACAACGGCTTTATTATTAAGCAAACTTAGTTCGTTTATGAAGTAGGGAACCAGACTTCCTGCAATATCTACAAAAACCATATCAATATCAATATATTCCTGAGGCTCGTCTGTATCAAAGTAAATTGAAACTTTACCTTCGTAACCATGCGCTTTTACAACTTTCCCGAGGTAGAAATAATCTTTAAATTCACTCATATTAATAGCATTATTTGGCTGCGAAATTACTGTTTTTTTATTTGCGTTAGCTGCGGGAAGGATTGAAATGTTAGCTTGTTGAAATACCGACCATGATATTGTTAGCAGGTGATGGCGACTAAAAGAAGCCCTCGCACTGCTTACAATAACAAGGGTGGGATAAAACAACTATAAATGTAAAGCCTGGTTTGCCGCCAAAATTAAAAAAAGTCAAAATATGACAATATGCCAAACTTTGACTTTAACCAAAAAATCCTACCTTTTGATTATTTATTATTAGAATTATTATTTTTTAGAATATTGATTTCCGTTTTAAGATGTTTGATTTGAGCTTGCATCTCAATGATGATATTTTGCATGGCTGCCATTGTTGCGGGAGTTTGCCACGTGGCGTTACCGCTGGCATCACTTGTTAGTACCTTGCCATTACCCGGCGTGCCGCCAGTAATTTTTATTGTTCCGTTGATGTAAACTTCATCGGCATCAAAATCGCCACCGATTAGTGGGAGCAATGATCCTGAGTTTTGAATGTAGAGTTTATTGCTACCTGTTTCGTTCATGCCAGCCTGATACCCAATAAAAATATTGCCCGTTTTACTGTGAGTACTATAGCCTTTGCCTGCCTCGTAACCTATCATTGTATTGTTGTTGCCGGTTTGATTATAATAGTCAACTGATTCGCCAATACCTACATTATACTGACCAGAAGTTGTGTTATATAGGGCAAAACTACCAATTGCAGTATTGGAGTTTCCGGTTGCATTGTACAATGATTTTCGTCCGAAAGCAGCGTTATTATCGCCACCAGTATTTGTCCAAAGTGCCTCGTTACCAGTAGCTGTGTTGTTAAAGCCAATGGTGTTTGCGTACATTGACTGATAGCCAGTTGAGGTATTATTATCACCTGTTGTGATACCGTACATGGCTTCGGAGCCCAAAGAAGTATTGTAGTTGCCCGACACATTTGTGTACATTGAGGAGGTACCTATGGCCGTGTTATTTAATCCGGCTTGACCATTATAAAGAGCCGAATATCCCATGGCTGTGTTATTACTGCCGGTTGTGTTATTACGCAACGAGTAACTACCAATTGCCGAATTATTGAAACCTGTTGAATTGTTGAGTAATGCATACTGGCCAATGGCTGTGTTTAAGTCGCCACTGGTGGTGTTTTTAAGTGATAAATTACCTATTGCTGTATTGTACTCTCCAGTTGATATTTTATTTAATGAGCGGTAACCAACAGCCGTATTGTAATTACCTGTTGAGTTAAAATACATTGCCTCGGAGCCTATTGAAGTGTTGTAATGGCCAGAGAAGTTAGAGTACATTGAAGCATTACCTACAGCTGTATTATGGTTGCCTAATTCGCCTTCGTACAGAGCCATGTAGCCAACGGCTGTATTATAATCGCCTGAAGTATTTTGATTTATTGAATATGACCCCAGTGCTGTGTTTGAATTTCCAGTTGTTGTACTTTCCAACGAATACTTTCCAACTGCTGTATTTCCATATCCACTTGTATTGCTTTCTAAAGTGCGAATACCAAAACCTGTATTGCTATTAAAACCACTATTATTTTCGCCTGAAAGGTATCCTAAAAACATACTTGAGCCGTCATATATTCCATCTGAGAGTTCGTTTAATTCTGTGGCGCCTCCTACTTCTTTCCATGCGGCAGATGGACTATTGTAATACCAAAAGCTATCAGTATCAGTATCATAAATCAACAAACCGTTTGCTGGAGAGGAAATTGCTGCTTTTTGAGCTGTACTCATACTTGGAATAATTATTCCTTTTGATGTACTTTTTAGATGAAGTATTGATGATGCATTGGCTGTTGATCCATCGGTATTAATTGCTACTTGAGCATAACTTGTTATTGCTGATAGCAAAATTGTTAGAATAAATAATGTTGTATTTTTCATTGTTACTTGATATTTATGAATTTGTATTTTTTCTATTTGTTTTGAATATTTATTAATCTACTAACTAACTCCTGAAGCCGGATATTTTCTTTTTTGAGTTCATCAATGGCTGATTCTTGTTTTTTGCCATTGGTTATGAGTTCTTTAATTTGTAATTGTTGTTCGTAGTTTGCTTTGTAATTGTATGTTGTCATTTCATCTATTAGTATGGCATTGTTTTCTTTTAAAGCTTCAGGTAATGATATGGGATCGAGTTCTTTTAGCCCTTTTTCAGTAAATTCATCAAATGCACCTGATTGTTTTTCCATTGGAGGAAAATCGATTAATTGTTGGGTTACTTTAACATCTGCGAAAGCAGCTGAGCCTTGAGTAACATAGTTGTGAGCATAAACATTATTCCATGCTTGCCCAGATGCTCCAAGGTTTTTGGATATATGAGTTTCTGGTAATATGTTACCACCGAAAACAACTGCACCATTGCCAACTGTATTGAAGTTTAAGGTTACCCCGGTTCCTGAATCATAGTTAAACGCTTCAATGCGAGCTGTTTGGTTTGATGCCGTTGGTGATACAAGTAATATAACATTTCGATTATCGCCACCACCATCACTCACTATCATTCGGCCATAGCTACCAGTGGGGCTGGCAACTTCTAGTAGCTCACGTGGGTTAGATGTTCCTATACCTAGTTTTAGTGTATTGAAATATACTTCATCTGCATCAAAATCGCCACCAATAAGAGGGGTTGATGAGTTTGAGTTCTCAATGTATAGTTTATTTGAGCCTGTTTCACTATATCCGGCTTGATAGCCAAGGAAGATGTTTCCGCTTTTGTTGTGAAGTGAAGTACTTCTACCTGCCTGATATCCTACTATTGTATTGTTACTTCCTGTTTCATTATAATAATTAGATGCATAACCATAAGTTACATTATATGTTCCTGTGGTGTTGTGACCTGAGGAATGGGCACCAAATGCTGTATTTTTCTCGCCCCTATTATCCTTTAATACTTCATACCCAACAGCACAGTTATAGCTTGAAGATGTATTGCTATACAATGAGTTGGTTCCGATGGCAACATTATTTGATCCGTCTAGATTATTTATTAATGAATATATACCAAGTCCAACATTACTGCTTCCGGAAGTGTTGTTAAGAAGAGAACTATATCCCATAGCAGTATTTGATGTGCCGTCTATATTATGTTTTAGTGAAGCCCTTCCAACTGCCGTATTTGAATTACCTGTGGTATTATCTTGAAGAGATTCCAAACCCAATCCTGTATTATGGAAAGCTACTGTTGTAGTACCTGCACTACTACCTATGAATAGGCTGTATGATTGTGTGCTTGCATCGCTAAGGTCGTTTAACTCAGTAGCACCCCACTGAGGAGTTTCCCAAGTTGAATTACCATCTTCGTCAGATGTTAGTATCTTATCAGCACCAGGTGAGCCGCCAGTAATTCGTACAACTGCATTAATAAATAGTGAATCATTTTCAAAATCACCACCAATTAGTGGGGTTGATGAATTTGAGTTTTCGATATATAGTTTGTTATCACCTAACTCGTTGTAACCTGCTTGATAGCCTAAGAAAATATTACCACTTTTGCTATGGGTAGAAGTACCTTTGCCTGCTTCATTTCCTATAATTGTATTGTTATCACCATTTTGATTATTATAATCCGAAAAATTTCCAATGCTTATATTTGATGATCCACTCAGATTATTGAATAGTGCATAATTACCCATTGCAACATTGTAATCTCCGTTTTGAGACTTACCTAAGGAGAGAACACCCACAGACACATTGCTGTATCCAGTTGTGTTTTTTTCCATACTACTGGAGCCAATTGCAATATTGTTACTTTGGGTATTCAAATTAAGAGTATGATAGCCAATTGCAGTATTTTCATGACCTATTTTATTTGAATAAAGGCTGGATGCGCCAATTGCCGTATTTTTAAAACCTGTTGTGTTTAGAGTTAATGACTGTGATCCTGTTGATATATTTGAATAACCAGTGGTATTAGTCCTGAGTGATTGAAATCCTATTGCAATATTGCTGTTTGAATGGTGAGGTAGAGTGGCATCTGTTCCATTATTTCTTAATGCTTCAACTCCTATTGCAATTCCCGACTTTTCTGTATTCAGCAAAAAAGCATATTCACCAATAGCAATGCTGCCGTATGCTGTTGTTGCATTATATGATGAGTATTTACCAATTGCGATATTTGTACTTCCAGTTGTGATACTGTATAATGAGTTTTTACCAATTCCAATATTATTATTTGAGGTAAAATCATCAGATGCGCCTGCTCCTTCACCAAGAAATATACTATTACCATCACTTCTACCATCTGTAAGATTATCAATGCTACTTGTAGCAGTTGTTATTATTTCAATCCAACCAGAATTACCGCCATCGTAATACCAAAAGCTATCAGTTTCAGTATCATAAACCATAAGGCCATTTGCTGGTGAGGCGATTGCATTTTTCTCGGAAGTTAGTAAGCGTGGAATTAATATTCCAGCTGAAGTAGAACTTACATCAAGGATTGCAGAAGTTGTAGC
>JASFZK010000021.1:0-18948 GCA_045267845.1 Bacteroidota bacterium | reverse complement strand
TTGACAAGCACTTGGAATCAGGATAACCCATACAACGCAATGTGTCCAGAGGATGCAAGTGGTCCTGGAGGTCGTGTTTATGTTGGATGTGTTGCCACAGCCATGGCAGAAATTATGCATTATTGGAGATTCCCTCTAACTGGCGAAGGTTCAAATAGCTACTACCACTATCCATACGGTACAATTAGTGCAAACTTTGGTGATGCAGAGTACGATTGGAATGGCATGACAGACGAAATTAGCAATAAATTTATTTGGGAAATTGCCGAAATTGGATTCCACGCAGGTGTTGCTGTTGAGATGATGTACGCTGGTGACGGATCTGGTGCTTATAGTCAGGATGTACCTGCTGCTATGAGAAATCACTTTAGATTCCAGAGTAGTGTACAATATTTATCAAAAAGTAGTTATACAACATCCACATGGGAAAATATGATGCAAACTGAATTAGATAACTTTAGACCTATTTATTATTCAGGACGTACCACTGACAATAGCGGACATGCTTTTGTTTGTGATGCATATCAAGGAATGAACTATTATCACTTTAACTTTGGATGGAGCGGTAGTTCAAACGGTTACTACTCTTTACAAAGTGTTGGTGGATTTCATGTTTCACAAGCCATGATTAGAAATATTTATCCTGGTGATGCAGCTTATCCTTACTTTGCAAGCGAGCAAACTGATCTTGGAACTCTTGTAGGTTCATTTACAGATGGTAGTGGTCCAGCCGAAGATTATATAAGTGGCATGGATGCATCATGGTTAATATCACCACAAAACGAAGAAGATTCAGTAACAAGTATTACTCTGTCATTTATCGAATTTAATACTGATGCAAGTGATATGCTAAGAGTTTATGATGGTGCTAATGATAATGCTGAATTACTTGGTGAGTTTTCAGGAGACAATCTACCTTCTAACATTACATCAAGTAGTAACCAAATGTTTATTACATTTAGTTCTACCGAAACAGCTCCAGGCTTCAAAATCGAATATTCATCACAAATTCCAACATGGTGTACTTCCACAGCATATAGCGAACCAGAAGGAACCATAACTGACGGAAGTTTAAACTTTTTCTATAATAACTCAACAACATGTATCATTACTTTAGCTCATCCTGAAGCAACAAAATACTATGTTGATTTTACAGAAATGAATACAGAACCATTAAAAGATAAGATAAGACTGTATAATGATTCTGGTACACTTTTAGGTGAATTCTCAGGTGATGAATTACCAGACCCTATTGTATCTGAAACAGGTTCACTTATGTTAATGTGGAGTACAAATTCTTCAATTAGAAATGAAGGATGGTCATTTGACTATCATGTTGATGGTGTTGGTTTTGAAGAAACCACTGTTGAAAATCTAGCAATTTATCCTAACCCTACCACAGGTATGCTAAATGTTAAGTTTAATACCGAGAAGCAAGGTGATATGCAAATTAAGCTTATGAGTGTAAATGGTCAGGTTATTTTTAATGAAGAAATAACAAATACTTCTGGTCAGTATAACTACAGCTTTGATATAAGCGATCGGGCAAAAGGAATTTACCTACTAAGCATAATTAGCGATAATGAAAAAATTGACAGAAAGATTGTACTCAAATAATCTTTTATAATACTTACAAAAAAAGAGGTGCTATTTAATTATAGCACCTCTTTTTATTTGCAATCAACAATATAAAACTAGTTATACCAATTAAATTTTAGAATGCGCTTTTTAAATCAATAGATTTTTTGTTTCAAAGAATGTTAAAATAAAAAGGTGAAAATATAACAGCGCATTTTAATGTTTAGTTGGTATTCCCATCTATTTTTTTCTGAACATCTTGCAACACCCTCTTGAGCAGCTTATCATCACTCTTATGATTTAAACAATCTATTATCTTTTTTTGAAAGCCATAGCATGTCATATGACGCATATCTAACTGTCGGCTTATTTCATATGACGAAATGGCAGCAACATTACACACCAAGTATGCAATCTCCATGGCTCTATTTATGGGGATTTTACATCTATGAAAAATAGTATGAGCAGTTACCGATTCTTCTTTTTTGCATCGAGTACAACGTCGTGAAGACTCGCTCTTCCCCCTACAAAAGTTACTACTACCACATTTTGAGCATACAAACCCATCTTCCCATTTAATGGCAGCCAATAATTCAAGACTAGTATTCTCATCCGGAATTACTGTTCTGAATTTTTCAGCAAAAGAAGAAGCAGCGTCCTTTTGTAATTTAGCTTTTCCCATAAACACTTAAATATTGTCAATTAAATAAAACGGAATAGTTATTGATCACAAAGATAGGCAAAGTGATACTAATGTGATATAAAAAAGTATTATATTTGCCGAATTATTTACGAACATTAAAGTAATCTATTAAGTATGAAGAAATTAAGTATAATATTTATTTTAGCTATTTCAATCAGCATTATAAGTTGTGGAAATATTCAAGGAAACCAATCTGGTGAAGATGTTAAAATTGAAAATAACGGAGGTGAAGAATTAAGTGAGGTAGCACCTGAGTACTTAACATATGAAACTTTTAAAGAAAAGGTTTGGGATTTTGAAAAAAATCCAGAAGAATGGAAATATGAGGGAGATGTACCATGTGTTATTGATTTTTATGCTGATTGGTGTAAACCATGTAAAATGGTCGCCCCAATAATGGATGATCTTGCAAAAAAATATGACGGAAAAGTTAAGATCTACAAAATAGACACTGATAAGGAGAAAAAACTTGCAGGTGTATTTGGCATTAGGAGTATTCCTTCGGTACTATTTTCACCAATGGAAGGAAAGCCCATGATGCAAACTGGTGCTCTTCAAAAAGATGCATATATTAAAATAATTGAAGAAGAACTTTTAAATAAAAAACAATAATAAATACTAATAATTTATAAAATGGAACATTTAACTAAAGAAACATTCCAGGCGAAAGTTTTCAACTACGAAAAAAATAAAGATTGGAAATTTGAAGGAGAACTTCCTTGCATAATTGACTTCTATGCTGATTGGTGTCAACCATGTAAAATTGTTGCTCCTATTCTTGAAGAATTATCAAAAGAATACGAAGGCAAAATCAATATTTACAAAGTGAATACAGAAGAGGAAACCGAATTAGCTGCTGCTTTTGGTATCCGCAGTATTCCTTCAATACTATTTTGCCCAAAGGATGTACAACCTCAAATGTCTCAAGGTGCTTTACCAAAAGAAACTTTGATTCAAGCCATTAATGATGTACTGCTTAAAGAAAAAAAATAGTTAGCTGGTTTAATAATTAGCTCAAAATTAAAAACGGGTCTTTATTTTAAGGACCTGTTTTTTTTTGCACTATTTTTGACACCTTATATTATTACATGAAATCAGAATCAACAGTATTACTCTCTTCCGCATACCTGCCATCGATAGAATACATGGCTCTCATACTGAAGCATGAAAATGTAATAATTGAAAAAGATGAATCATACCTAAAGCAAACATACAGAAATAGATGCTCAATATTATCTGCAAATGGTATCTTAAACCTATCAATACCGGTAACAAAGCCTGATGGCAACAATACTAAGACAAAAAGAATCACGATTCTAAATACTGAAGCATGGTATATTAATCACTGGAGAGCAATGTATTCGGCATACAGTGGCTCACCATTTTTTTTGTACTATAAAGATGATCTTGAGAGTTTTTTTGCAGGTAGCCACAACAACTTACTAGACTATAACACAGGACTTACAAATGAGTTACTTTCATTAATTGGAATTAAAAGTAACATAACTTATTCATTATCTTTTACCCAACCAAATTCTGTACTCAATGATTATAGGTTTTCTTTAAGTCCTAAAATTATGAACAATTCAAATAATTTTGATAGTTATACACAAGTGTTTTCTAACAAATTTAATTTTATGCCTAACCTAAGTATTATTGATTTGCTTTTTAATATGGGCCCGGATACTTTGGAATATTTGATGGCAATTAATGACAATACCAAATAACCACCAAAATAATCCATAAAATCTTTATCTTTTCCATTTTATTATTATGACATATTTCTTCCGTAACTTAGGCTATGCAAGAAATATCTCATTTCAACAAAAAGAAAAATATTTTGACTTAAAAGGATCATTTTGATAGCTAATTGGTATAACCCGTAATTTTTTATTTCTGAGTATATAAGTGGTTCTACATTAGGGTCTGCTGAGAAAGCCTATATTAATCAGGGTATGCTATACGTACATGATGAATATTTAGCAACTTCTTTTTAAGTACTTTTTTAGCGGTATTTATTTCCTTCATTGTTATATCTGAATTTAAAAACTGACCGCTATCCATAAGTGATTGAAAAATATTATCTACCAAGTCGCTTATTTTTTGTTCATCAGGTTTGGATATACTCCTCGATGCTGCTTCAACCGAATCTGCCATCATTACCACTGCAGTTTCTTTTGAGAAAGGTGCTGGTCCGTGATAAGTAAATTCACTTTGGTCAACTTCCATTCCTGGATTTAATTTTCGCTCAAGTCTGTAAAAATACTCAACTCGCCTTGTTCCGTGATGCGTACGTATAAAATCAATTATTTGCTCAGGCAACCCTGCTTTACGTGCCATTTCAATTCCGCCAAGTACATGACCAATAATTATTTTAGCACTCTCTTCATAACTTAATTCATCATGTGGATTATAACCAGCAACCTGATTTTCGACAAAAAACATTGGGTTTTTCATCTTTCCAATATCATGATAAAGAGCTCCTGTTCTAGCCAATAAAGCATCTCCACCAATCTCGTACAATACTTCGGAAGCTAAATTTGCCACTTGTAACGAATGTTGAAATGTTCCTGGTGCTTTTACACTTAAATCACGTAGTAAAGTATTGTTAGTATTCGATAATTCGAGTAAGGTTAACTGTGTGATTAGCCCAAATAATTTCTCAAAAAGGAAAATTAACGGAAATGCAAGTAAGATAAGAACTGAACTACCAGCATAATATGCCAAAAGTCTCCATGACAAACTGTCGATTGAACCTTCTTGAACAAGCAGCATACTCATATAAATAACAAAATAGGTTATAAATACCATGAGTGTTGCTCTAAACAAATCTGATCGCTTTGTGAGTTTCTGAAGTGAAAAAACTGCTATTATACCCACAACTGCTTGTGTAAAAAAGAATTCAAAACTATTTGGTGCATAAAAACCAAGTAGCAATAATGTTATCAGATAAATGAAAATTGCAATTCCCGCATCTAAAAAGGCTGAAATTACAATTGGCAACAATGCAAATGGAATCAAGTATGCCCAATTTGGAAATGCAACAAATACCAAGTTTGTAACAACAATAAATATTAGTTGTAGAAATACGGTTAATACAATATATTTTAGTTGGTCGTAATATCTTTTTCGGTAAAACTTCATAAAAAGATACTGAACCAAAAACAATAGCATTATTAGCAATGCCATACCTGCAACAATGAAATACATGGACCCCGAAATGCTTAAATCCTTCTCGTAATCATATTTTAACGAAACAAGAACCTGATATTTATCGGGTGTTACAAGCTCCCCAGTTGAAATTATTAATTCACCTTTTTGAACAAGCCCACGGGTAATTGATATACCCTTTAATAATTCTTCTTTACCAACATTGTTTTTATTCTCATCATAAATCACATTTTGAACAAGCGACTGAGAAATAATATTTTGCAGAAAAATACTATCAGGAACATTAAGTTTTGTAATACTCTTACGAGCTGATTCAATTGCTGATCTGATATCATAAAGCTGACCTAAGGTAGTTTCGGCAACAACATTACCCTGGATAAGCCTAAGTTGGAAAAATTGATCTCTACCTTCAATAACCTTATCATATCTAATAATCCCCCTACTTTCGAATCTTTTATAAAGTTTCAACAAAAACTTTTGGAACTTTGCTGAATCAGCGGCAATGGTATCCGTTTTATGTAAACTCCAGGCAGCATTAAAATTTTTAACCAATTGTACTTCTCCCTCTTCAGCAATTTTGTCGTTATAACTAAAATAAGGAGCAAAATTATATATTAACTGGTCAGTCTCTTCCTCAATTTGCTCGTCTGTTTTAAGCACGGCAAAATTAAATGGTGCAATTAAATCACTATGACTCCATGGTTTCCCAACTTGAAACTCATATTTAAAAATACTATCTTTCGGACTTACCCATAGAACAATTACAACTGCAAAAATAAATATGAGCACCTTTAGTATGTCATAATAATTATGTTGTATTTTTGAAAAAAGTGTATTCATCTGGATTACTTTAACTTGCAAAATTAATCAAAACAGTAGTTAGTCTGGTAAAAAAGTAAAATTGATTTGATAATTAAGATCTAAATTCAACAGAAATGACAAAATATGGTATGTGCGAACAGTCGTTGGTTCCTGTGAGAAAAACACCTTCGGAGCAAAGCGAAATGATAAATCAGCTTTTGTTTGGTGACCTTATCACTATTATAGATAGTAATGACAGTTGGTATTTAATTACTACCATACATGATTCGTACGAGGGGTGGGTAAATATCAAGCAAGTAACTATTATTGAGCAGACTAAATTTGCTGACCTTGTTAGCCAAACATCTGTTTTTTTAACAGATGTTTATACTAAAGCAATATCTCAAACTGGTAACTTTAAAAACATACTACTGGGTGCCCGACTACCAGATTTTAAAAATAATTCGTTTGTAATTTCAGATGGTAAATATCAGTTTGTTGGAGCCGTTCAATCAGCAAAAACAAAAGCTGCTGGTAGTGAAATTATTGACACCTCACTAAAATACATTGGCACACCATATTTGTGGGGAGGAAGGTCACCTTTTGGTATTGACTGCTCAGGATTTACACAAATTGTTTTTATGATTTCAGGGATAAATTTGGGTCGTGATGCTTCTATGCAAGTTAAAGCTGGTGATACCGTAAATTTCATAACTGAAGCAGCAGCAGCAGACCTTGCTTTTTTTGATAATGATGATGAAAAGATAACTCATGTTGGAATTATAATTAACAACAAGCAAATTATCCATGCTTCTGGAGAAGTACGTATTGATAGCATTGATCATCAGGGAATTTACAATGAAAAACAAAAAAAATACACTCATAAACTTAGAATAATTAAGCGAATACTTATTTAGTGAGTATCTATTAATTACTTTTTAATTCACTTCCTTTTTATTTTTTTGCAAGCTGCCATTTCATCTGATTTACAGAAGAAATGACATCATGACAAAACTGCCACAACCCTTTATTTAAAGATATTTGTCAAACTAATTACTCTTAATTTAAGTTGTTAGCTGTTAACAAAATATCAACAATAATATATCGCTTAAATATCACCATTTGGCACAATTTCTGATATACAAATACCAACAAACGATTTTAATTTAAATAATAAATATTAATAAAATGGTATTACAAACTAACTTAGAACATGTTGCCACAGCTGCTGAACATGCTACAATTATTGAAAACAATGAAAACGTAATGATTTGTTGTGGACGTATGGGACCTATGTGTCTTCCTGTTTATGATATTATGGACGAACTTAAAGAAGACTATACAAACGTAAAATTTATGGATATGTTATTTGACAGCCCAGAGGCTTCCGTAATTAGAAATCATCCTGCATGTAGCAGTTTTATGGGACTACCATTTGTTGTTTATTACAGAAATGGTGAGTTAGTGTCAGCTACAACAAGTATCCAAAATAGAGAACAAATTACTCAAATTTTAGATAAAGAATTCAAAAACTAATCCAATTAAAATGGAAGAGAAACAATATGATGCAATAGTGCTTGGTGGTGGTCCTGCCGGACTTACCGCTGGCATTTATCTTTCGCGAGCCAAAGCAAGCACGTTAATACTTGACACCGGAACCATCGGTGGGCAAACTGTACTAACATTTGAAGTTGCAAATTACCCGGGTATTGAAACAACCACAGGTTATCAACTAAGTTCAATAATGCGCAAGCAAGCCAAGTCTTTTGGATGTGATATTAAATCAAATATCAAAATTAGCAACCTAAAACTTGATGGTGAAATTAAATCGGTAACGGTAAATGACAATGTCGAATACTCGGCCAAATCTATCATTCTTGCTACCGGAGGACGATCAAGAATGCTGAATGTACCTGGTGAGGCCGACTTCAAAGGCAAAGGGATTTCATATTGTGCCACTTGTGATGGTGACTTCTTTCAGGATAAAGAAATTATTGTTGTTGGTGGTGGAAACTCAGCTTTGGAAGAAGCCGTAGCACTTACCAAATATGCCAGCAAAGTGACAATACTTCACGAATTTGATCATTTTCAGGCATTTGAACATGCAATTGAATCTGTTAAATCTAATCCTAAAATTGACTTCATAATGAATTCTCATATAAGTGAATTTTTTGGAGATGATAAACTAACTCATATAAATTACAAAGATTTAAAAACTGGTGAAATAAAAGAAAAAAATATAGATGGTGTTTTCATTTTCATAGGATATGTTGCAAATACCAACATGCTTAAAGACACTTCTGTTAATCTTAACGAACGAGGCGAAATAATTACAGACGAACAACTTCAAACAAATATTGAAGGTGTTTTCGCTGCCGGTGATAATAGAGTAGTTCGATACAGGCAAATTACAACAGCTGTTGCCGATGGCACAATATCAGCCTTAAATACACTTGAATACCTGAATCACTAAACACACTAATTAATTACTGTAACTAGCTAATTAGCTTCGGTTTACAAATATTAGCTAACCCTGCTATTTACAACCTTTCTAAATTGCAAAAAGCGTCAAAATTTTGGCGCTTTTTTTATTGTTATCGTTACAAAAAATATACATTTGCCGCATAATTCTTCGGGGCAGGGTGTAATTCCCTACCGGCGGTTATAGTCCGCGACTCCCATAAAATTATTTTCTTGTGGGACTGATTTGGTGAAATTCCAAAACCGACAGTTAAAGTCTGGATGGTAGAAGAATGAATATGTTGTAATGATTATCAAGTAATTTGACTATTGTCTGATGGCTGTTGTATTGCCATACGATTCTTCATTGTGACGTTTTTATTGTGCCCCTTTGTAATTAGGGAAATTTACTAAAAACACAATAAAAAAAGACCAATGATCAAAAGAACCAAATTATTAATTGTGATTTTCATTATTTCGACAACCACATTTGCACAATCCACCATTACTGGTACAATCTTAAATCAGAACACCTTAGTCCCAATTAAGGATGTTAATATTCTGCTTGAGAATCAAGCCAAGGGAGGAATATCTAATCAAGATGGCACATTTGAGATAACATCTTCAAATTCAAAAACAACACTTATATTCACCTCCATCGGTTACAGGTCAAAAAGACTAAATGTAAAAACCGTAAAAAAGCATACCGCGCTTGGGATAATTTATTTACAACCCATACCATACCCTCTTGATGGGATTTCCATAAATGCCGGATTATCTGATATAAAAGATCTTCCTGTAAGCGTTTCAACCATCACAGCAAAGGATATTGAAACAAAACTCGGCAGCCGTCCTCTTCCAATGATAATGCAAACAACACCAGGCATTTTCAGTGTTCGAAACGGTGGTGGTAGTGGCGATTCACGTCTTAGCATAAGGGGGTTTCAACAAGAAGATGTTAGCCTACTATTAAATGGAATACCAATTAATGGTCAGGAAAACGGACTTGTATATTGGAGTAATTGGCTTGGATTAAGTACTGCTGCCACCGAAATTCAAATACAAAAAGGACCTGGACTTACGAATGCTTCAATAAGTGCCATTGGTGGAAGTATTAATATTATTACCCTCAACGCTCAAAAACAAAAAAGTGGTTCAATTAGTTTTGAAATTACTGATTTTGGCAATTTATCTACAAGCATATCGCTTAATAGTGGACAATTAAGTAATGGATGGAATACATCGTTAATGATAAGTTTCTCAAAAGGACCAGGATATGTTGATGCAACTTACGTTAATTCATTTGCATATTTTTTTACAGCCCAAAAACAACTAAATAAACAACATAAACTCACCATCACTTTGTTGGGAGCACCCCAGGAGCATGGCCAGCGCACAATCAAATTATCGAGTAGCGAAGTAGATGTCAACGGATTAAAATTCAATAAAGATTGGGGGAGCTACAACGGCCAAATAAAAAACGCATCTGTAAATTTCTACCATAAACCATTTTTAAACATAGTTGATGAGTTTAAAATTAACGACAGCAACACTCTTTCAACATCTGTATATTTTTCAGTAGGCTACGGGGGTGGTCGATGGTCTGAAAGTTTTAACTATGCCCCATCCATTTTTTCATACCGTAATTACTCAGGGCAAATTAATTGGGATGCTATATACCAAAATAATGCAACTCATGAGCAATCATACATTCTTGCAAATGGAGAAACTGTTGATGGTTTTTCGTTAAATGTTCAAACTAACTTTTTAGCTAGTCACGTACAAACAGGAATCATAACAAACTTCGAACATAAAATAAATCAAAATATGACATTTATAGCGGGCCTGCATTATCGCTACTTCAATTCATTTGTACGTGAGGAAATATACGATTTACTAGGTGGTAAATTTTTTATTGAGGATTATTCTTGGTCACTGGCTGGGGTTGCAGGCCGTAATCAAATTAAAACTGTTGGCGATATTATTCGTGTTGACAATAACTCCATTATAAACTTTGCAAATTCTTACGCTCAACTGGTTTATGATAATAAGAGTATAAACAGTTTCATATCTGTAAATATTAACAATAACTGGTATAGTAGGGTTGATAGATTTAATTACATCGAAAACCAAAAAAGTAAAATTATTTCAAATCTGGGTTGGGATGTCAGGGCTGGCTTTTTGTACAACATAAACGAATATCAAAATATATACGTTAATGCCGCTTCAATTTCAAGAGCACCTTATTTTAAGTTTGTATTTGGTAACTATACTAATGTAGTTGTTCATGACTTAAAAAACGAAACCATAAATACAATTGAATTTGGGTACAAGCTAAATTGGAATTTTGTTACAACCAATATTAATATTTACGCCACAAACAGGCAAAATGTGTCAACACTATCCAATGAGTATATTCAACTTGAATCGAACACTCAAACAAGAGCTATGATAAATGGCTTAAATGCTATACACAAGGGCATTGAGTTTGAAACCAGAATTCAAATTAGTCAAAATACTCATATTGGAGGATTGATTGCCATTGGTGATTTTAGGTGGCAAAACAATGTATCTGCCCGCTTATTCAATGATAATAATATTGTTGTTGATACTGTGGATGTGTACGCAAAAGATTTATTTATTGGTGGAACTGCCCAACAACAGTTTGGTGTATTTGTTGGTTTTGAAATTCTAAAAACACTTTATCTAAAAGCAGAATATTTATATTTTGCCAACCTCTATGCTGATTTCGATGCTACCAGCCGTAATAACCCAAACGACCTATTGCAACCCTACCAGATACCATCTTACGGGCTATTTAACAGCTATTTAGAATTTCCTTTTACCATAAATAAATATCATGGCAACATCCAGCTAAAGGTATTTAACGTACTGAATAAAAAGTATATAACACTAGGTGAAGATGGAGTTGATCATAACTTAGATACATTTAAAGGCTTTTGGTCCTTTGGTCGTAATTTTACTTTTAGCATGAAGTTTAATTTTTAACTCTTTTGGCTACATTCGTGATTGTACAATCCTAAAATTGACTGTTGATTGTCAGTTATAAATTTGTTTTAAAATTTATCTCAATGGCAAATAATTATTGATTCAGGCAGCAGTTGGTAAAATTCAGAAAAATATATCAACCAATTCAAATATAATTTAGGTAATAAAATACTGAAATATAAAATGTTATAACAGCGAGATTATAAACATGTATGAAATGTTAACAATTGTTAATAATTAATAATGTTAAATTAATATAATACCCATCATATTCCATACTTTTACGACCATATTAATAATAAATAATTTTTTTAGACAAACCAAAAACTTTTTATGCTTATGAAAAGAAGAAATTTACTCTTAACAATGATGGTGATGGTGATTTTTACTGCTGCCACATTTGCCCAAGGAGTTGTACGTGGTGTAATACAAGATGTTAACACCGACGAAACTCTAATTGGAGCAACAGTATTAATTGAAGGTACCACAATTGGTGTAACAACCAATCTTGATGGTAGTTTTTTACTTATCACGCCTGCCGGAGACCATAAATTGGTCGTTCGTTTTGTGGGTTACGAAACTAAGACTATTGATGTTTCAGTAAAAGACGGATCCACCTATAACTTAGGTGTAATATTAGTTAAGTCCAATGCAATTGGACTCGACGAAGTTAATGTGCTTGCCTCTGTTGCGGTTAGCAGAAAAACTCCTGTGGCAGTTTCTACCATTGATGCTAAAACAATTGAAGATAACCTTGGTAGCCAGGAATTTCCTGAAATTATGAAAACTACACCTAACGTTTATGTAACAAAAAGCGGTGGTGGTTTTGGTGACGCTCGTATTAATGTTCGTGGTTTTGACCAAAGAAATGTAGCTGTTATGATTAATGGTATCCCCGTTAACGATATGGAAAATGGTTGGGTATATTGGTCAAACTGGGCAGGTCTTGGTGATGCAACCAGAACAATTCAAATTCAAAGAGGACTTGGTGCTTCTAAATTGGCTATTAACTCAGTTGGTGGTACAATTAACATTATTACAAAAACTACCGATATGAATAAAGGCGGTTCCATTTCTATGGAAGCTACTGATTATGGTCGTTTTAAAACTATGCTTGCCTTATCAACAGGTAAAATGAAAAGTGGAACCGCTATTACTTTTGTTGGTTCACGTACATTTGGTAGTGGTTATATTGATGCCACATGGGTAGATGCATGGTCATATTTCCTATCTGTAAGTCAGGAAATTGGAAAAGATCACCAATTGGTATTTACAGTAATTGGAGCTCCTCAACAACACGGACAACGTGATGGTTATTACATGCTTGACTCAAACATGTACAATAAGTATGGTACTAAATATACTAAAAACTGGGGTTATCGCGGTGGTGAAGTGTTAAATGAGCGTGTAAATTATTATCACAAACCTCAAATGGCATTAAACTGGTACTACACAATTAGCGAAAAAGCATTTCTTGCAACATCAGCCTATGTATCATTTGGTACAGGTGGTGGATCAGGTCCTTTAGGCTTTAATGCTTATGATGCGAATGGCACAAAACATTACACAAAATATGAGCCTCCTGTAAACGCAAGTGGACAGTATGATTGGGATTTATTAGCAGAACAGAATGCAGATGAAACTTGGCACAACATTGATGATGGTGATACTACTTTTTATGCTGCTGGCGAATCAAAACACATTATTCGTAATAGTGTAAACAACCACACATGGTTAGGAATCCTTTCAACTCTTACTTACAATCTAACAGAAACTTTAACTCTAACTGGAGGAATTGATTCTCGTTATTATAAAGGTGAGCATTACCGCGAAGTACGCGACCTAGTTGGTGGTGATTACTGGACAGATAGAGCTTTTGGTAAAACAGTTGTTGGCGACAAAATTGCTTATTGGAATGATGGTATCGTTACTTATGGTGGAGCTTTTGCTCAGTTAGAGTATTCAGCCGGTAACTTTGATGCATTTCTTGGTGGAACTATTTCAAACACATGGACCAAACGTATTGATTATTATAACTACACACCAGGTGAAGGTGAAACAAGTGAAACTCTTTCTAACTTAGGTTACAATGCCAAGATTGGTGCTAACTATAATATTAATGAGCAAAATAATGTATTTGTAAATGCTGGTTATTATTCACGTGTACCTTTCTTCAGGTTTATGTTTTTAAACTATGTAAATGACGTTAATCCTGATCTTAAGAATGAAAAAATTCTTTCTGCTGAAATTGGTTACGGATTTAAAGCTAAGAAATTTAGTGCTCAGTTTAATGCATATTATTCTGTATGGGATGATATTTCATTGTTAACAGGTTTTACAGCTGATGATGGTACTTATGTAAATGCATTTATGAGCGACCTTAAAGAAATACATACTGGTATTGAGCTAAATGCTAACTACAATGCAACTCGCTGGTTAGGAATTAGTGGTTTATTAGCTATTGGTGATTGGAAATATGCTGATAACGCTCAAGCTACTCTTTACGATGACGCTACTCATACTGAAATTGGAAAAGGAACTATTTATACAAAAGATATAAAAGTACCAAACCAACCTCAAACAATGGCCGGACTTTTTGCTAATATTCAAGCAACTAAAAGTATTGATTTTGGAATTAATTACTTGTATTATGCAGAGATCTACGCAAACTTTACACCTGAAAGTCGTAAAACAGAAGCTGACACTGAGCAATCATGGAAACTTCCAAACTACGGATCAACAGATGTACGCTTTGGATGGAAATTTAAAATTGCTGGTTTAGATTCAAAATTCAATGTGAATGTTTATAACGTATTTAACGTTGAAGCACTTGTTGAAGCAGAAGACAAGCAAATTAAACTTACTAACTCAGCTGGTGACGTAACCGGATATGAGCATACCTTTAAAAAAGGATTCTGGAATTGGGGACGTAACTTTAACTTTTCTCTAAAAGTTAATTTCTAATCCACTCCAATAAAATATATTTAAAAGCCTCCATTTTGGGGGCTTTTTTTATTTACTTTTATGCGTGCATTAAAGAAAACTAACTTATCTTTTTAATAAAAAGTAGGTTTGTATTTATAATCTAATTATGAAAAATAGTCTCGTCAAAATAACTGCATTGATTCTTGTTGTATTTTTATTTAGCTGTAGCAACAATCAACAAAATAAAGAAGCAAATAAAGCACCTAGTACCAGTGTTGAAAAAAAACCGTTCGGTCATAATAACAATCAACCATATGTGGTAATGGTTTCGCTTGATGGATTTAGATGGGATTATACTAATTATGCCAACACTCCTGTTCTTGACTCCCTTGCAAAAGCAGGTGTCCTAGCTGAGGCATTGATTCCCTCGTTCCCAACAAAAACCTTCCCAAACCATTATACAATGGCAACGGGGCTATACCCTGATCATCACGGAATAGTATTAAACGGATTTTATGCTAATGATCTTAAAATGGATTATAATAAAGGAGATAAATCTACTGTTGGTGATGGCAGATTTTACTCAGGTGAACCAATTTGGACTACAGCTGAACTCCAAGGAGTTAAATCAGCAACATTATTTTGGGTAGGCTCCGAAGCAGAAAGCAAAGAAGTACGACCTACTTTATGGAAAAAATATATGCATAATATGCCTTTTGAAGATAGGATTGATTCTATTTATACATGGTTATCATTACCCGAAAACCAGCGGCCTCATCTTGTTATGTGGTACTACCACGAACCTGATGGGATGGGGCATGATGCAGGACCCGAAAGTAAAGAGTTAGTTGCAGAAATTGAAAAGCTTGATGGTTATCTTGGAGATTTCTTTACAAAAATGCGATTACTTCCTTTCTACAACCAAATTAATTTTATCGTTACATCGGATCACGGAATGGGAGAAATTTCTGCAGATAAACAAGTTATACTTGATAAAATTATAGATACTGCTAATCTTGAATATTACGATGGTTGGAACCCAATATGGAACTTAAAAGTAGTAGATGGCAAACTAAAAGAAGTGTATTCTAAACTTAAAAGCAATAAACATTTGCAAGTTTGGTATAGTGATAGTATACCAAAAAGACTACACTATGGAACAAATCCAAGAACTTCAGATATTACAGTTGTGGCAGTACCTAAGTGGAGCATTTTTTGGTCGTGGAATGTTGGAAGCAGCCTTGGTGCACATGGTTACGATAATAGTTTTAAAGATATGCACACAATTTTTTATGCTGCAGGCCCTGCTTTTAAAAAGGATTATATCGCACCAGAATTTGAGAATGTAAATATTTACCCATTAATTGCCGAAATAATGAATCTTAATCCTGCTAAAACTGATGGTAATCTTGGTAATGTTGAAAACATGTTGATTGAGAAAAAATAAGACTCAGACCTGATAAGTTGAGAAGATCTTGTGTAGTAGTAAAAGTAATACCCACATACGTATCATAAAATATTGAATACAAATAAATAATATATAGATCATGAAAAATATACTTCTAATTTCACTAATCACCTTGCTTCAATTGGCAAGTGTTGCCCAAAATAAACTTCTACAATCGGGACCAATGGTGGGTTACGGCGAAATGTTGGAAGTAGCAATTTGGGTTCAAACCAATGATGTAGCAGAAGTTAAAATTGGCTACTGGCCTGCAAATAATACTAATGACAAGCACTATACAAACACAATTAATACCGAAAAAAATACTGCATTTACGGCTACACTTATTGCCGACACCTTAGAACCGGGGAATAAATACGAATATGAACTATTAATAAATAACAAGGTTGTTAACCTACCTTATGCCACAACATTTCAAACCCAACCATTATGGAAATGGCGTACCGATCCGCCAAACTTTAGCTTTATAATGGGAAGTGGCACCTATATAAATGAAGAAAAATACGATCGTCCGGGCAAAGGCTACGGTGATGGTTATCAGATTTTTAATAGTATGGCCAAACTTCATCCCAATTTTATGATCTGGCTTGGTGATAATATTTACTTACGCGAACCTGATTGGAATAGCCAAAAAGGTATTTTTAGCAGATATACCCACACGAGATCATTACCTGAGATGCAAGTATTTTTAGCTTCAACACATAACTATGCCATAATTGATGATCATGATTTTGGGCCAAATGATAGTGACAGAAGTTTTTGGAATAAAAACCAAACATTGGAAGCTTTCGATATTTTTTGGCCAAACCCTTCGGTTGGAGTTGGCAGTATTGAAGGCGCTATTACAGCATTCCAATGGGGTGATGCCGATTTTTTTATCCTTGATAACAGAACCCACCGCACTCCAAATAAGAGAAAAACAGGTGAAAAAACCCAACTTGGCGAAGAGCAGTTACAATGGTTAATCGACAATCTGATTAATAGTTATGGTTCGTTTAAATTTGTGGTAATGGGAGGGCAGTTTTTATCTACTTCGGCTTCATATGAATCATATTCAAACTATGGATTTGAAAAAGAAAGACAACGAATTATTGATTACATATATGCTGAAAATATTAAAAATGTTGTTTTTTTAACTGGTGATGTACACTTCTCAGAAATTGCTGTACTAAAGGAAGATGGCAAACCAACAATTTGGGATATTACAAGTTCGCCACTTAACTCAGGTGTAAATATATATGCACTTGAAAAGGATAATAAACTACGACTAACTGAATCGGTAATTATGGAGCGTAATTTTGCCGAAATAAAATTAACTGGTCCTGTTAAAGAACGCAAACTTAATCTCACATATTACAATAGTGACGGAGATATTATTTGGGAATATGTTATTGATAAGGAATAATGAATTGGTATACCAGCGGCAGCGAGTGAAGTGTTAGATTATTGAAGTACCGATGATATTTTTGTTGGTTGGCAGCGGCTGACCTAAGGAAGCCCATGTACAACCTATAAAAATACAAGCGGGATAAAACAACTTTAAACGTAAGGCGCGTTAGGCCGCCAAAATAAATATTATTAGAAACTTCCTACAACTTAGCATTTTTGTTCATCAATAATTGATCAGCAATTACGAGCGCAGCCATTGCCTCAACTATGGGCACTGCCCTTGGAACAACCGTAACATCATGCCTTCCCTTGCCTTCCAAAACAACTGTATTACCCTGTGTATCCACAGTTTGCTGATTACTCATCAAAGTAGCAACGGGCTTAAAAGCTGCCCTAAAATAAATATCCTCGCCATTTGAAATACCACCTTGAATACCTCCCGAAAAATTAGTGGTTGTGTGGATGATTTTATCCCTCTTGATGAAAATATCATTATGCTGTGATCCGCGCATTTGAGGAGCAGTAAATCCTGACCCAATCTCAAAACCCTTTACGGCGTTGATTCCCATAATTGCATGAGCAAGACTGGCACTTAGCTTATTAAAAACCGGCTCGCCAAGCCCGATTGGCACATTTTTAATAACGCAAGTAATTTCACCACCCAGCGTATCTCCAAGTATGGCAACAGTTTTAATCTCATCTATCATATTTTCAGAAACAGTAGAATCGGGACATCTCACATCAGAATTTTCAATGGTTTCCAAATCTAGCTCTGTATATGGTTTATCAACTTTTACAGTTCCAATTCTATTAACATAAGCTTTAATAGAAATATTTTGGATAGCTAACATCTGCTTCGCAAGTGCACCACCAATAACACGCGCAACTGTTTCGCGTGCAGACGATCTGCCCCCTCCACGATAATCACGAATACCATATTTGCCATCATAAGTAAAATCAGCATGTGAAGGGCGAAATACTTTTTTTAGGTGTTGATAATCTGCAGAATTAGCATCGTTATTCGTCACCATAAATGCTATTGGTGTCCCCAAAGAATATCCCTCAAATATACCAGATAAAAATTCAACTCTATCGGACTCCTGCCTGCTACTTACCAACGACGATTGTCCGGGACGACGCTTATTAAGTTCATTTTGAACAGAGTTCAAATCAATTTTAATACCTGCTGGAAATCCATCTAGCACTCCTCCAATTGCTTTTCCGTGCGACTCACCAAAAGTAGTTAGAGTGATAATATTTCCAAAAATATTTCCTGCCATAACCAGATTATTATAATTTTGTAAAACTAATGAATAACGATGACTTAAACAATTATCTATGACTGCCAACGGCCTTAATACCTCGCAAATTACAATTATTTTAATCATTGCTTTGCTAATTAGTAGTTGTACTAATTCCAGCTCTGACGCTAATATTAGTACGCCAG
>JASFZK010000020.1:0-3516 GCA_045267845.1 Bacteroidota bacterium | reverse complement strand
TATTTACTTTGAAGCCGATCATCGTCAGCAGCATTAACCGATAGAATACTCTGTTTAATCTCAATATTATTTTCAAACGCATATTCAATACATTCTTCCAAAGTCCATAGTTTTTGTGCCGTCACATTCATTCCAAATGCAAGCACGCCCATAACCACAGTAAGTATAACAGATTTTATGTTCATGTCTTTAGTCGTTTATTTTTAAACCAAAATTAAATATGTATAGCTAAAAATGTGCCACAAATTTAATCAATTGAATAACAATTAGATGATTAAAAAATGTTAAATAATAATAATCTAAAGTGTTCGGTTAACGATAATGAGCTGTACGAATACGGACATGTGTTTTTTTGATACTATATTTATGTTTTTTTTGGCGGCTTATGGCGCTTTTCGTTTGTAGTTATTTTGTTACAATTGTTATTTTGTAAGCATTGCATGGGCTTCCTTTGTCAGCCGCTGCATACCAACAAAATCAATATTGCAACTTCAATAAGCTACCACTTCAATCACCGCCTAGGTTCCTGGTTTCACAAAAAGCAGTAATTTTACATCACAAATAAACCATATCATGAATTGATTAAAAAAATATAATAAGTTCATGAATATGCAGAAATTTTTTATTTCTTAATTTTCAATCGAATAAAAAATAATTTACAGATGAAAAAAATAATTTTATCCATAATAGTATTACTAATATTCAAAGTTGGGTTTTCCCAATATCAAAATCAAAATATTGGCGATACAATTCATGCCGTTCATTATGGTATTCATATCGAAGATGTTAACACAACCGCACAAACAATATCCGGATTTACCGAAATCCAAATTACCCCCTTGGTGTCCAACCTCAATTACATTGCCCTCGAACTACTTCAACTAACAACCGACTCTGTTTTTGTTAATAACAACGTGGCAGCTTTTACTCACAATAACATAAGACTTAATATTAATTTAGACAATCCTATTTCCATTGGCGATACTGTTTTGGTAAAGGTTTATTATCATGGCGAACCATTTAGCGAAGCTTGGGGAGGTTTTCATTTTTCGGGCGATTATGCATTTAATCTTGGCGTAGGTTTCCAATCCATACCACATAACCTTGGCAAAGCTTGGTTTCCGTGCATCGATAATTTCACCGACCGTGCTGAATACGACTTATTTGCAACCGTAGCCACTGGATTAACAGCAACAGGTGGTGGTTTTTTGGTTGACACAATTAATAATGGCAACAATACAATAACCTGGCACTGGAAACTTCCACACCGCATACCTACATATCTGGCATCAATTGCCATAGGAAACTACGTTGAATACAAAGATGATTACGTTGGCCTCGAAAATACAATTCCCATCAGCATATTCACAAAACCTGCAAATATTGGCGGTGTAGAAGGCTCATTTATTAATTTACATGCTGTAATGGATTTTTTCGAATCCCATTTTGGCCCGTATCCATTCGAAAAAGTTGGCTATACCGGAACCGCAACCGGAGCAATGGAGCATGCCTCCAATATTGCCTATCCACATTTTGCTATAAACGGTAACACCTCCTACGAAGCACTTTACACACACGAACTTTCGCACATGTGGTTTGGCAATAAAGTTACTTGTTCCAGCGCCGAAGAAATGTGGCTCAACGAAGGCTGGGCAACTTTTTGTGAGCTTTATTACCTTGAAGAACTATATACCCACGAAGATTTTATTAACGAAATGCGCTCAATGCATAAAACAGTTCTACAAAGTGCACACATAACTGATGGTGGATATTACCCGGTAAATAATATTCCACAAGAATATACTTATGGCAAAACAGCTTACGACAAAGGAGGAACTGTAGTAAATACACTACGCAACTATTTGGGCGATGAAATATTTTTTGATGCAATAACTGCTTACCTAAATACCGATAGCATTGCATACACATCAGTATCATCATACATATTACGCGATTTTTTAACAGATTATACCGGCATAAATATGACTCCATTTTTTGATGCATGGGTTATGACAGCGGGTAGCCCTCATTTTTCAGTAGACTCAATGCGCGTTACCGAAGGTGGTGCAAGTTATATGATTGACATCTGGCTAAAACAAAAATATAAAGGAGCCAATTTTCTGGCCAATGATAATATTGTTGAAGTAACATTTATCGATAAAGATTTTAACCAATATACTGACACAGTTCATTTTTCGGGCAGTACTGGACATTCAGTTAAATATGTAGATTTTAGCATTCTGCCATCACAACCAATTGTGACTGTTATTGATATGTATGAGAAAATAAATGATGCAACCATCGATAATTACTTCTATTTTGCTGAGCCTGTTGAATATACATTCCCGCTAACCTATTTTACACTATTTATAGATGAGCTTACCGACTCAACATTTATGCGAGCCACACATAATTGGGTTGCCCCCGATAGTTTAAAAACACCAATTGAAGGATTACGATTATCACCAACTCGCTATTGGAAAGTTGAGGGTATTTTTGACGAAAGCTATCAGGCACGGGGAAGGTTTTTTTATAGCAAATCGGGTTCACTTGACGACAGTCTGATTTTTTCTGAAAACGACTCCATTGTAATGTTATATCGCGAAAATGCATTTGATGATTGGCACCATATACCACAAGTAAGAGTTGGCCTATGGTCCATTGGTAATATTTGGGTAGATAACCTACAGCCCGGCGAATACACACTAGCTATTTGGGATAAACAAATCGTTGGAGTTCCTAGGCAGGATAAAAAATTAGATAAGGTTAAGATATATCCTAACCCATCAAGCGGTAAACTTACTTTTAAGTTCACAAGCAAAGGAGACTACTCAATACTTGTTTTTGATGAAGCTGGTAAACGAGTCGATCAATTTCAAATAAATGCACGAAAAGGTATGTGGGATTGGAAAAGCAATAATATATTACCTGGAGTTGTATTTGTTTACGTTAGTGAAAATGGGAAAGTCCTAACAACCAAAAAGGTGATATTGGTGCATTAGTGCTTCAATTTGTAATTACGTATGCTATTTTAAAAAATGAATACACCAACTTATCTATTACCGTTAGTTGCCTCATTCAAAAGCAATGCAAATACCGATGTTGCCATACAGATGGAAAAGTACATGCGAAATCTTTTTCCGTTTTTTGGTATAAAATCGCCATTGCGCACTGATATTTACAGAGACTTTAAGAAAGAAAACGGAATAATACCTAATATAAATAAAAGTGAAATTATACAATGGTGTTGGCAAGCTCCGCAGCGTGAATATCAATATTTCGCCATGGAGTTTTTAAGAAAATCATCTAAAAAAGAACCTAAACAGATAATTGAACTTTACGAGTTCATGATTATTACGAAATCGTGGTGGGATACCATTGATTTTATTGCGAATAATTTGCTTGGCACATATTTCACAAACTATCCCGAAGAAATTATAAGTACCACCAATAGATGGATGAAATCGGATAATATTTGGTTACAAAGGTCGTGTTTACTTTTTCAACTAAAATACC
>JASFZK010000019.1:0-13948 GCA_045267845.1 Bacteroidota bacterium | reverse complement strand
ACTTATGACTTATGACTTATGACTTATGACTTATGACTTATGACTTATGACTTCAGTATTAGGCTCTCGTATCCCAGCCATAAACACTGCAAGATAGAAAATAAAGAAAGATACCGTACGAGAGCGCTCAAGAAAACTCTCAGACAAATTAAAAATACCAAAGCCCACCATTAACAACAAACCTGCTAACGCCATACTTTTTGCATCATCCGATTTATCAGGTGATTTACAGACCTTATAAAATATCCTTGCAGGTATGAAAAACAACATTAGAATAGCCAAAAAGGCAAAGATACCTCCATTAACCATTGCAGATATAAATTGATTATGGGGATGACTCCATCCAGCCGCAGACTGATTTCTCTCTCCTTTATCAACTAATTTTTGGGCATTTTTCTGATAGTGCCCCCAGCCAACTCCAGTTAGTGGGTTATCAAGAAATATAGACCAAGAAGCCTGCCACATTTCAAATCGAGAAGTTACTGATGTACTGCCTGCTGCTTTCATGTCTTTAGTTGTAAAATAGTTATGAACACGCTCAGTAGTAGTCTCAATTTTAGATTTAACACCCGTTTTGGGCACTTGATATGCGATAGCAAAAATACCAATAACGGTCACTACACCCAATGCTATTTTTAACTTCGAAAAATGCAATGATGAGAATCGAAGCAGAATAATAGCGAAGAATGGTATTGCTACCCAACCTCCTCTAGATTGAGACAAAATACTCGCTAAAAGACCGCAAATACACGCTACTAGAGGAAAAAGAACATACCAACGCCCCTGAGCCTTAAACCAACCCAAACCTGCAAGCGACATGACACCAATTAGTAATGATAGGTCACCAAATATAATCGGATGAGTAGCCCCATTTGCACGCCCAGCATAATATGGCTTATAGAAATTTGCAAAAACCTCAAACAAACCAACACTAGCAGAAATAATAGCCCCTAGCACTAACCCATACCAAATCAAGGATGGCTTTATTCTAATGCTCTTGAAATAAAAATACACAGGTATAACCATCAAAAGGTAAATAAATTTACCAAGCATTTTCATGCCATTGTATTCCATACCTGAAATAGCCGTTACTAGAACAGCAACAATCACAATAGAACTAACAGAAAGATAAAATAAACGCTCTTCATGATTAATATGCTGCATACCTTTATGAGGAAAAAGATACAGCACAAGAGAACTTAGTATAATAAGCCCAACCGTCGCACCTGAAACCACAGGCAAAACAGTAGAAGATAATGGAAAAACCAATAAATAAGCAACAGTCATTAAACTCATAACTCTATATCTAACAGAGCTAGCAGCTAGAACCTGATCATTTGAACTAAGGTAAATACCCAAAACACACCCAGTATTACTCTAACAAAAACAACCAAACCATTAATAATTAGAATAAATTCAATAAGTTACATTAAAAAACGATAAACACATCGAATTATAACTGTTATTCTAGTGATTTTCTATAATGTTTAAATTAATATGCATTTTTGTGAATAAATCCCTTGAAAATAGTTAAAAATATTATTTTCAAATCAAACAATAAAGACCAGTTTTCAATATAAAAAAGATCATACTCTACACGTTTTTTCATCTTGTCCAGTGTATCCGTTTCACCACGAAAACCATTAACCTGCGCCCAACCTGTAATACCAGGTTTCACCATATGACGAAGCATATATTGATTAACTTGTTCTTTATAGTGCTCGTTATGCTCTACTGCATGCGGCCTCGGCCCAACAATAGACATTCTGCCTTGTAAAACATTAAAAAACTGTGGTAACTCGTCTAAGCTAGTCCTGCGTAAAAATGCACCTAGCGGTGTTATACGGTTATCACCCTTACAAGCTTGAGTTATCTCGCCATCCAACTCACTGTGTACCTTCATAGTTCTAAACTTATATACCTTAATGATTCGACCATCCCAACCATGACGTTTCTGTTTAAATATTACCGGTCCCTCTGATGTCATTTTAATAACAATTGCTATTAGCAAGATTAACGGAGTAATAAGAAGACAAATCAACAACCCCAAAAGCCGATCTTCAATTGCTTTTATCAATGAATTACTTCCACCCATAGGTGTATCAGACAGATTAACAGCAGGCAAACCCACCACTTCAGTCATTGAATGGTTGAGCAAAGAAAAACCAAAAATATCGGGAATTAACTTAATATTTACGGTTTGATGCCTTAAAGAATACAACAAATCTTTAACACGCTGTTCCGCGCGCAAAGGTAAAGCGATCCAGACCTCATCGATTTTATGCTGGTCAACATATGTGGCAATAGCTGACAAATCACCCAACACCTTATGACCATGCACAGATATACCGTGATGCATTTCATTATCATCAAATAAAGCGATTATTTTAAACCCAGCCCAGGGTGAAGCTTGAGTTTGTACTATAAGCCTCTCCCCCAATTCACCCGCACCAGCAACAACAATCTGACGATAATTCTTGCCTTTGGTTCGTCTGTATTTCAAAAAACCAAAAATAATCATACGAAAAGCCAGCAAAAACACCAGACCTAAGCCCATCCACCAGGCCAGCCAGAGTCGTGAAATGTCAGCCGACATTTTAAGACCAAACAAAATAACTATCATAAAAAGAACAACAGAGAGCCAAGCAAGAATAATTGCCTTGGTCTGCCTGGCAAGACTCTGACCGCGCCAGGAACTATACATATTAAAGGCAGGGAAGACGATAACCACACATAAAACAGAAAAAAGGATCAGAGGATGATAGTGAGCTGGTATTTCAAGGTTATCAAATGAAAATCTAGCACCATAGGCAGATATCGCAGCCAGAACAACAACTAATGGGTCAAATACCCTTGAAAATATATTAAAAAAGCCAGAATAACTCTTGAAAACTGATTTACCAAACACGATTGATTCATTCCATGTATTAAATTGATACATGATAATAGATCAGAGTAAATATTTCACTTAATTAAAATAAGACAACCATCACAAACATATGCCAAGAGCTGTTATTACTCTTGTCTGCTTAATAAAACAAGCTTTGCCCTCTCCACGAATAATAGAGACCAAACAGGGGAGGACTAAGGAAATACTAAAAGTGTCTAATTAATATCCGCGAACGGTATGATTACAGCCCGTTCAAAAATGCACACACTAAGCTGAATTAGAGCCCACTATTTAATAAAGGTAATCACATATATCACGTTCAGGCACATAATTAGTCTTATTGTTTTTTAGCAACTCTACAAGCCCAATATAGTCATCTTGGTCACAAGCAGCCTCAATCTTATCTAATAAATCCTTCAATTCAGACCAAACATAAGCCTCCTCTTTTGCTCTCATAATTCTTGGATGGCCTGTTGTTGTTAGATTTTCTTCATCACCTATCAGAAGCTCCTCATATAACTTTTCTCCAGGCCTCAAGCCTGTATAGACGACTTCAATACCATTATTACAATCATCACCCTTAATACCGTGACCTGATAATTTAATCAATCTCTTAGCTAAGTCATCAATTTTTACAGGGTCTCCCATATCAAGTACAAAAACATCACCACCAGTGGCCATTGAACCTGCCTGAATAACCAACTGAACTGCTTCCGAAATAGTCATGAAAAATCGAACAATATCTGGATGCGTAACTGTTAGAGGACCACCATATTTAATTTGTTCTTTAAACAAGGGTACAACTGAACCGGATGAGCCCAACACATTACCAAACCTAACCATGCAAAAATTTGTTGAATCATCCTGACAGCTAAGAGCTTGCAATACTAACTCAGCAAACCTCTTAGTAGCACCCATCACATTAGTAGGTCTAACAGCTTTATCAGTTGAGATCAAAACCATGGTACTCACACTAGATTCTATAGCAACCTGAGCTAAAACAAGTGTTCCAAAAATATTATTATAAACACCCTCAATAATATTATGCTCAACCATAGGAACATGCTTAAATGCCGCGGCATGATATATTGTCTCAACAACATATTTTTTGCTAATTGTTGTTAACCGTTTTTTATCACGCACTGAACACAATAGAGGAATAACATCAATTTCCAGATCATTATTAACAAGCTCCATATGTATTGAATAAAGCGCAAATTCTGATGACTCTACGAGGATCAGTATTTTAGGAGATTGATTAACTACCTGACGACACAACTCACTTCCAATAGACCCACCTGCACCTGTCACCATTACAACTTTATTATGTATACAAGCACCAAGTAAATTCTCATTAGGCTCAATTGGTGCACGACCTAAAAGGTCAGCGATATCAACTTCCTGTATATTTTCTATAGTTTTTGTTCCCGAAATAAGTTCTGATGCATTGGGAATCGTTTTGATTTGAACAGGAAATTTTTCAAGAAAGGCAATAACTTTATTGCGCTCATCACGAGAGATCGATGGCATTGCAATTAATATACTATCTATATCAAATTTATTTATTAAAGCCTCTAACTGAATAGGAGGAAACACCTTAACTCCATGAACAACTGTATTATGTTTATTCACATCATCGTCGATAAAAACAACTGGCTCATATTCTTCTCCATGATACAAAGAGCTCAGCAACTGCAAACCAGAAACACCCGCCCCATATATAGCAACATGTTTTTTCTTATTCTTTATAAACTGATAATAATAAGCACGAACAAAAAATCGACTCCCAGCAATACATAACAAATCAACTAAAAAATATATCAATACTGATATGAAGAGAATTTCAATTTTTAGTACATAACCTATTCCTACAAACAATAAGGCCGTTAAAAATACTCCTTTGGTAATAAGAATATTTCCTTTTTGCCCCATATAACGAATAACAAGGTCATAAAACCCCATTACCTTAAATACAATCAAGGAACAAAAAACAAGAGTGATAGAAAATAACAGCATGCTCTGATTAAAAAATGCCTCACCACCACTTATTAGATATTTAGATAAAGTAATAGATATCAACACCGACACTGCATCAAACAGCATCATTAGTAATCGTTTGTTATTTCGGCTTGTATCAAGAATAGCCACCATAGTTTTGACCCAATAACTCATTTCATATCACTTTATAAAGTACTTATACTCTTCGATAAGTAGGTTATTTATATAGTCCTTAGAGAAATACTGCAAGGCTCTTTGACGTGCATTGTTACCTAGTTCTTTTCGTAAGGATTCATTTGTAATCAATTCACTCATAGCACTGTACAATGCTCCTGTATTCTTAGGCTCAACAAGTACACCCGTCTTATTGTCTTGTATTGAGTCAGTCAATCCAAATATTCTTGTGCCGATAGTAGGTATTCCTGCTATTGCAGCTTCAATAACGACATTACCAAATCCTTCTCTATAACTAGGTAGAACCAGATATTCTGCTAGCGCGTAATATGCAGCAGGATTAGATTTATAACCTACATGATGGATATTTTTATGCTCTCTAATAACCGAAAATGTCTTTTCATCTAGTGGATCAATTTTTTCCTCAAAAGGACCAACAAGGACTAAAGATAAATCCAAGTGCTCTTTTGACAGCCTCTCAAAAGCCGAAATCAATTCTCCAACACCTTTCTCTTTAGTAACTCGCCCAACATACAAAATAACCCTCTGATTTTCAGATAGTCCAAGCGACTTAAACTCTATGTCCGCATCATCCTCCAAGTGACTAGTATCAAATTTTTCCAGATCAAAACCTGAAACTGATCCCTGCCCCAAAACCTTAACTTTACTAGATTCACATACCCCTTGATCAATAATAAAATTCCTTTGGCTAAAACTATCAGTATAAGTAACAGTAGCGAGACGACCAATTAACTTATCACTCAATCTACCAATTAATCTTTTTATGCCCTTCATTTCACACCAAGGCAATCCAGCATATATATGCATAACACATGGAATACCAGTCAATCTTGCCGCAATACTACCAAGCAAACCTCCTTTTGAGGAAATTGTGTGCATACAATCTATATCATATTTATTTAATATTTTTATCAACTTAAATAACGAATACAAATCTTTAAATGGTGAAAATCTTCTTTCTATACTAACTTTTTCATAGTCTACATGGTTAGATTGGCAATAGCTTTCCAGCTCATCATCTTGCCCTGTAACAACCAATACCTCATATCCATTCGATATCGATGCGTCAATCTGACTTGATAAAAATTTATTAACAGAGAAAGGTACTGCCGCAATTCTACATATTCGCATAATAACACACTCAAAAAAACAACCCGTTCATTAATTCAACATTCACCAGAGATCTAAGCGAATTAAAGAAAATACTTATACACTTCTGATTGATAAGGTACTAGTTCCATTTTTCCTAATGAAAACAACTCATACATCATGTACACCAAAATTGAAACACACATGAATAACAAATATAATATTGGAAAGGACAACAATTTAACACGGCCAATAATACTCGGCCAAACAACCATAGTAGAAAAAAGATATCTGGGCTGTATCATTGGATTAAAACTAATCATAATTAGCATTACAAGTACAAAAACAACTGAGAGCTCAACATCAGGTGACATTTTAGTAAACACTAATTGATAAACAGAAAAAGAAAAAACAAACAGCAAGCAAACGCCTGATAGCCAATATAGAACAGCTAACACGTCAACTCCACCATACACATTAAAAAACTGCGGCCTAAATGCTAAATTTGTTAAGTTTGCATACAATCTAACCGCATAAGACAAGTATGAACCGATATCTGACGTCATACTATAGTTAGACGATTGCTGAGCAACATTTACATTCCTTGCTACAAAGTAAAACTCTGACACCAAATAATTCGAAATCCCTATAAGAAAAAAAACCATTAAAATACATACTGGGATTGCTGCCTTCTTATTTACCCTTAACAATAGCAGCAACCAGTAAAGAAAAGAAAAACCCAAAAGCAACACGCCATATCCATCACGAACATAAACACACAATACAGAGAAGACGACAGCAATAAAAACCCGCTTAGACAATAGAGAACAGTAAACTATATAAGTAATAAACAATACTAATATATCCTTAGAAGGCAATGCCATACTAATCCAGAAATATGGAACCAATAGATATACTGCAAATGAATATTTAATACTTGACTTTAAAAACATATGTAATGCAATTACATTAAAAACAAATAAATTAACCACAAAGACCATATAAATATTTATTTTTAACGGAATTGTATAAAACATAAGGAGAAGAGCATTACCTCTATTAACAGTACTAGAAAATATAGCCTTAAAATAATCATCTTCATTAAATAAGCTATATATCTGCTCCAACCAAATCACCCCATCGGGAATAAATAAAGTCGAAAAAAGAGAACTATTTTCACTTGACAATTGAAAGACATACAAACCCACAAAAATAAAGTTCATAAAAAAACTTAACAAGAGAAAGCTATATTTTTCTTCTATTTTCATTGGATACATTTACTCACATATATTTGTTATATATGTTTTCTATCTTCTTATACATCGCACTATTCCATTCAATCCCAAATAAACACAATATAAAGATGACAACTAAATATTTAACTTTAATGAGACCGTGAAATAAAAACGATAGATAAACCTGAAAAACCAACCAGCCAAGCGAAAGTGACCGCACTGACAACACCCCTAAATTTTCTTTTAATACCAGCGCCTCCAATTCATCGCAATGAGACATACAAATAAGCCAAAATACACGCGTAGACTTGAATTCATCCACATTAAAAACATATCCTTTATCTGCAATTTTAGAAATCATATTCAAATCTATTTCAAATACATTTTTTGAAAACCATACATGATATGGCTCTTGAACATTCTTAAAACAAGATAACTGCTTTTCAGTCAATTTATATGTTGATTGTTGCTCATGCACTCGATAAAAAACTAAAGGTTCCGGTATATTATGAAACTTACAACCTTTCATTAAAAGCATTAGCCATAAATTATAATCTTCAGCATAAGTTAAGTCTTTATTGTATCGTAAGCCACTTAGAGATTTAGCCCTTATCATTACTGAGGAATGTGCGACAGGAGAATTGAACAAAGAATGAAGTTGAATTTGACTATGAGTTTCATAATATTTTATAGTTTGTAGAACATCTCCTGTATCATTGATATTACTCACCCAAGAGCCACACACATCCACATTTTTTTTAGAAAGAACATCGACCTGCTTACTAATACGTAACTCATTACAAACATCATCCGAATCTAAAATAGCAAAATATTCGCCTTTTGCTTTATTGATCCCCTCATTTCTAGAATAAGAGCACCCCATATTTTCTTTTCGTGAAATAACTTGCACTCTATCGTCTTCACATGCATAGGACTCAACTATTTCTAAAGTACAATCATTACTTCCATCATTAACAATAATTAATTCAATATCACTATATGATTGCTTAAGAATAGATTCGATTGAATATCGTATGTACTTTTCTGAATTATATGCCGCCATTATTATTGAAACCAATGGTTGATCGGTAGTTTTTTTCTCACTCACTCTAATCAATCCTTGACTCAAAGCCTTACCCAGCCTTCAGGAATCACATCTAAACAATTCATACCTTCATTAACAAACCATTGCTTAGGAGACACCACAATTTTAGATTTATTACCCCCCAACCAAGCACCCCACCAACTAAAACTACTATTCGCTATAATATGATGCTTACACATACTCATTAGTTGCATATCTCTGTAGCTGTTTTCACCACTATTTATATCTACATAAATAACCTCAAATGAAATTTTCAGATTATCGCGCACCCACGAAATATCATCCGAAAAAACATAAAAAATGGGTGCTCTAACATTGGAGACAATATAATCAATTGCATCCTGGTAATAACTAAGGCTGCAACAACCATGCACCGAATGATTTTTTGTATTGCTTACGTAATCTCCACGCCTAACATGAAGACTTACAGTATTTTTTTTAACTACTTCATCAGCAATAACTTGATTATTAGAATCCAACATACCTAAAAAGGAAAACTGCCGCCTAATTTCATCCTCATACTTCAAAAAATACTTTTCAGTTTGCCAGTACCCATGAAAAAACATACTTCCTTTTAAGTCAAATACTTCAGAATTAAAACTGTGACTTTTTTCTTTGTAAATAGATGAATAAAGCTTATACAAACGAAAACGGTCACTCAAAATAATTCGTTTTTTGTTCTTCCATCCAAAACCAAAAACTTTTCTTAGCTGTTTATTTTTAGCTGCTTCAGCTTCGATACCAAACACTTTTACAAGCTCAAATCCATTATGTAACGAATAACCCGTAAAATCAGAAAGGTCTAGCACAAGATCAGTTTTCAATTCCCTAGACACAGCATAGCCAAATGCATATTGAAACATCTGATTACCAAGCCCGCCAATAATATTTACGACAACCATATTATTTCTTTTTAAAAGTAAACATTCCTAAACCATATTCCAGCTTTTGAAGCTCTGAAAAATCATAATTGTCAACACTCTCTTCCACATAAAGTAGATCATCATCTCCGACCCATGCAAAATCTTTCAACTCAAAATCACTAAATAACTCAATAATAGTTCTAGGATCAAAAACCCTATGCGCATCAAACTCAATCCTCTCTTCACCAATAGGTACAGATATGTACAACACTCCTCCTGGCATGAGAATTTGTTTTAGACTTTCCACACCTTTTATATGTCCGTTAACATCCAATGTATCACCATATCTCCCTAAACCAAAATGCTCTAAAGCATGAAGGCAGGAAAGTGAGTCCGTGTAGTTCACAAACACATCTGGAACCTCAGTTAGATCACACTGACGAAAAACAATTCCTTCCACAATACTATTATTTGGCCTTATATCTAAAACCTCAATATTTCTAAATGAAGCGACATGAGCGACAAAACCATCGACTCGAGAACCTACATCGACGTGTTTTTTTGGGCAAGCCTGATTTATTTTTTTTGCATAATACAAATCTTGAAAAAAATAGTGGCCTGATGCCGAACCACTTGCATCAGACCTATCATGCAAGCATGGTTTATTTAGAACAATCTTCCAACGACCAGACTGCCCCTTTAAACTAATATAGTTTTTTATATATATTGGTAGCTCAACAATTGCTCGAACCGTCTTAGGCAAACTCAATCCAAATTGTCCCATCCACCAATATATTATGAAAAATAGCTTTTTCATTAACTCACTCCAAATTCTTTAATTATCAATATTCTTGTTAATTAAGTAGATCGTATAACTTGAAAAAGCAGCAAAAACAAATGCCACTATTAACATTCCAGCCAACCCTAAAACCAGTTTTTTAACAACAAGGGCGAAAGAAACCATAAGCACACCCACAAATACAAACGATAACAATGATCGTTTCTGAGCATATCGTTTACTAAAAATCCATTTCCATCCTATTATTGCCGCAATAAAATTCACCAACAACCAGGAACTAGCCGCTCCTTGTATACCAAACTTATCAAACAGAACAGGCAACGATACAACAATACATAATAATGAAACCATATTAATTATTAATGGAACCCTCGAGTTTCCGGATGCAATATACAATGTATATGGAATGTTATATATGCCATTCATAAGGGTCCCTGCTACCAACAGACTAAGGACAAGGGATACCTTATCAACTAGTTCTATATTACCCGTCCATAAATGTAAAACTTCACTTGAGAACACTGCAATAAAAACTGCTGCTGGAAGGAGGGTTGCCATCAGTATTTTTATTAACTTTTCATTAATAGCAACTAGAGAGGCATTTTTATCAATAAGAACAGACAGGATAGGATAAACCGATCTTGTCATCGGATACACCGCTTGTAACAATGCCATACTTAAAACACTTGCCACACTATAAAAACCAAAATCACTTACTGGCAATAATCCACTAAGCAATAGCTTGTCTGCCTGTACTAATACCCCACCAATCAACACAGTGAATGTCATACCCGAAACAAAACCTAGTACTTTTTTCATTTCCGTAGCATTCCACTTGCAGCTATTTTTATCTGCACCTAGTATCGACCAACTTACACGCCGAGCAAACAGTGTCTCAGCAGCTGACACAATTAAGAACACTACCTGATACACAAACACTGATGATTCGATAAAAATTAACGATAACACACAGGCTACATGCTTAATAGTTGCAAAAAAAACTTGCATTTTATTTAACTTAGCATGCTCATTAAGGCCCAGCAAGAAACCATGATAACAAGCGACAGGCCACTGTATAATTAACTGTAGAGCTAACAACTGAAATGCCATTCTGGCATCTTCGTAAGCTATTGACTCCAAATTTATCCAACGCGCAACCAAAGCATCTCCTAGCAATAAAATAACTACTGCAAAGATCAGACCTACAACCCAAAAGACTCTTTCAAAACCAAATGAGATATCCCATAGTAAAACTTTTGAATTTGCACTATTCCGTATTGATATTTCACGCGGCAAAACCTGAGACATGCCTGAACCAATAATGGCTACAAATGCATAGATAATGAGAACTATTGAAAGTAGCCCCCACGCTTCATTACCTAGTATTTTTAAATATAGTGGTATTGTTAGTAGTTGAAGTATAGATAACCATGCCACCCCAATATAATTAGATATGAGATTTTTTTTAAATATACTCACTAATTATCCATATCATTTAGAGTGGCTGTTATATAAAAAGCCCAACGGCCTTGCGAACCAGCTGAACTATTTTACAAATATTTGGTGGAGCTAGGCGGGATCGAACCGCCGACCTCAACACTGCCAGTGTTGCGCTCTCCCAGCTGAGCTATAGCCCCAAATTTGAGATGGAATAGTATGGTAAATATACTTTTAAGTCAAAGACCTAAGTCTTTATTTTGATAATTAAAAAAAGTTAAACTATTGATTTTTAACCAGACAATAGCTTTTGAATATTAATCCAAGGTAACTTTATTGCTACATTTAAGATACTTATAAGCATTAGCTTTACGTTAGAGAAATCAACCAGGAATGAAGACCATTAAATTAGTGTTATATATTAAAAGCTATCAGGTAAACCCCTGACACTGAATAATACAAACATCTTTTCCTGATACCGCACGACATAATCCAGCTCGTAGAATAACTACCCAACACCACTCACACCATTTCCATCTCCAGCTCACTCATTCCTGAAATGTCGCCACTGTACTCCATGCTCTATCTATCTGTATTGTTGCAATCATATTATTAAATATAGCAAATTAATCGTTATTAATGCCTAGAGCAAGATTTTTCACTATCGCTTCAGAGTTAATGAAGTAATCAAAATCCCTAAAACTTACTATAGAAAACTGTCAAATTTTTCATCCACATTTTAACGTCACTACCAACCACTTTGCCAAACAGAGTAAATCGCGTTAATTAATCTGTTGTTTATACGCCCAAAAATAAACAATAAAATCAGGTCTATGATTAAGAATAATTATCAATTTAAATTATTTTTCTTAGTTTGAATATGCTACATTCTATCAGCAAATACTTACAGAAACCGACTAGATCATTAAATTCAATGAAAAACAACAATTTACAAGAACTAAATCCTATTTACATTCAAGAAGCCCGCAATTCATCTGACGATGAAATCAGTTTAATAGATTTAGCCATGGTGCTGGTTAACCGAAAAAAGCTAATTAGCCTTATAGTTATATTGTTTATTACTATTGGCATTACAGCAGCACTATTCGCGCCAAAAAAATACACCTATAGCACATCTATTGAAATAGGTAGCCGAATAATTAATGACTCTGTTTACCCATTTGACTCCACTCAAACACTTTTAGCAAAGCTACAACATAGCTTTATACCCCAAGTTTTAAATGCACAGCGCCTATCTTTACCCGAAAATAAAGAAAAGTACGTAATAAAAGTTTCTATTCCAAAAGGTAGCAATATTCTTGTATTAAAAAGCAAGGGTACTGAAGATCAGGATATTCTATTGAGCAAACTCCTACAAAATGTTACTCAAAAAGCAACCAGCGATCATAGTCGTATTTTTGACTCTGTTAAACAAAACATTACTTCTCGTTTAAAAGTAGCTAAAAATGAATTGCAGCGGCTTAAAAAAAGTAACAACAATGAAACAGCAGTAACAAATAAACAAAACCTCATTGAGCTATATTCATCTGAACTGGCTAATTTACGCAATACACGTGAAATGCAGCCTCCTATGAAATCACTTGAGCCTACGGGTACTAGCAGGAAGCTAATTGTTATTATTGCTGCATTTGCCGGAGTATTTATTGGGGTATTTGCTGCCTTTTTTGCGGAACTTGTTACTAAAGTTCGCGAGAAGCAGGGTGAGGGTGCTGGTAATTAGTTGAGCTATAAACCATTGCAAGTATAGAGTATTTTCTTAGCTTGACCCCCTCATTGAAAAAGAGGGGGGCTATTTAAATTAATAACTTACCGGTTATATTGCTAATTAATAAGGGGAGCTTGGATTTTCCCTTTTTTATGAACCGGGAATACATTTCTACCCTCAGATATTTTTAGCTATTTCACTTACCAATAAACTCAATTGCCTGCACAAGCCGCTTTAGTGTGTTTTCTTTACCTAATAATTCTAGTGTTATATCAATAGATGGCGATTTACCATGCCCCGTTACCGCCAGGCGCAAAGGCTGACCTACTTTACCAAAGCCTATTTCGAGTTTTTCCACTGTATTTTCTACCACCTGATGAATCGCTTCGGCATTCCAGTTATCCAGCGATTCATATGATTCTTTTAAACTTAGCAAAACTTCCGCTGCCGCAGGTTTAAACTGCTTTTTGGCCTGTTTCGCATTGTATTCCGTTATATCTTCGTAGAAATAGCGTATATCTTCCACTAACTCCACTAAAGTTGAGCAACGCTCCTGATACACCTTCATCACTTCAATCAGGTCCGGCCCATTAGAAACATCCAGGTTTGCT
>JASFZK010000018.1:0-3880 GCA_045267845.1 Bacteroidota bacterium | reverse complement strand
TTGAATATTGATGATTTATTATTTAATATTATGATTGAATAGTTTGAATTACAGTAATATAACTATGATTAAAATAGTGACAATTATAGGGGCACGTCCTCAAATTATAAAAGCTGCAGCTTTAAGCAGAGCTATCAAAAATAGTTTTTTTGATAAAATAACAGAAACAATTGTGCATACTGGGCAGCATTACGACAATAATATGTCGCAAATATTTTTTGATGAACTCAGTATTCCTAAGCCTGATTATAATTTAAATGTTGGAAGTAAAAGTCATGGTGAGCAAACTGCACTAATGATTATTGGCATTGAGAAAATTCTTAAAGAACTTAATCCTAATTATTTGGTTCTTTACGGCGATACGAATTCAACCTTGTCAGGAGCTATTGCTGCTTCTAAAATTCATATTCCCATTGTACACATTGAGGCTGGGCTGCGCTCGTTTAACAAAGCCATGCCCGAAGAAATCAATCGAATTATGTGCGATCACGCCTCGACATTATTATTTTGTCCTACAGTAACAGGGATTAATAACTTGAAAGATGAAGGTTTTAGTATTGACAACAATAAGCCGTATAATGCTGATAACCCAGGTGTTTTTCACTGCGGTGATATTATGTACGACAACAGTAGTTTTTTTAAAACTTTATCAGATAAAAATAGTGAAATACTAAATAAACTAAATCTGGAGCAGAGTAATTTTGTACTTTGTACCGTACATCGAAATAACAACACCGATAATCCAGCCAGATTAGATGCTATTTTTAGATCAATAGAAAAAATAGCAACGAACAATAAAATTTCAGTCGTTATTCCTTTACACCCACGAACAAAAAAACAACTCGATTCTAATCTCGATGGCAACCTATTAAAATCTATCAGTTCAAATAAATACATAAAACTTATTGATCCTGTTTCGTATTTAGATATGATTGCTCTAGAAAGCAACTGTAGTTTGGTAATAACCGATTCGGGTGGTGTTCAAAAAGAAGCATATTATTTTAATAAGCCATGTATCATACTTCGCTCGGAAACAGAATGGCTAGAAATTGTGGAGCAAGGAGCTGCAATTATTGCAGACGCTGATGAAGATATAATTATCAGCTCATATAATAAACTTATAAGCAATCAAAGTCAAAAGTTCCCCTTAATTTTTGGCGATGGAAATGCTGCTCAATTTATTTGCAATACAATGTTGGATAGTTGAATAATTAAATTCTCAAATTGTAAACTTGTTGGATAATTATGTTGTAGAGTCTATATCAAATATATCCAACAACGAAACTGTAAAACATGTGAACAAAACAAACAGTTTAAGAAGTATACTATACCACCCCCAAGAATAAAACCAGCCTCCAATTAATCAGCTAAATAGCTCAATTACTATTGCGAAAATTATTTGCAATTAAATGCTCATAAAACCAAATATATTTGTATTTTTGCGCTCCCAATTTTAGGGAATAGAAAAATTTAACAACTAATTTAATTTATTATGAACCAGTACGAAACCGTTTTCATTTTAACTCCCGTTTTATCTGATGAACAGATGAAGGAAGCGGTAAAGAAGTATGAGGACCACCTCATAAGTAATGGTGCAGAAATTGTGCATCGTGAAGACTGGGGCTTGCGAAAGCTTGTTTACCCAATTCAGAAAAAGACAACAGGATTTTACCATTTGTTTGAATACACAAATGATGGTCAAGTAATTGCTAATCTGGAACTTCAGCTTAAGCGCGATGAACGCGTACTACGCTTCCTTACCGTTAAACTCGATAAACATGCAATAGCATATAACGAGAAAAAACGAAGAATGAAAAAAGAAAAAGAAAACGAAGCTAAGGAAGCTTAATACAAATTTTAAACTATTAAATTAAGAACTATGGCACAACCTAATTCAGACATAAAATATTTGACACCCATAGCAGTTGACACTAAAAAGAAGAAATACTGCAGGTTCAAAAAAAGTCGCATTAAATATATCGACTATAAAGATCCTAATTTCCTTTTGAAATTTGTAAACGAGCAAGGTAAATTATTACCACGTCGTATCACAGGTACATCAACAAAGTACCAAAAGAAAGTTGCACAGGCTGTTAAAAGAGCACGCCATCTTGCACTAATGCCTTATGTAGCTGATTTACTTAAATAAAGGAGGAAGAACAATGGAAGTAATTTTATCAAAAGATATAAACGGTGTAGGTTATAAAAATGACCTTATAACTGTAAAAGACGGATTTGGCAGAAATTTCCTAATCCCAAAAAAGTTAGCACGTGTTGCTACACCATCAAGCAAAAAAGCTTTAACTGAACTTAAAAAACAACAAGCCTATAAAGAGGATAAAATTGTTAAAGAAGCAGAAGCTATTGCAGAACTACTTAAAGATTTAGAACTTAGCATTGGCGTAAAAGCTGGTACATCAGGTAAAATCTTTGGTTCAGTTAACACTATTATGGTTGCAAATGCAATTAAAGAAGCTAAAGACCTTGAAATTGACCGTAAGAAAATTTATTTTGATGCGGATAGTATTAAAGAAGTAGGAATACACACTGCTACAATTAAATTGTACAAAGACACCAAAGTTGATATTAAACTTAATGTTATTGCAGAGTAACAATACTTTAATATAATTTATTACATTTGAAGCCCTTTCGTATTACTGCGAAAGGGCTTTATTGTTTTAATAAAAAACCAATGTTAAGTAAGGCCAGAATAAAACTTATTAATCAACTTAAGCAAAAAAAATATCGAGATGTAAATAAGATGTTTTTAGCTGAAGGTAGTATAAATGTATCCGACTTTATTAAAAGCGGAACAAACGTTGTTGAATTATTTGCCACCGATAACTGGATTCAAGACAATGAATCTTCGATATCCGATCTCTACGTAACAGAAGTTTCATCTAAAGATCTAAAAAAAATATCTGCCCTTTCGTCGCCTTCCCAAGTGTTGGCAATACTAAATTTACCACATACACCTGAAGAGGGACAAATCACCCAAAATAACCTAACTATTGCCCTTGACAGTATAAGTGACCCTGGAAACCTAGGGACTATTATTCGTACTGCTGATTGGTTTGGGATAAAACAAATATATTGCTCTAACGATACTGTAGATGCGTACAACCCGAAGGTAGTTCAAGCAACAATGGGATCATTAGCAAGAGTTGAAGTAAGTTATACTGACCTTAAAACACTCTTCCAAAACAAACCAAAAGACTTTCCAATATTTGGAGCTGTACTAAATGGGGAACGAATAACAGAAATAAAGCCACAAAAGAACGGCGTTATTTTGATTGGAAGCGAAGCACATGGAATATCAAACGAATTACTTCAGTATATTACAAACAAGATAACAATTCCATCTCATGACCAAAGTGCACAAAACAAACTTGAATCACTTAATGCATCCATTGCCACAGCTATCATTTTATATGCCTTAAATGGATAGTCAATTTACATTTTTTTGAACTTTAGACAATGGCCAATTAGGATATTTATTAATTACACAAAGGAATTTAATACCACCCTACTCCACCAATATCATCCATTTAATAATATAAAAATAATTACCCTTAATATTTAAACAATACAACTGTTTTCGTTATTTTTGCCAATAAATATTTATCAAAATGTATTTGAAATTATTACTTCTCACAATAGTTATTTTGGCAATAGCATTTGCCGGAATTGCGATTAAAATGTTTTTTAAAAAAGACGGTGAATTTAAAAAGCAATGCTCAACATTAGATCCTCAAACTGGAAAAAGCCTAGGGTGTTCATGCGAAGGTGCACCAGGTGACGGAAGTTGTAGAAGCGATGATGAAGATGAAGAGCACGATCACAAACACATATCACCAGTATTAGCTCAAATAAAAGATCT
>JASFZK010000017.1:0-34215 GCA_045267845.1 Bacteroidota bacterium | reverse complement strand
TTTGTTTCACTTTTAGAACCATTCATTGATACTGTTGTAATTTGCACAATGACTGCTCTAGTATTAATTTACACAGGAACATACGAAAATCCAATGGGTTACGAAGGAGCTCAACTTACATCATTGGCATTTTCAAAAGTGTTTTCATGGTTCCCATATGTATTACTAATTGCAATATTCCTCTTTGCTTTTTCAACAATGATTTCATGGTCATATTACGGACTAAAAGGGTTTGACTATCTATTTGGTGATATTTTTGAGAAATTATTTGGAAATAAAAATGTTTCTAAATATACATATTTCACAATTTTCCTAATTTTCATAGTTGTGGGTTCTGCATCTAATTTGGGTTCTGTTATAGCATTCTCGGATATGATGATACTTGCAATGGCCTTCCCAAATATAATTGGACTACTAATATTATTGCCCGAAGTAAGAAAAGATCTATTTGATTATTGGGGTAAGCTAAACGCCGGAGAAATTAAGAGATACAAATAATGCCCAACAAACTAAATATCTGGTTTAAACCATTTTTTAGTTTAAACAAAAGTGAGCAACGTGGGATAATTATTCTTGTTATTTTAATACTACTGCTAGCTGTAGTAAACTTACTTTTACCATATTTAGTTGAATCCAGATCTGAATCTAATCTCAAAAAGTATAAAAGTGAAATTGAATCTTTTATAGGCGAACAACAACATCTAATAGATTCAGCAAACATTGAATTCTTACAAAATTCAGGTGAAATTGATAGAGCTTTTGCAATTCAAAAAATTAGACCCTTTAAATTCAATCCAAATAAACTTCCTGTTGAAGCATGGAAAAAAATGGGGTTTACAAGTCAACAAATACGAACAATTAAGAATTATGAAGCAAAGGGTGGAAAATTTAAGCGTAAGGAAGATGTAAAAAAAATGTACTCCATTTCAGATATTGAATATGAAATTATTGAACCATATATCCATATTCCATCAGCTTACAAGTCTAGCACTGGAAAAGCAATTAAGAAAAAACCATCTAGTAGAATTGTCAATTACAAAACAACAGAAGTAAATTCGGCAGATTATGAAGGTTTACAATCCTCCCTTGGTTTGTCATCATGGCTTGCTAAAAGAACAATATCATATAAAAACGCACTTGGTGGATTTGTAAATAAAGAACAACTCAAGGAAGTTTATGGAATTAATGATAGTATATACGCTGGTATTAAAAAATATTTGATTGTGGATACAAGTTTGATCCAAAAAATTGATATAAATAATATTGAGTTTAAACGATTACTCAAACATCCATATTTTGATTACAACACAACAAAAACTCTTTTTAATACAAGGGATAAAATTGGTTCATTTTCATCAATAAATCAGATAAAGTTAATTGAAGAAATTAGTGATTCTACAATGAATAAAATAAGTCCGTATTTGTATTTTAAATAGATAAGACTTGTAATTAGGCAATTAATAAAATATCCAATAAAAAGAAAAATGTAGATTAATGAATAGAATTGCAAGTACATTTAAAAAATTCCCCAAGACTTTTTGGGTAGCTAATACCATTGAATTATTTGAACGGTGGGCATATTATGGATTTTTCATGCTTTTTGCCAACTACCTAACAGGCTCATCAGATGTTGGTGGGCTTGAGTTCACTCAAATCCAAAAAGGATACATAATGGGTTATGGCACAGGCATACTGTATTTCCTACCCGTGCTAACTGGTTCTATTGCTGATAAATACGGATATAAAAGAATGTTATTTATATCATTCATAATTTATTCTTCGGCATTTATCCTATTACCAATGTTTAATACATTTACGGGAGTATTTGCCATGTATATTTATCTTGCAATTGGCGCTGCACTATTTAAACCTGTAATTTTGGCTACCATATCAAAAACAACTAATAGTGAGACATCGTCAATAGGGTTTGGTATTTTTTATATGATGGTGAATATTGGTGCGTTTTTTGGGCCAATGGTAACCCTCCTATTCAAAAGTAATTACATACTAGTTTTTTATATCTCGGCAGGTATCATAGCACTTAATTTTATCCTTCTGTTATTTTACAAGGAGCCCGAAAGAACTAAATCCAGCGAATCTCTTTCTTCCACAATTACCCAAGTTTTTAAAAATATTTGGATAGTATTACTTGATTATAAATTTGTAATATTTCTTGTTATTGTTGCTGGGTTTTGGACAATGTATTTCCAGCTATTTTTTACTTTACCCGTGTTCATCACTCAATGGGTAGACACATCTAATATGTATGATTTTTTTAATCTGCATGCACCAATAATTGCTGAAAATTATGGAAGTCATGGTCAAATGGAATCAGAATTCATAACAAATTTTGATGCCCTTTTCATAATAATTTTTCAGATTTTTATCTCAGCGCTGGTAATGAAGAAGAAACCTCTTAACACAATGTTTACTGGTTTTATTATTGCATCCATTGGTATGGCACTTACGCTGCTTACGCAGAATGTACTGTTTACAATTGCAGCAATGTTTGTATTTGCCATTGGAGAAATGACTGCATCACCAAAAATATCTGAATATATTGGTCGTATTGCATCATCAGATAAGAAAGCACTTTATATGGGTTACTCATTTATTCCAGTTTTTATTGGAACCATATTTGCGGGGTATATATCTGGAGGTGTTTATCAAAACATGTCTGATAAGCATACTTTACTCACAAAAGAAGTTACTTTGAGAGGGTTGCATATCTCAGAAAAGCTATCTCACAATGAGTATTTTACAAAAGCTGCAGAGCTCATGAACATGAGTAAAACAGAACTCACATCGTATTTATGGAATACATATCATCCATCAAATATATGGATTGTAATAATAAGTATCGGTTTAATTTCTGCACTATTATTATGGCTATATAACAGGTATCTTTTAAAAAATAATTAAAATAATTATGCTTTAGGTTGTTTAAACCATAGATTTATCTAAATTTGTGAGCATCAAAAAAGAAATAATTTTTTTATTCACTAACTAACTTTATTATGAAACATTTTTCACGCTTACTATCTTTAATCGTTGTTACGGTTTTTGCATTTAGCAGTGTATTTGCACAAAACGCGTACATGACAAAGGCTCAAACTCTTGGCCTTAAATCTGGGACTCCAACACAAGTTCCGCTCTTAACCAAAGATCTAACTTCGGTCAATACCTCTTTTGTAGAAGAAGGTTTTGATGTAGATTTCTTACCAGTTGATTGGACTCAAACAATTCTTAATGCTGGTTACACTTGGATTCAAACTAATCCAACAGATAATAACTTTGATGAAATTGACCCAACTAGTCTTTTTTCAGCAATGGTTCCTTGGGTAGCAGAAGATCAAGATGAGTGGTTATTTTCTCCAGTTTTTAATGCTGGTGGAGAAACTCCATTATCAGTTGATTTTTATGCAGGAGTAAGTGGTGCATGGTTAGCAGGAGCTACACTTATTTGTCACATAAGTGATGATGGTGGTGCTACTTGGACTGAAGCATGGAATGCTTTAGATGAAATTGATCCAGGTGCTGATTGGGCATGGAACTTAGTATCATTAGACATTAGCGATTTTGCTAATGATGATGTTCAAATTGCATGGCAATATGTTGGTAACGATGGCGACCTTGCTGGTATCGACAACGTTTTTATTACTGCTGGTAATGAGTTTATTTTTGAAGATGACATGGAAAGTTATGCAGTAGGTGCATATCTTGCTGAGTCAGATGAAACTGGATTTTGGACTACATGGTCTGATGCCCCAGGAACAAGTGAGGATGCTTTAATTACTGATGCTGAGTCAGCAAGTCCTTCTAATTCATGTATTGTTGAAGGTGTTTCTGACCTTGTACTTAAATTAGGTGATAAAACTTCAGGACATTATGGAATTAGTATTGAGTATTTTATTCCATCTGACTTTGGAGGTTATATAAATCTACAACATTTTGAAGCTCCTGGTGTTGAGTGGGCTGTTGAAGTTTATTTTGGAGCAGCTACTGGTGCTGGTAATGGTTATGCCTTTGCTGGTGATCCTACTGAAATCCCATTTGATTTTCCTCATGATACTTGGTTTGATATAGACTTTGACATAAATATTGATGAAGATTTAGCTTCACTATATGTTGATGATGTTATGGTTGCTGAATGGCAGTTTAGTCTACAAGCACAAGGTGACCCTGGTACACTTCAATTAGGTGGCGTAAATATTTATTCTGGTGCTCCAACTGGTGAAACACCAATGTTTTATTTTGATAATGTAGAATATATTGTTGTTGACCCAGGTGTTCAAAGTCCTATTATTGATGTTGACCCAACTTCTATGACAGTATTTCTTGAAGAAGGAGCATCAACTACACAGTCAGTTACAATTAGTAATTCAGGTGCCCAAGATCTTGAGTTCGAAATTGTAACTATGTATCCACAATCTGGAAAAGCTCCAACTATGGTTCCAACTGGAGCAAATACTCCTAAGAATTTATATCAAATTCCTGAGCTTGATCCTAATTATGTAGGTTCAACTAGTCAGCCAACATCACGCGATGAATTAATCCATTATGATACTGATAATACCAGTGCTATTGGATCAGCCAACGATTATGAGTGGAGAGTTGCTGCAATGTTCCCAGCATCAATGCTTGCACCTTACATAGGTATGGAAATTAATGAGGTTCAATTATATATTAATGATCCTGCACTTGCAACTAAGATTCAAATTTATGGTATGGGTTCATTTAATACTCCAGGACCTGGTGAATTATTACTAGAGCAAGAATTTACTTCAACAGAAATGAGTTGGAATATGGTTTCCTTAGATACACCTATTGCTATAGACGGAACTGATTTATGGGTTGGATATTGGGTATCTGCCACTGGTGGTTTATTCACTCCTGGTGTTGATGCAGGTCCAGCTAATCCTAACGGCGACTGGATGGCATCCGGACCAGGTTGGAGTCATTTATCAAACAATCCTGATTTAGATTTCAACTGGAATATTCGTGCAAACGTAACTGGTACACCAATCACACAATGGCTTTCTGCTAGTCCAACTTCTGGTACATTAATGCAAGATGAGTCAATGGAAATTGAAGTAATGCTTGATGCTACTGGTCTTGTTTCAGATTCATATAGCGGTAAATTACTTATTAGAAATAACGACCCATCAAATGAGCAAGTTGACGTAACTGTTCTTCTAGCTGTAACTGTTGGCGTAACCGAAAATGGTGAAAATGAGTACATTGCTGTATATCCAAACCCAGCAAGCACATTGCTAAATGTTAAATCAAATGGTACAATTACAAACGTTCGTCTAATTAACACAATTGGACAAGTTGTTTATAGTAACACAACTGCTACTTCGATTGACATAAGTAACTTAGATAAAGGTATTTATTTTGTTCAGATTGACACAAATAATGGTACTACTACACAAAAAGTCTTAGTTCAATAGACTTTAAATAACTAACTTTAAGCCTCACCAGATTTAAATTTGGTGAGGCTTTTTTTATAATTATATCATGTCAAATTCATCAGTCGAATTATTTACTCAATTGGAAACATCCGGAATTCTTGAAGGAAAACATCTTCCAATTATTATTGCCGATAGCCTAAGAACGCCTGAAAACATGGGCCTTATACTTAGATTAGCCGCAAATATTGGTGCCGTAAATACATACTTTATTTCTGATGAAGCACGAAATTTTAAAAAACACAAAATAAAAAAAACTGCATCAGGTGCAGATTCAAAGGTAGATTGGGAAATTATCAAACAAAAAGATCTACTAAACCACATTCCTAATGATTACAAAATTGTTGCTCTTGAAACATGCGATGATTCTAATAATATTTTTTCATTTAAATTTCCTGAAAAAGTAGCTTTTCTTGTGGGTAACGAAGTTTTGGGTATAAATAAAGAAATGTTAAAAATGGCACATCATAAAGTACATATTCCTGTTCCAGGACCTATTTCTTCATTAAATGTTACTCATGCCCTTTCGGTTGCTTTGTTTGAATGGTTGAGGCAGTTATACTAAACCCCATTTCAAAACTTGCAATATGATAATTTTTTATCACATGGTTTCTCTTCACTAAGTAGTTCATTTTATATATATTGTTCTAACATTAGCAGAATGAGTAAATGAAAATACTTTAATCTTTCCAAGCTCGCAAAAACTCTCTTTTTCCTGGAGGACCAGGTAATTTTTCTATTCTAAATCCTGCTTGTTTAAGAGCTCTTTTTACAATTCCCTTACATGAGTATGTTGTTAATACACCACCTTCTTTCAGAGAATTATATATTTGGATAAAAATATGTGTAGTCCACAATTCTGGTTGCGCTGACGGAGAAAAAGCATCGAAAAAAACAACATCAAAAAACTTATCTTCAAGATTTGCTTTTTCAATTTTACAATTATTTACTTGAATTAAAAAACTATCAGACAAATTAATTACCTCATTATTATTATCATGAATTAAACTAAAAACATGTTCATCAACCAATAGTTGATGTGGATAATTAAGTTGTCGGACCTCATCTTTAGAAATTGGAAACGGTTCGTAACCTTGATATGAAATGGAAATATTATTTTTTAATGACCATAAATAAGCAAGTAATATATTCAACCCTGTACCTGTACCAACCTCTAGTATTCGCACTTTATCATTATCTTTTCTAATAACAGAATTTAAACCTGCTTCAATAAAAATATGCTTCGACTCCTGTATTGCACCAAATGTAGAATGATAATTCTCATTGGCTTTTGAGCTAAACAATGTATGTGATCCATCATCTGTAACATATAACCTGTCAATTGCCATAATACCCCATTTTCAGTTACAAATATATTGTAAACTAAACCACTAGGTATAAACTTACCAAAATATTTTTACCTTTGTAGATTATACCTTAAATTTTTCAAATTAAAACATTAATATTATGAAACAATTATTAGCAATAGCAACATTAATAACAATTTTTGTACTTGGTTCATGTAGTGGATTACAGGTTACATATGATTATGACAAATCAGTAGATTTTTCAAAGTTTACATCATATTCATTTCATGGATGGGCAAAAGATAGTGACAAATTACTTACCCCTTTTGATAAAGAAAGATTTGAAACTGCTTTTAAAGATCAGTTTGACAGCCGTGGTTTAAAATTTATGGCAGAGGGTGGTGAACTAGTAGTTGCACTTTACATTGTTACTCAACAAAAAACAGAACAGGTTGCAAACACAACTAGTATGGGTGGTTATTACGGCTATGGCGGTGGCTATGGTGGTTACTATGGTTATGGTCCTGGTTGGGGTTGGGGAGCACCAATGGGTAATTCAATGACAACCATCAGTCAAATTGATTATACTGAAGGAACGCTTGTTGTTGATGTTTTTGATGCTGCAAATAAAAAACTTATTTGGGAAGGTGTTGGAAGAAAAACCATTGATGAAAATCCTAAAAACAGGGAAAAAAGTATACAATATGTAGCGTCTCAAATTATGGCACGTTATCCGGTAAACCCCGTTAAGAAATAATTAATCGCTTTGTGAACACATCTTATATTATATGACAAACTCGAAACTAGGATCAGAAAGTGAAAACTTATCACGCATCAGAGATATACTTTTTGGTGAAGACCTTCAGGGTATTGAACAAAAATTAAATGTTGCCAAGGATGAGAATTTATCAGTTGTTGAAAAGCTTAAAGAAGAGCTGGAAATCCGCTTTAAGAAAATAGAATTACTTCAACAGGAAAGATTCAAAGAGGTTGATAAAAAACATGTAGAGTTAGATAAAGTTCATAAAACTACTACTGACGAACTTAAACTTGAGATCGCAAAGCTGAGCAAAGAAATAAACAGTAGTATTGAACAATTTGAGATTAAATTTTCTAGTTTTGAGAAATCGATAAACAATACAATTATTAAGTTTAAAGAAGAGTATGACTTGAAATTTAATGAGCTAGAGAATAATAAGCTGGATAAAGTGGCTATGGCTGATATATTGAATGAGTTAGCAGAAAAACTTAAAAAATAACTCATCCTCAGCATGGTACAATCACAGCAAAATACGGGAATCTTCGGAAGCATGTCTGAGGTTAAACTCAACGAACTTCGGAAAATGATTGTTGGTCTCGACACCGAAGACCTCCGCAGACTTTCCATATTTGTAAATGACCCTGAAGCATTTTCCGAAGAGATAAGCGGATTATTACCAAACAGTATTAAGCTTATGCTTGATAAAGGTAATATTTCGTACTCAGTACTAATTCCTGTTGTTGAATCAGCACTAAAGGACAGTATAAAAAAGAACCCCAAAGTTCTTGCAGATGTATTATTTCCGATAATGATGCCTGCCATCAGAAAGGCTGTTGCCGAAGATATTAGCAATATGCTTGAATCTTTAAACAGTACTCTCGAAAATCGATTTTCACCTAAAAGACTTGGATGGAGACTTAAATCAATTTTTAGTAGTACTTCTTATGCAGAGATTGTTTTATCGAATGCGTATATTTTTAGAGTCAGACAGGTTTTTTTAATTCATAAACAATCTGGTTTACTACTTGGTGAAGCTTCGAATAAACAGGATAATGTTACAAAAGATTCTGACATGGTTTCATCCATGCTTTCAGCAATAAAAGATTTTGTACAGGATTCATTTGATGTTGAGCAAAAAAACGAACTCGATTCAATTAAAGTTGGACAATTTAATATTTGGATTGAACAAGGTCCAGGAGCAATAATAGCAGCTATTGTTGAAGGTAATGCCCCTTCCGAATTTAGAACAAACTTAAAAGAATCCATTGAGAAGGTACACCTAAAACAGTCACATGAGCTTGAGAATTTTGAAGGGGATACAGATATTTTTAAGAAATCAGAACCATATCTTCAGGATTGTGTTGTAAGTGAACAAAAAGAAAAAAAGAAGAAAAAACCAGTTATTTTGATTTTGCTGGCAGTTATTCTTTTTGGAGCTGGTTGCTATTGGGCATATTTAACCTTTGATCAGTATATTAGAATTAATAAACTTGAAATAGCCCTTAAAGCTGAGCCTGGTATAGTTATAACTGATAATGACAAAATTAACGGGAAAATTATTTATGAAGGTTTACGCGATCCCCTGGCTGCTAATCCATTAAAGCTATTAAATATTTATAATGTTGATACTTCCGAGGTTGCTTTTGCATTTAAACCATTTATCTCACTTGAATATAATCTAATCCTAAAAAGGGCCCACTCAATTTTAATGCCTCCAAATACTGTTGAATTATCCTTAACAAATCATGTTCTATTCGCCAGTGGAAAAGCAGATAAAATATGGGTAGATATGGCATTATCTGATTATGTAAAAATAGTAGGTGTAAATAGTTTTGACATTACGTCCCTCAAATTTTTAAGTGTGAAATTACATGTTGAAAGTAAAAAACTGCTAATCGAGAATTACTATTTTGTGTTCAAGTACAATGCTGTAAAGCTAGATGAAAAGCAAGAGGTAAAATTTGATAACCTTATTACAGAAGTAAACACATTATTGAATTTTGATTTTGATCAGGATTCTGTTCCTGTTATTGTAGTAATTGCCCATACTAGTCATAACGGAAATGCAATTGCCAATAAACGAGTAGCATTTGAAAGGGCTCAGCAATTCATTAACTTAATGGCAGCCGCAGGCATACCCATAGAAGTACTTGTTCCTAAAACAGATTTTATTGAGGAAATTGATGAAGAATTTCCGGTAAGGTCAGTATCATTTAAAATTACTTACTCAAAACCCGAAGAACTATGATTAAGAAAAAGGTAGTAATGTTGGGGTCTTTTGCTGTGGGTAAAACGAGCCTGGTACAAAGATTTGTAAATAGTATTTTCTCCGAGAAATACCATACAACCATAGGTGTTAAAATTGATCAAAAAATAGTAATTGTTAATAACACTGAGGTTAATTTGCTACTTTGGGATATTCATGGTGAAGATGATTATCAAAAAATAAAGCCAACTTATATAATGGGGGCGTCAGGTTGTTTTATTATTATTGATGGTACACGTAAGGCTACGGTTGAAATAGGTAACAAGTTAATTAATACTGTTAAGCAAACGGTACCTAATTCATCAATAATTATTTTAATAAATAAATCAGACCTTAAAGAGGAATGGGACATTACTGAAGATGATATTAAGGAATTCAAATACCAAGGTTTTGAGGTAATCGAAACGAGTGCCAAAACAAATACCGAGGTTGAGTATGCTTTTAATAGAATTTCACAGTTAATGCTAAATAAGTAACATATGCTCAGAAACTTACAACACCATACAATAAAATATTTGGTTGATGAACTACCTCCTTTCACAGGAATACTGCTAATAAAAACAAATGAAGAAGGCAATATTATTGACTTTCACGGACCTCATAAAAAATATTTAAGAGCAAAACCTGAAATTGGCAGTCCCATTCATGAATTTGTTCCTGCATTATTCTCAATGATTCCACCCCTTGTTTCGCCTATGGTGCTAAACAGAATACAATCTAACAGTTTGATTTATGCAGATATTCACCTAATTGAGTCAAACGAAAATGAATACTTGATATTTATTGTGGATCAAACACACGAAGTGGAAAGTATTAGGGATATAATGCAGAAAATAAATGAAAACAAATTTCGTACTGAGTCAAACAAGACAGATAATAAAGATCAAGAATTCAACCCCTTTGTAGTTTTCGATTATTTGAATCTGAAAATTATAGATGATGAAAATGCAGTTATTAGCTCTGATATACCCAATTGGTTTAATATATTGCAGCCTGATTTATCAAAAAATCAAATTATAAATATTTCAGAAATATTCCCATATTTTGAAGTGTTTTATTTTGAAGCAAATGATTTCTGGGAAAAGAAAGAAAATGGAAAAATCAAATCAGGAATCTGGTCAGAAACAATTAACAAAGGCGAGGATATTGCATTAACTGCGTATGCGATTTATTACAATAACGAGAAATACATATTAATACGTCCCGAAGAAGAAATAGATAAGGAGCAACTTGCACTCCAACTTGCACGTGAACAAAAGCTGGCATACGAGAAACTTGAGAAAACTGAAAAAAAACTAAAAACCCTACTTGAATATAAAGATAAGTTTGTTTCCATAGTTTCACACGATTTACGCTCACCAGTTGCAGCAGTACTTGGAATAGCCGAGATGCTAGTGAACGACGAAGAAGAACTCTCGAAACTTGATGATTTTTATGTTGAGATGATTGGTAGTATAAAAGATGAAATGCTACGACTACTCGACTACAATGATAAATTGTATCATTGGTCGAACCTTGAACTAGGTAATTTCGAGATAGTTAAAAGAAATGAAAGTCTGAAGAAAATTATCAAAACAGCACATCGAACAGCTGATCAAAAACTTAAATATAAAAATATAAGTTTCTCCACAAACCTAAAAAACAACATTAGCATCGATATTGATATCACATTGTTTTTGCAGGTTCTTAATAACTTACTATCCAATGCAATAAAATTCACTCCCGAAAACGGCAGCATTGCCATTGATATAACAAATAACAAGGGGTTACAAATTATAGTTGTTGATTCAGGTGTGGGAATGCCAAAAAAAATATGTGAAAACATTTTTTCAGGATTTGCACGAAACAGCTCAATGGGAACTCATGGTGAAAAGGGTACTGGACTTGGTTTGGGCATAGTTAAAAAAATTATCGATGCCCATGGATTCAGCATAAAGGTAGAATCAGAATTGGGAAAAGGTTCAAAGTTTATAATTGGTATCTCAAACTTTACCCAATAATTTTTTAATAAGATCAACCCTGCCAAGTTTCATTAAGTTATTTTTTATCCTATTTCTAAATTCAGGTTTGTACCAAAAAAAGTACATGTGTTGCCGTTCTTTTTGCTCTTTTGTTCGAGCGCTAAAAACGGGTTTTAAATTGTATGGATTAACTCCAGAGTAATACATAACCGTAGCGTTAGTCATGGGAGTTGGCGTAAATCCCTGTACTTGTTCAAGTTGCAATCCGGCTTCTTTAGTATCAGCTGCAAGCTGTGCCATTTCCTCCTCGGTACTGCCGGGATGACTAGATATGAAATATGGTATTATTTGTTGTTTTAATCCAGCTTTCGCAGATATTTCCATGAACTTTTTCTTGAATGAATGGTACAAATCGAATGATGGCTTTCGCATAACTTTTAGTACCTCTTCGGATGTATGCTCAGGTGCAATTTTAAGCCGTCCGGAAACATTTTTAGTAATTACTCTTTTCAGATATTCATGCAAATCATCACCTCCTTTTACATTCCGCTCCTTCATTAGTAAATCATATCTGATACCACTTCCAATTGCTACCTTTTTAATCTCAGGTAAGGCTTCAACTTTGTCATATAATTGCATCAACGAGCTGTGCGAAGTATTAAGATTAAAGCAAATTTTAGGATAAATACACGATGGCCGTTTACACCTATCACAAATGCTAAGATCGGTACCTTGCATGCGGTACATATTTGCTGATGGTCCACCCAAATCAGTAAGCTGCCCTTTAAAATCAGGTAATTGGGCCACTTTTTTCACTTCTTCAATAATAGATTTCTCTGATCGTGATGAAACAAACTTACCCTGATGGGCCGAAATTGTACAAAAACTACACCCACCAAAACATCCCCTATGGATATTAATTGAGAATTTGATCATTTCGTAAGCAGGAATTGCACCCTTACTTTTATACTTGAAGTGAGGCATCCTTGTATATGGAAGATCATAAATTTTATCAATTTCCTTCTCTTTAAGATATGGAATGGCTGGATTAACAACAAGGAATTTATCACTTATCTGCTGAACCAACCTATTTGCATATACCCTATTAGACTCAACTTCAATAATTTTAAAATTGCTGGCAAAAACAATTTTGTCTTTCAAACATTCTTTGTGAGAAGCTAAAAAAACTGTCTCCCACTTTTTATTTATTGGGATATCCGATTTTTCATTAACAATAAACGCAGTTTGAGGAATAGTATTTAATTTATTAAATGGCACTCCTTTTTGAAGTAATCTAACAACCTGGGTTATTGGTTTTTCGCCCATTCCATGAACCATTAAATCGGCACCCGATTGCCAAAGCATACTTGGTTTTAGTTCATCTTTCCAAAAGTCATAATGCGTAAACCGTCGCATAGATGCTTCAACACCCCCGATAACCACAGGCACATCTGGAAATATATCTTTAAGTATTTTTGTGTAGACAATAGTAGGATAATCAGGTCTAAATCCCGACTTATTACCAGGTGTGTACGCATCGTTTGATCTTAACCGTCGATTTGCGGTATAGTGATTAACCATGGAGTCCATAACACCTGCTGAAACTCCAAAAAATAAATTAGGTTTACCAAGCTTTTTAAAATCACGAAGGTCGTCGCGCCAGTTGGGTTGAGGTACGATGGCAACTTTAAGACCTAAATCTTCGAGCACACGACCAATTACTGCCATACCAAAAGAAGGGTGATCAATATAAGCATCACCAGTAAAAAGTATTACATCAAGATTATCCCAACCCCTTTCTTTTACCTCTTTGGCTGTTGTTGGTAGCCAGCTTGATTTATTATTTATTTCCATATTTTCTAAACAGTGATATTACCTTCAAAAACCAATGTTGCTGGTCCTCGTAACCAAATATTGGTAAACACATTATCGTCATAACTGAAACTTATCTCAAAATTACCGCCTTTAGTGTTAACCATAACTTTATTGCGTCCTGTCTGCAAAAATACAGCAATTGCTGATGCAGTAACACCAGTTCCACACGATAATGTTTCTGCCTCTACCCCTCTTTCAAATGTTCGTACAAAAACACTATCATCACCTATCTCCACAAAATTAACATTAGTCCCATCGGGTTTGAAAATATTGCTTATGCGGATTTTTTTACCCTCTACTGCCATATTAATATCTAAAACATTATCAACAAATTCGACATAATGCGGGGATCCTGTATTGAGAAAATAATAACTATCATTTTTATCAACAGAACTTACATCAGCAAGTTGTAAGCTCACATCCCATTCTGTTGCGGTAACTAATTCTTTTTCTATAATAGCCTCGTGTACACCATCATAAGCATCGAATTTCATTTTACCACCAACAATGCCACGCAAGTTTGCAAAGGCTGCAATACACCTTCCTCCATTACCACACATGCTACTAACGTTGCCATCCGAATTAAAATAAACCATCCCAAAATCATAATTTATCGACGGAGATAGTAATATCAATCCATCTGCACCAATGCCAAATCTACGATCACACAACTTATTAATTTGCATTGTATTCAGTGATATGTTGTTGGAAGAATTATCAAGAATGATAAAATCATTACCGTTACCCTGAAATTTATAAAAATGTAAGTTCATCTGTTTAACAATAATTAACCTTTAAAATAAAATTTAATTTACAAAAGCTCCGTTATAACAACAAAGATACATGAGATTTATGAAAAATATATTAATATCGAAAAGTTTTTTAAGCGGTATAGCTGGAGGATTATTGGTTGTACTTGTTATTTTCATCATAAATAACTTCGAAAAAAGTAATTCAAAGGAGGCAATTGCTGACATACAAGATTATAATAACCTCCACTCATCTATACCTGTACACAAAGCAAATTATACTCCTCAACAAGCTGTAGATTTTACATATGCTGCAGAAAAATCGCTGGATGCTGTTGTTCATATTAAAACATTAACAGTTTCTAAAACTAACTCATATGATGATTTTTTTGGTCAGTTTCAAGATTATCTTCATCGTTATCCAAAGCGTCAGAACAGCTACATAGCTTTTGGATCGGGAGTAATAATATCACCTGATGGGTATATTGTTACCAACAATCATGTGATAGATGGAGCTGATAAAATATCCGTAACTTTTAATGATGAGCGTGAAACCGAAGCTGTTATAGTTGGTGTTGATCCCATTACTGATTTGGCATTAATTAAAGTTCCAGAAAATGATCTTCCCTTTCTTACTTTTGGTAATTCTGATGATATTAAAATTGGAGAATGGGTACTAGCCGTTGGTAATCCTTTTAATTTAAACTCGACAGTAACTGCAGGTATAATAAGTGCAAAAGCACGTAATATTAATATACTTGGGGGTCAATCAATTGAATCATTTATACAAACTGACGCCGTTGTTAATAGAGGAAATAGTGGAGGAGCATTAGTAAATACTTTGGGTGAATTAGTTGGTATAAATACCGCAATAGCATCGCACACTGGTGTTTACGAAGGTTACTCATTTGCAATTCCGGTAAATATTGTAAAGAAGGTTGTTGCTGACCTTATGAAATACGGAGAAATTCAAAGAGGATATTTGGGAGTGCAAATTCAAGATATAAATGCCGAATTTGCAGAATCAGCTGGTCTTGTGAGTGTTGATGGAATTTATGTTGCAAAGGTTGTTGATAATGGTGGAGCCCATGATGCAGGTATATTAGAAGGTGATATAATATTAGATGTAAACGGAATCCCAACCAACAGTCTGGCGTCACTTTTAGGTATAATAGCTCAGTTTAACCCGGGAACATCTGTACAAGTTAAAATTAATCGTGATAATAAAATCATCAATTACGACGTAATCTTGAAAAACAGAAATGGGACAACACTTGTAATGATGTCTGGTGATACATTTTTTAACGAATTCCTTGGAGCCGAACTACAACAAGTATCAGTAGACGAACTTAATACGATGGGAATCGCAAATGGGTTAAAGATACTAAATATAAATGGTGGAATCTTAAGTAATAATGGTATTAACAAGGGTTTTATAATTACAGAAATAAACGGAGATAGAGTTAATTCTCAGAATAATTTATCATCTGCACTAAATAAATCACTGCGTAGAACAATTCGTTTGAGGGGGGTATATCCTAATGGTGTTAAGGTTGCGTATGAGATTATGTACTGATAATTTGCCATTTACAATAATTTTTCATAAATTGCGTGTCCGTTTTGCAAATGTGCGATCGCATACAACAACAACTAAATAAAGCATGAGGCAACTAAAAATAACTAAATCAATAACCAACCGCAATACTGCGTCACTCGATAAATACCTTCAAGACATTGGTAAAGAAGGTCTTATTACAGCTGAAGAAGAAGTAAAGCTTGCTAGGAGAATAAAAGCTGGAGACAAAATTGCTCTCGAGAAACTTACAAAAGCTAATTTACGATTTGTGGTATCTGTTTCCAAACAATACCAAAACCAAGGATTAAGTTTACCTGACTTAATAAACGAAGGTAATCTTGGGTTAATAAAGGCGGCACAACGCTTTGATGAAACCAGAGGTTTTAAATTTATTTCATATGCCGTGTGGTGGATCAGACAGTCCATACTTCAAGCATTGGCAGAGCAATCGCGTATAGTTAGGCTGCCATTAAATCAAGTTGGATCGCTAAATAAATTAAGAAAAGTTACATCTAAACTGGAGCAACAACTTGAACGCCCTCCGTCAGAATCAGAAATTGCAGATGAACTTGAAATACCAAGTCATAAGGTTAAATCTACAATGCAAATTGCAACAAGATATGTTTCAATGGATGCACCACTACTTAGTGATGAAGACTCAAAATTTCTTGACTTTTTCATACCAAAAGATATTGAAGAAACTGACGAACCATTGTTAAAAGAATCATTGGGTAACGAAATTCAAAGATCATTAAGTGCTCTTGACCAAAAAGAACGGGATATTATCAATATGTATTTTGGTATTGGTAATAATTACAGTCTCACTCTTGAAGAAATTGGAGCAAAATTTAATTTAACCCGTGAGAGAGTTCGTCAAATTAAAGAAAAAGCTATCCGCAGACTTAGACACACATCTAGAAGTCGCTTACTTAAAGCTTATTTAGGTCAGTAAATTTTATTTCATTTACCTTTCCTGTTTTATAATACTTCCATCAAAAAATATACTGAGCCATTGGTGTCCTCTACTGGTTTATTTGTTCAATTATTTACCCCCTCAATAATCTAATTATTAAGAATGTATATAAAAAAGATTTTTTTTTCTAATCATTAACATCTTTTTATATTTTTGCATCTACGCAAACGTTTGTTATTTGACACCACGAATTCTTTAAATTATCAAAACCAAGCTTTGAATTAGTAAAAATATTCATAAAATTAATTAAGTTTACAGCAAGAAATCATATTAACTAGAATACTCAAAAAATATTAGCATGGTCAATAAAAAAAATATGAATGGAGGCTATGAAGACTCCTTAAACGATTGGGCAAGACAGGAAATGATTGCCAACGAATTTATCAGTGTTCTTTCAAGGTTATTTTACAACAAATCGATTGAACTAGTACTGTTTAGAAGCCAACTAATCGACAGAAGTGCAAGTTTAATATTGTACCGTCACTCATATGCTGAGAATATTATTAATAAACTTCTCAAAATTGAAGACTCGTTGGAATTAGCAAAAGCTATTCTACACTGTAATATTAAACCATCAAAACTTGATATTGGTAAACTTAATGGTGAATGGACTGATAACAAAGACAATTACCTTGATGCAGAGGATTTTATAAAAACTAAATTAAAGAAGTTTATTGGTAGAGAAAAACATTTGAAACAACCAGTTGATGTTGTACTTTATGGGTTTGGACGTATTGGACGATTACTTGCACGCGAGTTAATTATTCAAGGGAACGGGCATCAATTAAGGGTTCGGGCAATTGTAACACGAGGAAACAGTGCCGAACAAATTGAAAAACGCGCATCATTATTACGCCACGATTCAGTACATGGTCCATTTAGAGGTGTTGCAATCGAAAATACCGAAGATAAAACAATCTATATTAATGGGCATAATGTTTTAATGCTTGCATCAAAAAGTCCTGAAGATATTGATTATACAGAGTATGGCATTAACAATGCAATATTAATTGATAATACTGGTGTTTTTCGTGATCGCGAAGGCTTAAGCCAACATCTAAAAGCAAAAGGAATATCTAAAGTATTACTTACTGCGCCAGGTAAAGGCGATATTCCCAATATTGTTTTTGGTGTAAACGATAAGGAAATTGATTACAAAAATGAGACTATTTTTTCAGCAGCATCGTGTACAACAAACGCTGCGGCACCAATATTGTCAGTAATCGAAAAAGTATATGGAATTAGTCAAGGGCACCTTGAAACCATACATTCGTATACTAATGACCAAAACTTATTGGACAATATGCACAGCAAAACACGTCGCGGACGTTCAGCACCCTTAAACCTTGTTATCACCGAAACAGGTGCTGCAAAAGCAGTGACAAAAATTGTACCTAGCTTGTTAGGGAAACTAACCGGTAATGCCATTCGCGTTCCCACACCAAATGTTTCGTTGGTAATTCTAAAACTAAATCTTAATAAAGAAACATCAGTTGAAGAAGTTAATGAACTTATGAAACAAACTTCATTATCAGGAGATTTAGTTGCTCAGGTAAAATATTTAACTTCTGCAGATGCCGTTTCATCCGATTTTATTAGTGAACCAGCAACTTCGGTATTTGACAGTAATGCCACATTAGTTTCTCCAAACAATAAAAACTTGGTTATTTACATTTGGTACGATAATGAATTTGGTTATGCACTTCAGGTTATTAGAGTTGCAAAGCTAATGGCAGATGTAAAACGCCCTACTTATTACTAGCATAATACTTTACAGATATCTTATAAAAAACCAAAGTCATAGCAAATTATGACTTTGGTTTTTTTCGTATTTGATATCTCTGTATTTTTTCTGATTGTTAAATAAGATTTTAAATAAAGTTAATTTCTTAACATGCAGTTAGTATATTTGCAATTTAATTTTACTTATTAATTCTCGTAGAGAATATGAAAAAAAATGTAAAATACATCTTTGTAACTGGCGGTGTTTCATCATCCCTTGGAAAAGGAATTATTTCTGCATCTTTGGCTAAATTATTACAGGCTAGAGGGTTTACGGTAACAATTCAAAAGTTGGATCCGTATATTAATATCGACCCTGGTACTCTTAATCCATACGAACATGGCGAATGCTATGTTACTGATGATGGTGCAGAAACTGATCTCGACCTTGGACACTATGAAAGATTTTCAAATACACCTACATCACAAGCCAATAATGTTACAACCGGCCGTATTTATCAAAACGTAATAAGTAAAGAAAGAAAAGGCGAATACTTGGGAACAACTGTTCAAGTGGTTCCTCATATTACAGACGAAATTAAAAGGAGTATCCAAATACTTGGACAAACAAATAAATACGACTTTGTTATTACTGAGATTGGAGGAACCGTAGGTGATATAGAGTCGTTTCCATTTATTGAAACCGTTAGGCAGATGAAGTGGGAACTTGGCAGTAATTGCATTGTGGTACACCTTACTTTAGTACCATATTTAAAAGCTGCCGGTGAGTTAAAAACCAAACCTACACAACATTCAGTAAAAACAATGCTTGAGCAAGGAGTTCAGCCTGATATAATCGTTTGTAGAACTGAGCATCACTTAAATGAGAGTATTAGACGCAAAATTGCACAATTTTGTAATGTGTCGCCATCAGCAGTTATAGAATCTATTGACGCAGAAACAATATATGACGTACCATTATTAATGAGAGAGGAAAAACTTGACATTGAGGTACTACAGCTAACTAACACTGAATATTCTGATAAAATTGATTTAAAAAATTGGGAACGTTTTGTTCACAGATTGAAGAACCCTGTTGGCACTGTGAATATTGGATTAATTGGAAAGTATGTTGAGCTTAAAGATGCTTACAAATCTATAAATGAAGCACTTGTTCATGGTGGCGCTGAAAATGAATATAAAGTAAACATTGTAAGTATTCAATCGGAAAATCTTAATTCAACAAATATTAAGGAAAAGTTAACAGGATTAGATGGGATACTCGTTGCTCCAGGATTTGGAGGTCGTGGGATTGAAGGTAAAATTGATGCAGTTAAATATGCACGGGAGAATAATATTCCTTTCTTAGGAATATGTTTGGGGATGCAATGTGCGGCAATCGAATTTTCGAGAAATGTACTGAAACTTGAAGGTGCACATACTACAGAAATTGATAAAGACTCGCCTTACCCGGTTATCGACCTAATGGAAGAGCAAAAAAATATTACCGACTTGGGCGGGAGTATGCGACTTGGGTTATATGATTGTCATCTTGATACGAATTCACTGGCTTTTAAGGAATATAAAAAACAAGATATCCAAGAAAGACATCGTCATCGTTATGAATTTAATAATGAATACAAATCACGTTTTGCTAAAAATGGAATGCAGCTTTCGGGTATTAATAAAAGTAAAGACCTTGTTGAAATCATAGAGCTTGAAAATCATCCATGGTTTATTGGAGTACAGTTTCACCCTGAATACAAAAGTACTGTTAAACAGCCCCATCCACTATTTATTGGATTTGTAAAGGCAGCAATTGAACACAAAAACAAGGGTTAAGGTTAAGAACGAGCTTGAGTTTTAGATAGAATCATCTCAACCTAAGTTCTCAACCTTAACTTTTATCTTTCTTTTTCCTCCCTGCTTTTAACAACGCACTATTGAGTATATATTCAATTTGCCCATTGGTACTCCTAAATTCATCCTGAGCCCACTTCTCAAGTGCCTCCATCATTTCAGGTTGAACACGTAATACAAATGCTTTCTTTTTCGACATTACTAATAATATTATTTTCCAATCATCTTATTCATTGCACGTAATAAGGCATCGCCTCTTTGTGTGCCAACAAGTACTTTTTTACCATCTTTTAAATAAAGCTGCAAGCCTATTTTACCGCTCACATTGTAGGCTTTTCCAATTCTTTTCTTCCCTTGCTTAACTCCATACCCACCATATTCTTTTGTTGGTTTATATTCACGTATCTCAAATTTCTCTATTTCAGATTTGGCAAAACTAATTTTTTTACCAGTTAACGGCTTAAACGTAATTAGGATACTTTCGCTATTAACAACTGTAATAAGCTTGGACCCAAATAACAAATAAGCGGAACCAATAAGCACTGCAAATATCGAAAAAGCCATTATCAATAAACCATTATCAGAAATTGGCTCATTGCCAAAAGGCACTTTTAAAACAAATTGCTGATAAAATGCGTACAAAAATATAAATGTTGGTATAGCATAAATAAAACCCATACTTATGTAAAGTGATGGTGAGCCAAACTTTTGTTCTTCTTTAAAAAGTATCTTTCGCATTTCAATTAATTTACATTTTCTTCAACCTTAATTCAATATTTCTCTTCAATGATGTACTATCACCAGTTCCTATCCTGATTATTGATCTCGAATTCTTCATTTTTAATTCTACGGCATCTAGTCCTTTAATATTATACAGCCATCCATTTTTCAACATTCTTATACCAAACCCATAGTACCAACTATTTCGAACAACTGTAACCTGTTCAATATTACTGATTAGTATTCTTTTATTTATCAACCCAATACCATAAGAAATGTGTATCTTCTCACTATCTACCGAAGTTCTCATCTGAAAAAATAAAATTAGGCTAACTACTAATATTATTGATACAACCATAACCCCTGAGAAATCAATTGTAACATTGCTCCAATTATAGTTGTATGAAATAAATAATAGTATGAGAATACCAATTAATACTCCAATAATTACAAAACTGGTTTGTTTTTCAGTATATCTCATTTTTTATTTCTTTAACTAAAATTACTAACATTTGTAATCTTGATCATTAAGACTTCATTTATATATCTGCATCATCATTAAAAGTTCAGAAGCTATCTTTCAATAGCCTAATTTATTCTGTCAATCGCTGTAATTAATTATATTTCTTATTCTCTCCATTAGTCTGAATATTTCTTCAATAGTATCTTTTTCAAGATCCCAGCTTTGAGGATTAATAATTGATAAATATGATTTATCCTTTAACTCGGGTACAAAGTCAATATTATACTCATTTATAGATATGGTCATAAAATTAGCTATTTCCAGCGCCTTTAATAATTGACTCTGGATTTTAGATTGAGATAGTAACCTCCTTGCTGCAGAATCAATTTCTCCAGTAATTACAACCTTCGAATCGAAATTATCATTTCCTACCCTGTTGGCCTTTTTCTTTGAAAAAATATTAACCTTATCAAGTATGGTTTTACTTCTAATATTAAGGCTGGACTTAACTCTTGAAGATATGGGAATAAAAGCGCCTGAGAAAACAGTATAGTCACCAACACTTGCATATGGATTGCTATACCAAATAAAATAATTACTCTTTTCTGAGTTACTATATGGAATGAATATATACTTCTTGTATTTCCTAAAAGTATGAATTCCTGTCAAAGGATAGGGAATCTCCTTATGTGCAATATCTCTATTAGTTGACCTTGCAAACTCTTCCAAAATTTCAATATTTGATTTATCTTCCATAATTGATAACCTATGATTTCATATCTCCTGAACATTAGAATAATTAAGCAAAAACACTTAGTTTCTTATCGAAAGAATCACCAACATGAATATTTGAATAATCCTTTTCCTCAACAACATACCGATACTTACCTGTGAATATGAGATATTTATATGAAGGTTTCATTTTTTGACCAAAAAGCTTTGGAAACAAAGATCCCAAAATGGGAATATGCAACATTCCACTCCCAGCTTCAAAGCTCTCTTCAATTTTTTTACTTATTACTTTTTCCATCTAGCTTGTATTAGTATATTTTTTAAATCTAGCTCTTACGGATTCCTGTCTACTTACCAGAAAGTGCAATCCCAAAAAAGCATAAGTTTAATACAAAGTACCCGTATTAACAATTGGTGAAACGTCCTTATCCGATGTTAAAACAACTAGCAGGTTACTCACCATCGTAGCTTTTCTCTCTTCATCAAGTTCGATAATTTTCTTTTTTGATAACGCATCCAAAGCCATTTCAACCATACTCACAGCACCTTCTACAATTTTAAATCGAGCAGCTACAATGGCAGTTGCCTGCTGACGCTTAAGCATTGCTCCAGCAATTTCTTGTGCATATGCAATATAGTTAATACGTGCCTCAACAACCTTTATTCCAGCGATGGAAAGGCGCTCTGTTATTTCATCTTCAAGCATTTGATTAACAGCGTCTCCTCCCCCACGCAATGTAATACTTGCATCCTCATCTTCAAAATTATCGTATGAATAATGGCCAGCAAGCTTACGTATGGCAGCTTCACTTTGTATATCAACAAAATGAACATAATCATCCACATCAAAAGCAGCACTGTACGTGTTATCCACTTTCCAAACCATAACTACCCCAATCATTACAGGATTACCTATTTTATCATTTACTTTAATGGGCTCACTATCAAGGTTTCTTGCTCTGAGAGATATTCTCTTCCTTGTAAAAAATGGATTCACCCACCAAAAACCATTCTTCTTTACTGTACCCTTGTATGCACCAAACAACACAAGAACACTTGACTCGTTTGGATTAACAGTCATCAAACCCGCCATCCCAAATATACCGAATAAAATAAATGCGGCCATCCAAATCATTTTGATAAAAATAACTGCAAGTACAGGTAATACAATTAGCATAAAGATTACAAATAGGGCAGTATAACCCGACATTGGTGAAAATTCAACTTCTTTTTTCATAGCATTATATTTATATTAATATGATATTATTTTGATATCACAAATGTACATCATTTTATAAGCCGTGTCAAGTGTTTTTGTGATTTTTTTTAGAAATATGTGATTTGGCAACCAGTTAAAGAGATATTTTACCAAAATAAAAACAGCTCCGCAGTCAGTGAATAAAGGGATTATTAGAGAAATTACAAACCCAAGAATAGTATCAAATAAAAATTGAAATAAATGTGAAAAGGTATGTAAATGTGATAAATATACTCAAATACAAAGGCAATTAATGTCTAATATTTGATAATAACCTAATCTGAATAAACCAGAAATCTCAAATAGCAATAAAACAAAACTCAAATAAATTCCAATTTGTAAAAAAACTAAATTCTAAACTATTCACAATTTTACATCTAGTAGTCTGTGTTTTTTGGTATTAATGTTTGCTATTTATTATTTGACAATTGTTATTTAGTATTTTTAAAAAAAAATACACGAATATTAGAAGCAAGATACTAATGGTGAATCACATTTTTAGAAGATTAAGTAAGACTAATCAACTTCCTGATATTCTTTAATTGCCTCACTTACATTAATTATATAATCACCTATCTTTTCATTTATGGAAACAAGGTCACTATAATACGAGCCTACTTTGTGTTTGTATTTCTTATTTTTAAGATCCTCAACATGTTGCTGTCTCAAAGAAGTTCTCTTGTCGTTAATCATTTTTTCTATGGAAGTGGCTTTCTCAATATTAGTATCCCTATAATCCTGGTCGAGATTTAGGTTCATTTCAACGAAGGCCTTATTAATTAGTACTGACATCTCATCAAGAGAGTCTAGTTGATGTTGTGTAAATTTGAGTTTTTCCTGCTTAAGATTATCAATAACTTTCGACAATTGGTAAATTCCATCACCAACACTTTCCATATCATCAATAATTTTAAGCATTGCTCTAACCTTTTTTGAGCCATCGTGGCTCATCTCATTTTCAGACACTCTTGTTAAGTAAGATGCTATTTCCAGTTCAAGATTATCAGTAATTTGTTCGTATTTATCAACCTTTGAAAGAAGCTTAGTATATTTTTTATTCTTTTCAGCCTCCATAATATTTTTAATAAAGGAGAACATTTTTTCTATCCTATTTCCAAAATTTGATATCTCTTTTTGAGCCTGCATAATTGCCAATTCTGATGTAGAAAATAGCCCTGTATTAATGTACTTCAACCTAAATTCTTCATCATCATCACCTTTGTCAGGAACCATCTTTGTGGCTAATTTAGCGATAAGCGGTACAAACCCTATCAGTAATAACGTATTAATAATATTAAAACTTGTATGAAAAATAGCAAGACCAATAGGATATATTCCTTTTACAGATTCAAAATCACTGTGTGTAAGATTTGTTTTTAGAATAGATATCCCATGTCGTTGTTGCACAAACATATCAATACCAATTAAAAAATAATGAAACACTGCAACCATCCAAACAACTCCAAACATGTTAAATATTAAATGAGCTCGTGCCGATCGCTTTGCAGAAACATTTGCAACCACAGCAGCAATATTTGCTGTTATGGTAGTACCAATATTTTCACCCAATACCATGGCAGCAGCGAGTTCAAACGGAATTAGTCCATTATAACACATGACAAGTGTTAATGCCATTGTTGCACTTGAAGATTGAATAATTACGGTGAGTAATGTACCAACTGCAATAAAAATTAACACAGATGGAAACCCAAGATTTGTAAATGATGAAAGAAAATTTAATGCTGCCGTGTTTCCGTTTATATCAGGCACCGATTCTTTAAGAAATTGGAGTCCGATAAAAAGAATAGCAAAACCAATAATAAACTCTCCCCAAGTCTTTCTTTTACTATTACTCGAAAAAAACAATGGAAAACTAATTCCAATAAGCGGGAGAGAAAGAAAACTAAGGCTTACTTTAAAACCTAACAAGGCTATAATCCAGGCAGTTATGGTGGTTCCAATATTGGCTCCCATAATTACACCAACCGAAGCAACTAACGAAATTAGACCTGCATTTACAAAACTAACAATCATTACAGTTGTTGCCGAAGAAGATTGTATGGTAGTTGTAACAAGGATACCAGTAAAAACTCCTTTTATCCTATTGCTGGTCATGGCTGCAAGAATATGTCGCATTTTATTACCTGCAACTTTTTGCAATGCCTCACTCATAAGCTTCATCCCGTACAAAAACAGTCCCAATGAACCAACTAGCGTAAGAGTTTTTTCAATTACTGAAAATATTTCACTCATCTTATAATCTTGGTTAATTAAAGTCCAATAATAGTATTTTTATGGAATATACATCGAAAAACAGTGAACGGATTTGCAAAAGTTGTCTACAATTAATTAACATTTTTCCCTTTAAGTAAAGTTCTATTTTGTAACTGCCTGTGCTAACATGAAATAGAACTTAATTTCAACAACACTTGCTGATTTTTAGATTGTACCAATTTAAAAAAACAATGTAATACTTAAAAGATATTGCAACTACTTTAACAAAAAACACCTTATACAATGCGTTTTTATCCTTCATTCAATTATTCTGAATATATTTGCAAACTTGTTTTCTGAAAAGGAAAATATTAAACAACTGAAAATCATATTAAATGAATAAAAACTCAATTATTGGCTTTATCCTGATTGCAGGAATAATGATTGGTTATACGTACTGGATGACACCCTCTGCTGAGGAACTTGCCAGAAAACAGCATGTGGCCGATTCCATTGCCATGGTTCAAAGAGAGAAAAATGCAGCACTGATTAAATCAGCTGAAGTATTAGAACAAAAATCACAAATAGAGGAAACTATATCTGAGAACAATGCTCCGGTTTCTGATTCATATGCCGAGTTAAAAAGTAAATACGATTTATTTGCAAATTCTGCAATTGGTGAAGATAAATTATATATAATTGAAAATGATCTGATTAAATTAGAGATAACCAATAAAGGTGGGCACATTAGGACCATTGAATTAAAGGAGTACAAAACTTTTGACTCATTACCAGTAATCCTATTTAACCCTGAAACATCGAAGTTTGGCCTATCATTCTTTTCGCATAACAGAATAATTAATACCGAAGATTTCTATTTTGTTGCTGATGATTATTCTTCACAAAACATGTCAGTTTCTGGTAGCGATTCGCTATCATTTAATATGAGATTGTACAGTGGTACCGAAGAAGGTGTTATCAATAAAAGTAGCTACATAGAGTTTCTTTACAAGCTTAGTGGTAATAATTACATGATTGATTTCACAATTAACATTGTTGGAATGGATGGTATTATTTCATCAAACTCCAGTTATGTAGACCTTAATTGGTATGCTGATTTAAGACAACAAGAAAAAACAATTGACCAATTTAATGGTTCTACCATCTATTATAAATATTATAAGGATGAAGTTGAATACATGGACGAAACAGAAGACGATGAAGAACAAATATCGACCAAGCTAAAATGGGTATCGTTTAAACAACGCTTCTTTTCATCTACAATTATTGCTAAAAATTCGTTTGGCAATGGCAGGCTTAAAGTATTTGAAAAAGAAAACCCAGGTTCTGACAGGTACTTAAAATCGATGCAAGCCGACTTTGAACTTCCAATTAACCTCAGGGGTAAAACAAGTATACCTATGTCGTTTTATTTTGGCCCTAATAGTTTCTACACTTTAAAGTCATACGATCTTGGTCTTGATCAACAAATACCAATTGGTTGGGGGTTTATTGGGTGGATTAATGAATTTATAGTAATCCCGGTATTTAATTGGCTAGGCGGTTATGGCTGGAATTACGGTATTGTTATTCTTGTATTAACATTAATGCTTAAAACAGCACTGTTCCCAATTGCATATAAAACTTACTATTCATCAGCAAAAATGAGGGTGTTAAAACCTGAAGTTGATGAACTAAGCAAAAAATTCCCAAAAAAGGAAGATTCAATGAAGAAGCAACAGGCTGTTATGGCACTGTATAAAAAGGCTGGAGCAAATCCAGCTGCAGGTTGCGTACCGATGCTACTTCAAATGCCAATTTTGTTTGCTATGTTTAGATTTTTCCCGGCATCAATCGAGCTTAGGCAACAACCATTCCTTTGGGCTACCGACCTATCGAGCTACGACTCAATTGCAAGTTTACCATTTGATATCCCATTTTATGGTGACCATGTTAGTCTTTTTACATTATTAATGACAGTATCAACGATAATGTATACCTACATGAACAACCAAATGATGGCTAATCAAACACAACAAATGCCAGGTATGAAAACCATGATGTATTTGATGCCAATTATGTTCCTTGGTATGTTTAACAATTATGCCTCTGGTTTGAGCTACTATTATTTTCTTGCCAATATAATCACATTTGGCCAGATGTTTGTATTCAGATATGCCATTAACGAAGACAAACTACGCGCGACAATCGAAAGGAATAAAAAGAAACCAGCTAAGAAGAAATCAGCTTTTGCAAAAAGACTTGAAGAAGCTGCAAAGCAAAAGGGTTATAATAAGAAGAAGTAAAAGTCGGAAGTTAGAATTCGATACCTGTATTATCTAATAAGTTATGAATTTATATAAATTCGGCATACTGACTTTTCTATTATTTATTATTGTAGCTAATAGTATATCTCAAAATATTTTTGTTTACAACCAGCAAACAGGTAGTCCTATTTATGATGTTGTTATTTTTAATGATGACAAAACTAAAACCGGGCTTACCAATGACATGGGTATTGTAAACATAAGTGCTTTCGCAGATGGAGAAAATATTACATTTCAACATCCTTCTTTTATTGCAGTTACACTAGATAAATTAGCTATTTCTTCGTTACATTTTAATGTTCCTCTTAACGAAAAATTAATAAATCTTGATGAAGTAATTGTTTCGGCTAGTAAATGGGAAACAAAATCCAACGAGATTCCAAATAAGATTGAGCAGATAAAGCGTAAGGATATTATTTTCAATAACCCAGCAACATCTGCAGATATGATAGCATCTGGAAATCAGGTTTATGTTCAGAAAAGTCAGCTTGGAGGAGGCAGTCCAATGATTAGGGGGTTTGCAGCAAATAAAATACTAATGGTTGTTGATGGTGTTCGAATGAATAATGCCATTTACAGAAGTGGTAATTTACATAACGTTCTGCAAACTGATGTAAACAATATCGAGAGTACAGAAATTATATTTGGTCCGGGCACAAACATCTACGGAAGTGATGCATTGGGCGGTGTGATTGATATTCATACTCTTAAACCTGCATTCTCATATGGTGATAAAATGATTGGATCGGGTTATGCAATGGCCCGTGTTTCAACAGCTGATTTTGAAAGGACTTTGAGCGCAAGTTTCAATTTCTCGAATAATAAGTGGGCTCTTATGGCAAATGTTTCATACAGTAAATTTGACGATTTGCAAATGGGAAGTATGCACAATAGCTACAATCTTAGAAACGAATATGTTGATCGTATTGATGGAAATGACTCCATAATACAAAATTCAGATCGAAGAATTCAACGATATTCAGGTTACGACCAAATTAGTATGATGACTAAAATAAGGCATAAGCACAGTGAATATGTTGAGTGGGATTACAGCCTTTATCTTACAACTTCTTCTGCCGTTCCGCGTTATGACAGGCTTCTGCAATATTCTGATGACGTACTTAAATATGCCCAGTGGAATTACGAACCACAACAATGGCTAATGAACCGTCTATCAGTAAACATGCACAATAACGCATCATTTTACGATAATGCAATATTTACATTGGCGTACCAAAATGTGAAAGAAGGTAGAGCCGACAGGAAGTATAAAAATGATTGGTTGCGTAAACGTGAGGAGCAGGTAAATATATTTTCCTTAAATACTGATTTTGATAAGGTATTATCAGAAGGCAATTTTATTTATTATGGCTTAGAGCTTGTTTACAATGATGTAATATCAGAGGGTATTCAAGAAAATATTGTAACACACGAAACTCAAGCTATTTCAAGCAGGTATCCTGATGGTGGTACAAAATTTTTCCAGTCTGGAGCATATTTAAGTTATAAAAGAAATCTACAAGAAGTTCCTCTAACATTTTTAGCAGGAGCACGATTTTCGTATGTAAGCTTAAAATCGAAATTTAACGATACCACCTTCTATCAGCTACCTTATAAAGAAATAAATATTAACAACGGAGCCTTAACAGGTAGTTTAGGAATGGTTTACCACCCTTCTAATTGGCAATTTAATTTAAATCTGTCTTCAGGATTTAGAGCTCCTAATTTAGATGATGTTGCAAAAATATTCGATTCGGAACCTGGTAATGTTGTTGTGCCCAATGAAAACCTCGAACCTGAATATCTTTATAATATTGACATTGGAATTAATAGAAAGTTTGGTAAGGTTGCCAAAATTGAGCTAACAGTATTTTACTCTTACCTCGATAATGCAATGGTTAGAAGAGATTTCACAATTAACGGATACGATTCAATAATATATGATGGCGAATTAAGTAAGGTCCAAGCAATTGTTAATACTGGAAGTGCTACCATTTACGGTGCAAGCATGCTTTTTGATATTAAACTGCACAAATATCTTGCTTTAAGCACAATACTAACTACGATTAAAGGTGAAGATAATACAGGAGAACCACTTCGACATGCACCCCCACTATATGGTGGAACAAAAATAACTTTTGAAAAAAGCAGGCTGAAAATGGCTTTTGGTATTGATTATAATGGTGAAATGAGCTATAGTAATCTTGCGCCAAGTGAAAGAGATAAGGGATACATGTACGCAACAGATGCAGCTGGTAATCCGTATTCACCTGGATGGTGGACACTCAATTTTAACGGTAGTTATGCCTTTAATGAAAAATTTATTGCGCTGTTTAAGATTGATAATATTATGGATTACAGATACCGTACATATTCATCAGGTATAACAGCTCCAGGTCGTAATTTTGTATTGGTATTCAGATACAATTTTTAGTAATCCCAATTATATCTCTATTATCAAATTACTAATAATTTTTATCCTTCATATAAGAACCAACTGTACGTGACTCAAGATAATCTTTGAAATTCTTTGTCATATCCATTGTCAAATCTTCAAAAACACATTTGCCAAAAGGACAAGAATCTTTACCTAAGGGGCATCGAGAAACAACTATTTTGCCTTCGATAGATTCATAAACTTCAAGTAAGGTAATATTTTCGGGCTTGTCAATTAAATAGAATCCACCAGCAGGGCCACGTGTTGAACCTAGCAAGTCATCCTTAACTAATTTCTGAAGTACCTTGGCAATATGGAATTTTGAACTACCAGTAGCTTTAGCAATAAAGTTAACATTAACTTGCTTCGAATTATTTTTTGCTATCAGGATTACACTATGTAATGCAATCGTAACTGCCTCAGTTATATTTACAACTTTTGCCATTTCTTTATTTAGGTATTTAAATGGCAAAATTACATAAACAAACTAAAGATTCAAATAAATATCTTTACCTAATTGTTAATTTTTCATAATGAAAAACCTCAGTGCATATCCAATATTTTTGTTATATTTGGCTACTATTTCAACCCAACACCTATAATCATGAAACAATGTGGCTTTAAGTTTCAAGCAATTATTGTTGTAATTGCAGTTTTTATTTCATCAATGTGCTATTCTCAGCAAGTACAAAATGAAGTGAATATTTCACCTCCTAAACTTAATAATAATCCATCTTTTGATGTAATTTGCACAACTAGTCAACCATTATTTACTTTTTATAATGCAAAAGGAGGTGTGTGTAATTTAACTTATACTTTACAAATTGCCACAACAAGTAAATTCGAAAATATTTATGCTGAATATAGCAATATAGCTGCTAAGAGTAGTTACATAACTTCAAAATTAATTGAAAATGACGACAAACTTCCCATCGATAAACAGTATTATTATTGGAGGGTAAAAGCTGTTGATGCTAAAGGGAATGAAAGCATTTGGTCAACTTCACGCTTTTTTTTAGATACTACCTCTGACGATAGTTTCATGAATTTAATTAGGGCCGAAGTAACCTCAGTTAAAGTATCAAATGGTGCTAACTCAAAAAATATTTGTGATTTAACAGATATTGGAAATACAACACATTGGGAGCCCCCACCACCATACAAATCAACTCCATGGGTTGAGTATACCTTTGATAAGGTAACTGAAATCAGTAGAATATGGATGTTGTCAAATCCAAATGGTAAAGAAGGATGGCTAACCAATTTTTACTGGATGAGTAGTTTAGATGGCAAAAACTGGACAAAAATTAACGGAACTGTTACAACTGATAATCATACTTATAGAAATATTATTGACTTCACACCCACCTCAGCAAAATATCTAAAACTAATTATTAATGATTTTTATGGTTATGCTCCACAATTATATACCACAATTTTTTATTCATCGGGGCAACCTGAGTTACCAAATATCCCAGACAAAGATTATGTTTTAATAGTGGGTGATCAGCTTAATGGATTTACTTTTACTGAATTAGCAGATTATGTTGAAGGTCTCGACTTAAATTTAGCAACAGTCACTATTCCTCATTACGAAGTTTCATTAAGCATGGTGGAATCCTTAAACCCACAACCAGTAGCAATAATATTTAGTGGTAATAATGGTAATTACCCTAACCTTCCAATGTATGAATTTAATGGTGGATTTGAGATAGTTAGAAATAGTGATATTCCTATTTTAGGTATCTGTGCAGGACACCAATTAGAAGTAATGGCATATGGATATACCTATGCACATAGTACCGGATGGTTTGATAACACTATACTAGATATTGAGACAAATTTGGTTCCCGACTCAATATCTATTATTAAAAATTCACCAATATTTAATAATATTCCAAATCCGTTTTTTGGTGTTGAAATACATAGTTGGGCTACAGCCGAAGAAGTTTTTCCATTAATTGGATTTGAGGTTCTTGCACAATCATCGTATGTACAGGCACAAAAGATTAAAGGACGTATGGTTTTTGGAGAGCAATTTCATGCCGAAGTTGATATCCCTGCAAATCAAGGTAAACCAATGATTTATAATTTTCTCTCGATGGCATTAAAAACTAAGAAATAATCAAATCTTGTTAAATATTATTAAGAAATTCGTAATTTAATAATCCCGATTATATATTAAATATCACTTTTCATTAATAAAAAAAGTTTATGACACAAAATTCTACTACAAAAAAAATGATAACCACAGGTGGTTTTATTGCCCTCAGTGGTTCTATGGTAGCCACAGTTTATGGCTATCCGGCATTTGCCTCATCAGGATTTGCATTAGTATTTTACCTACTCTTAGCAGGTATATTTTTCTTTTTGCCAACCGCTTTAATTTCCGCCGAAATGGCAACAGGAGATGGATGGCAAGATGGTGGTGTTTACAAATGGGTTGGTACGGCATTTGGCCCTCGATGGGGATTTACTGCTATTTTCTTCCAATGGTTTCAAATTACAATTGGATTTATAACAATGCTGTATTTTATCATAGGAAGTTTATCTTACATGATTGACATGCCGGTTCTTAACACGAACCCGTTATATAAGTTTTTAGGAGTATTATTGATGTTTTGGATTATAACATATCTCAACCTAAAAGGGGCAGGTTTTATTACCAAGCTTACTAAAATATCATTTTCTGCCGGTATTATTCTTCCAGCATTATTGCTTATTGTTATGGCAATAATTTACACCATCGATGGAAACAAAATTGAAGTTGTTATGAACTGGGATACATTTATTCCTGATTTTACCAAAATCAAAACAATTGTAATTCTTGTCGCATTTATGCTATCATATCTAGGTATCGAAGCATCGGCAGTGCATGTTAATGAGCTTGAAAACGCAAAGAAAAATTACCCAATAGCCATTATGATTTTAGCCTTTGGTGCAATAGTAATGAATATATTTGGTGCACTTAGTGTGGGATTTGTTGTGCCTACTGATCAAATCGAACTGAATGTTGGTATTATGCAAGCATTTGAACATTACCTAAGCCTTTATCATCTTAAATGGATGCTACCTATTACAGCATTCTTACTGGCTTTTGGTGCTTTTGGTGAGGTTGCTGCTTGGGTAAGTGGACCAATTAAAGGACTACAAAAAACTGCAGAAGATGGTTTATTACCGGCGCGGTTTAAAAAGCTTAATAAAAACGGAATCTCTGTAAGTCTAGTTGTTACACAAGGCATTATTGTTAGTATTTGGGCAGCTCTGTTAACATTCGGCGGTACAGGTGGAAACCTGTCATTTTTGCTGGCAATGGCATTAACAGTGGTTTCGTACTTAGCAATGTATATTTTACTATATTTTGCATATTACCGACTTAAAAGTAAACATGGTGATGTTCCAAGAGCATATGTTGTACCCGGGGGTAATTTTGGAAGATTTATTATTCCTTTCCTAGGTCTTGTGATGAGTATAGGTGCATTTATTATTGCATTTTTCCCACCTGCCACAATTAAAGATTCTGAAATTTATTCATATGAGATGA
>JASFZK010000016.1:0-21154 GCA_045267845.1 Bacteroidota bacterium | reverse complement strand
GGGGGTATAATTTTTTATCTTGACGAAACAAAAAAACATGGATTAGTATGTTCCAGTAATGATATAGGCAATAACTCATGGTCAAATGCAGTAAATATATGTTCAAATTTAACATTGCAAGGTTTTTCAGATTGGTATTTACCTTCAATTTCAGAGTTAGATATTATTTATAATAATTTAGAAGCCACTGGGATTGTAGATTTGCCTGGTACCTATTATTGGAGTTCAACCGAGTGTAATGATACGGAAGCAAAAGAAGAGTATTTTGGAACTGCTTCTGGCTGGGATGGATTTATCGGATGTTATTCAAAGGAAAGTAGTGGCGAGTATATTAGAGCTATTAGAAGTTTTTAATATTTTTTTGATCAAAATGTTTTACAAATAAAACATACTACTTTACTGATAGTTGTTATTTTGAAGCAGAATTAAATATCCCCTCTCCATAAAACAATTCATAAATAAAACCAACAAGATAAAAAAATAAAAGTTTATGCACTAGCTGCAATATTGTTAAGTAGCCTTACAATCACCAATTGGAGTTGGAAAAAAATACAATTATCAGAGTTTAAGGTGGTTAACATTGACGTTAGTTGGAATGAAAGGGAAAATTTCATAAATTAGAAAATCAATTAACACCCTCTCAACAAAGGTAGGAAATTTGGTCTTGTGCTAATACACAGTATCCTCTTCTTGGTTTGTAAAAGCCAGGAAGAGGAAAAAGAGGGTTATAAAATAATAGAGGTCCACATATATAGGCTTATCTAAATAATACAACTATGAAAAAGAAAACTACAAAAATTATCCTGATAGCACTGCTAATGAGTTTTGGGCTAAACACAATGGCTCAGGTTGCAATTAATAATGATGGTAGCATCCCTGATGCTTCTGCAATGTTAGAAGTAAAAAGCACTGATAAAGGTTTTTTAACACCTAGGATGACACAAGCACAAATTGAAGCAATATCTAATCCAGCAGATGGATTAATTGTATATAACACAACTGACAGCCGTTTTTACTTTTACGATGATGGGGCTGGAGAATGGAAGGAAATTGCGATTGGTACAGGAACAATTACTCCTATTCCACCAGTAGGTGAAGTGTATAACCCAATTACCGGCGAAACATGGATGGACCGTAACTTAGGTGCCACACAAGTAGCCACAAGTAGCACTGATGCTGCTTCGTATGGCGATTTATACCAATGGGGACGTGGCACCGATGGACACCAAATAAGAACATCGGCAACTACGAGTACATTATCAAGTACAGATGTTCCCGGGCATGGTAATTTTATTTTAGCACCAAGCTTCCCTTACGATTGGCGCAGCCCACAAAACGACAACCTATGGCAGGGTGTAAGTGGTGTAAACAACCCCTGCCCGGCAGGTTATAGAATACCTACCGATGCTGAATTGGATGCAGAGCGTTCAAGTTGGAGCAGCAACAATGCTGCAGGGGCTTTTGCCTCACCTTTAAAATTACCCGTGGCAGGTTTCCGCCACTCCGACGGTACGCTCTACGATGTTGGTTCCAATGGCTTCTATTGGTCGAGTACTTTAAATGGCAGTTACTCATACTACCTGGAATACCTGTACTTCAGCAGTGGCAGTGCCTTCATGCACGACTACAATCGTGCGCGTGGGTTTTCTGTTCGCTGCATTAAGGATTAAAGAAGTAGAAAACGAAAAGTAAAAAGGATGGAAATAGAAAGATTTGAGGATATTATTGGATGGCAAAAGACAAAAGAATTAACAGTAAGTGTTTATTCCTTATTTGCAGAGAGCCGGGATTTTGGTTTTAAAGATCAAATTCAAAGAGCATCTGTATCTATAATGAATAATATTGCCGAGGGTTTTGAATGCAAAAGCAACAAAACGCTAACACTATAGGATTTAACACACAGCTATTAAAATGTAAGAAGTACCTCTGAACTTTGACAAATATTGGTTCAACTAAGTATTGTGTAAAATAATAATATCAAAATTATATACAATGAAAACTATAAAAATTATCCTTTTAGCAATGCTAATAAGTTTTGTGCTAAACACAATGGCTCAAGTTGCAATTAATAATGATGGTAGCAGTCCTGATGCTTCTGCAATGTTAGAAGTAAAAAGCACTGACAAAGGTTTTTTAACACCTAGGATGACTCTTTCCGAAATTGAATCTATTTCAAATCCGGCAAATGGTTTAATTGTTTTTAACAATACCGACAATAAGTTTTACGCATTTATTTCTATTGATAATGAATGGAAAGAAATACTTTACGGTACAGGAACAATTACACCACCATGGATATGTGGCAATGTCCTTGTTGATACACGCGATAGTCAACCATACACTACTGTACAAATAGGCACCCAATGCTGGATGGCAGAAAACTTGAACATTGGCACCAGAATAGATGGTGGTGACCAACAAACCGATAATAGCATAATCGAAAAGTTTTGTTACAATGATAACACAAGTAATTGCGACATCTACGGCGGTCTGTACCTTTGGGCTGAGATGATGCAATATAATACAACTGAAGGAGTACAAGGTATTTGCCCCAATGGCTGGCATTTACCAGCAGATGAAGAATGGACTACGTTAACTAATTATTTAGGTGGGGCAAGTGTTGCAGGCGAAAAAATGAAATCCACAAGTGGCTGGAATAATAACGGCAACGGTACAAATTCTAGTGGTTTTAACGCCCTCCCGGGTGGATTACGCCACAGCAGTAGGTATTTCGACCTCCTAGGTGACTACAGCTTCTCGTGGTCGTCTACAGAGCATATAGGAACGAACGCGTGGTACCGAAAGTTGTACTACAACTACGATGCGGTGATTCGGGAGAGTAGCATCAAGTGGTTCAGCTATAGCGTCCGTTGCTTAAAGGACTGAGTGTGCACTGAAGATAATGTAGGTACTAAGGCACAACTTACAAATACAAACTACATTGTTTAACTATAATAAACCGACATTATTGCAAAGAAACGAGCCTTGCCCTAAATTGTACAGTAACCAAGGATGGTCTCACAGAAAAACAAGATGTTATGCATATTGTAGATATAGACCTACCTTAGAAATATTGAAAACAGAGTGGCACTTCTAGATGGGTCATTACAATTCGATACTTCAACATTAAGTAAAGGTTGTACTATTATTATTGAGGTGTAATTGTAATCCACTTTTCTCATTATCCCATAATTATTATTCGTTATCTATCAAAATATCCCCCTGCAGGGGGATTGACAGGCATGTTATTACCATCTAATTTTGTCAGCAAAAATTGATGAATAAAATCACTCAAGTAGAATAGTACTTTTCTGCTATTTTTTTTATTGGCTGTTTTCCATGAAAGAAACTGAATAAAATATACTGTTATTTGTTCATTACAAAAGTGGCAGTATTTAATTTAAAATTTAAATACAAAAAAATCTATAAATGAAAAAAATCTTACTCCTATCTTTAACGTTGTTAATTACTGGAAATTTAATTATTGCACAAGAGCTTGGTTATTCACAAAAGCTCATAAAAAAAATTCATAAAGCAAAAAGTGCATCTGTTAATCCTGATGCCCATACATCAAATCACTTATGGCTAACCCCATTGTTGGTTCAAGCAGTAACAAGTAATGAGATACTTGACGAAAAAGTTATGAATCTATTAAGCCCACTTGAGGGTCGACCAGAACTACCAAATGAGCAAATTGGTTTTTCTGAATATTTTGATTTTCATTACACATTAACAGGTGAGTGGGCAGTTGACCCTACTGATGAAAATAATAATGGAGTTCCTGATTTTGTGGAAAATATGGCTTTAATATTTGATGAAGTTTATTCAAAAAATTTACAACAGGGATATACAGTACCTCCCGGAGACAATGGAGCTGGTGGCAGTGATTTTTATGATATATATATTGGTGGACCCGAATTTGTTACTTATGGGTTATACGGTTTTGTAGCTCCTGAAACAAAGGTTGGGGATAATCCAAACTCACCTGACATTACTGAAACTGAAGCATATTCGAGTTGGATGGGTATGAATTATGACTATTCATGGGCTGAAGATCCTGAAAAGGCCGTAGCAGTTACTGCTGCTCATGAGTTTTTACATGCTGTACAAATGGGTTATAATACCGAAATGGGAGTTTGGATAATGGAAATGACAGCTGCCTGGATAGAAGATGTGCACTTTCCGGGTTATGATGACAACCTACAATATTTAACTGGAGTTTTTGGCACACCTGATATTGCCCTAAACTTAGATGATGACGATGATGATAATGGTCTTGGTAATCATTGGTATTCAACATGGATATTTACTCAATATATGTCGGAACAAACTGGTGATGTAATTGTTAAAAATATTTTTGAACGTACAGTTACCGATTGGGATTTGGTAGCCATCGATAATGAACTTCAGGCAAACTGGGATACTGATTTTGAAACAATGTTTTCTCAGTATTTGATTGCAAATATTGTTTTAAGTAATGATGCGCAATATTCACCATTTAATTATTCACGGGCAGAAGTTTATGAAAATTATATTGACGAAAATGGTGGAGTAAATGTTGAAGGATCTATTGTATATGATGGAAGTCCTGTTACATACAATAGTGACACTGACGGTAATGGACGACTTATGCGATTAAGTGCTGATTACATTGCTCTACAACCCAATGGCAATTTTAAAGTGACTCTCACTCCCGAAAACTTTGAGGATGAAATTGATTTTAGTTTGCTTAAGCTAAATTCTAATACAGAAACATTAATGATTCAGCCATCTGTTGAGGTTGGTAATACTTATGAAATAAGTATTGGTGATTTTGCTGATTTTGATACATACCTATTGCTTGTTGGCCGATATGATCCTGCCATTGAAGATACAATGGCGGCTAATTATAGTATTTCAGTTGATATTTCTTCATCAATACAGACTAATATGCAAAGTAATTTAATTTCAATAGGACCAAACCCAACCACCGATTATATTACAATCACAAATGCCAATTCTAATAATGATTTCGATATAAAAATAATAAGCCTTTCGGGGAAAGTAGTTTATGCTAAGAAACATTTGTTAAACAATTCCAGAGTAAGCTTAGCAGATTTTAAAAGTGGTGAATATGTAATTCAAATTAACATTGAAGGTAATACTTTATTTAAAAAGATTATTAAAAAATAAACCCTTACTCCAATGAAATTGATTTTTTACGGATTGATATTATCAGTGCTATTTTCATGTACTTCAACAAGGAAAGTTGGTGAGGTTGATATTCCCATAATAAAATTTGAGAAAACTTCATGTTTTGGTAGTTGTCCTGTTTATTCACTTTCTATTTTTGAAAATGGATTAGTAATTTTAGATGGGATAAAAAATATTGATTATATTGGTAGTTTTAAAAAACAACTAAGTCGTAAAGAAATTAATGAGATTATTGCGAAATTTAATGACGCCAACTTCTTTAACTTTGATGATGAATATACCTCTCGTATTACTGATCTGCCAACAACATATATTTCATACAATTATAATGGCAAGCACAAAAAAATAAAGGACTATTCTGGTGCACCAAAAAAGTTGAAAGAACTTGAGAAGATAATACTTCAAATAGTTAACGAAGAGGGCTGGGAGAAATCAAACATGCAATAATTATAAAAATATAGAGAGTTTTCTGAAAATCCATAAGAGAGTAGGAGGTGGTAGCCGAAAAACCAAAAGAGTAGGCCTTATAAAATGTAGAACACATGAAAAATTTATTACGAATTAGTATTGCTTTATTATTTGTAACATTTAGTTTCCAATCTTATTCTCAATTAAGATATGGTCCAAAAGTTGGATTAAATTTTGCAAAACAAAAAGTTGAATTTGATGGTAAAACATCTGATGATATTAAATCACGCGTTTCATTTGCCATTGGTGGAGTAGCAGATTATGCTTTTACTGACGAGTTAAGTTTACAACCAAGCTTAATGTTGAGTGGTAAAGGTTACAAAGTTGATATGAGTTTTGATGGTGAAAGTGCAACAGCCTGGCAAAGATTATATTACCTCGAGCTACCAATAAATGTAGTTTACAAGTATGATATAGGAGTATTAAAGATTTATGGTACAGCAGGACCAACTTTTGCATTGGCCATTGGAGGTAGCTCTAAGGTTGAAGTTGATGGTAAAACTGAAACTGAAAAGATTAAATTTGGTGATGGAGATGATGATGATGGGATAAAACGAGGAGACTTTGGTCTAAATTTTGGCGCAGGAGTTGAAATAAGCTCATTTCAGTTTGAACTAAATTATAATTTTGGGTTAATGAATACCTCTTATGACGATAATAGTTCCGCAAAAAACAGAGTCTTTAGTCTTTCTGCAAGTTACTTTTTTGGTGATGGATTTTAGTAAGTAATTTACTATCCAAGTTAAATGCACTCAATGGTATAGTACCGTTGGTGCATTTTTCTATTTTAAGTAAACTAAAATTAGCCCTTGTTAAAATAGCTACTTCGCCTATTATTTTATTTGAAAATATAATGACAATAGACCTGAAAATATGGAATTATAAAATTGAAACTATAATAGAAACACTAGCCAAAAGGTAGGAAACTTTGGTTTATCCGTCAATGTCCCTTTTGACTTGTGTCATTTGGGATAAAGACGGGTTATTTGAAAACATATTAAAAATTATAAAATGATAAAAATAAAATTACTATTTGTATTAACCGCAATGATTTTAACCTGTACAATCACTGCACAAGTAAGTATCAATACCGATGGCACCAATCCTGATGCCTCGGCAATGTTTGAGGTAAAAAGTACAAGTAAAGGGATGTTGACACCCCGAATGTCGCAAGCAGAAATAGAAGCCATAGCAAGCCCTGCAATTGGTTTAATTGTATTTAACACAACCGACAGCCGTTTCTACTTTTACGATGATGGGGCTGGAGAATGGAAAGAAATAGCCATTGGTACAGGAACAATTACACCAACACCGCCTTGGTCTTGTGGTGATGCCTTTGTTGATTCTAGAAATAGTCAATCATACACCACCGTACAAATAGGCACTCAATGTTGGATGGCAGAAAACCTCAACATTGGTACGATGATAAACAGCAGCAGCGCTCCAACTAATAACGGTACAATCGAAAAGTACTGTTATGATAATAGTACAAGCAATTGTGACACCTATGGCGGAATGTACCAATGGAACGAGATGATGGAATACATAACAACTCAGGGCACACAAGGTATTTGTCCAACCAGTTGGCATCTGCCCACCGATGACGAATGGAAAACTATGGAGATGCAACTGGGTATGACTCAAACACAAGCAGATGCAACTGGGTATAGAGGAACAGATGAAGGAGAAAAAATGAAAAGTACAAGTGGCTGGAACAACAATGGCAACGGTACAAATTCCAGTGGTTTTAACGCCCTTCCGGGGGGCAGTCGCACCAGCTTTGGGACCACCGCTAACTTTGGCAGCAACGGTTTCTGGTGGACGTCAAGTGAGGACTCAGATACGTACGCATTGAGCCGGGGCCTGCTCTCCAGTCTCGATCAGGTACGCCGGTTCAACTTGGGCGTGGCGGGAGACGGCATTAGTGTCCGTTGTTTAAAGGACTGAGTTTGGTTATTTGACAATTTATCCCGCTATCCTTAATCAAGCGCATTTGCAATATGTTTACGAAACTTAACAACCATGACTTATGTCATGTTTAGATTAATTCTTAATAACAGATATATAGTAACTTTGCCAACTCATTGTTTTTATGTTATTCCAGCTGAACTTTTGTATATAAACTAAAACCAAAATGTGCTGACCAGAGAGACCGAAAATTCTCTTATTCATTTTTCATAGAAGCAAAATACCCCAACTCAAGCACATTTGCAATGCGTTTGAAATAATAAAAATAATAAAAGTTATGACAAAAAAAACTATTAGCTACGCATTTTTAATACTATTGTTAAGTACCTTAACAGTAACCAACTGGAGTTGTGAAAAATTATTTGGTGACGATGATGATGAAACATTAGCAGTACTTACACCTGATAAATATGATATAATACCCTTTGCAACAATTGAAATTACATATGAGGATATCATTTTAAATTCAGCTGAATATGAGGGTAATTTTGGTAATCTTGCAGTTACCCTATATAACATCAATGAAAAACTGGTATTTATTACTCCAAATATCCCCCAGGGCGAACAGATATTAGAAATTTACATAAATAATCTAACCTATGAGCTGTTATTTAATGTTCAGCCAGCTACACAAATTCCGAATCCTGAGGAATATATTTCTTCATTTATTGTTACCCAACAAGAAATAGTTAACACAAATTCTAATTTAATAAACCTACTTGTTCCTGAAAATGAAATTGATTTATATACAAATGAATTAGAACACATAAATCAAATATTTACAGATGCAAGTGAATTGTTACAATCTGCCTCCAATACAGAAAAATTAGAAGCAGCAATGTTTATTAGTGCAAATAAGGTTGAACTTGAATTATTACAATCTGCAGTTAATAATTATGCACAGGCAATTAATGGGCTAATAAATAATGGCAAACTAGGAGTATATGATTCTGAATCGGCTTTTAGAAATGCATATTCTGCCTTTGTTCTTGCACGAATCCAATTAATCTCACATGCTCGTAAAATAATAGTTTGGACAGCAGCTGGTGCAATAGCAGGTTCATGGTTTCCAATAATTGGAACTGGTATTGGAGCAGCAATTGGTGCAGGTATTGGAATTGGAAGCTTTTTATTAGCAGTGGAAGCTGATAATATGGCAACAAACCAGTTGTTGGATTTTGAATCAATAGTGGATGAGTTAAACACCGATTTAAACAAATCAGATTTCACGTTTATTAACAATCAATATCGCCCATTTAACATTTCAGGTTCTTATCATAGTTTAAACATTGAACACAGTTCCTCAAGTATGTCGAATATTCAACAATTTATTTCATACTTAAGTGTTTTTGCAGGGCTTTTTGACAAGATAAATAGTAAGCTACCCGAAATAATTCAAATAAAACCAAAGGTAATAAATGATGTAACTACATACAATAATCGTACTCGCCAAATTCATTCAAATTATATTTCCATTGGGAATATCTCAAACTCAAATGTTTCCATATCCACCCAAAGTATAGATGGTGATCTCAAGCTTTCCTTTAGTACAACTGAGGTTGAAGACCAGGAGTTTAGTTTTGATATTAATTATAATTATGATGGCTTTAGCAGTACAGTTCTTACAAAAACAGCAACTCTTAAAGCTGATATAGAGCTGTCAATTGTTGATAAACTAGTTCAATGGGGGCCATGGAAATCTGAGGTTTTTCAAGTTGAAGATGGTGGATATCAGTATATAATATTTACGTGGGCTGGGTCTGAATGTTATTGTTTACAGGGATCATGGTATTGGACATCGGGCATATTGGATACAAGCGTAACACTCTGTTTTGCTGAATACACTGATGAATACACATATACTGTTTCCGATAATGATGGTAATGACCCGTGTCCTCCTGAGAATCAAGCAAATGCCGATATATTAAAGATTGTTGAAATTACTGAAGATATCTTAAAACTTGATGTAGATGAAGGTGAAATAATGATATTTACGCCTATAGGTAACTAGTAATTTCTCATTTAAGTATTATTAGAGACTCCAATAATAAAGCACATTATACAAATATTATAACTTGAGTTTGTAACTTAAGCAACAATACCAATATAAAAATAATTATGATAAAGAAAATGTTGAGTTTCACTTTAATAGTACTATCACTAAGTACACTTACAGTAACCAACTGGAGTTGTGAGAAAATATTTGGTGGTGATTCAGTGGAAGAAAACATAACTCTTTCTCAGGATAAAACAGAAGTTACACCATTTGAGATTGTAACTATTACTGCAGCTGATTACACTTTTTCGAATGATGTTTATTACGCAACAATAGCAGACAAAGACATTGAATTAAGTAAGGCTACAGATAATCAACTTATGTTTATGATGCCCTATATAACAAGCGGTAATCATAAGTTAATCTTTACAATTGATGATATTGAATATAACATTGAATTTGATATCAATTCTCCAGAGCCTATTAATAACCCGGAAGAAGTAATCGATTCTTATAAACAAAATGTAGTTGTAGCTTTTGATACGCTTAAGTATATGAATCAGATATATAATCTTCAGATAGAATCACAAAATCTTCAGGTTATCGAAAACTATTTAACCGATTTCGATCAGGCTTATGCATCTGCAACAGAAGATGAAAAACAGGAGCTTGCTCAGTTTATGCAGGCAAATCCTGATTTGTTCGACTTTAGCAATTTTGATTATTCCTTTTTTAATGATAGCTTGAATACTTCAAAAAACTTTATAAAGTGGGACCAAAAGCTTACACGTGATATGCAATATTATACCGGATTGGTAATAGCAACAGGTGTTACAGTTGTGTTGTTTAATGGAGCTCTCATATCTCTTAACCCATTAGCGATATTTATTACTGGTGGCGCTTTGCTAACAGAAGTGTATCTTTTAAAAAGTCAAACTAAAACAATCCTGAACAGAAGTTACAAGCCATTTGAGTTTGATATTAGCAATGAATTGCGATCGCAAACAGTTGGGTTTGATAATGATGTAGAATACATATTAGGTATTGATGGCACTTACCGAACTCTATATAATAATGACCAAGGAAGTTCAAATGTAATTATTGAATTGGTAGCAAATATTAATACATTCACAGGATATTGGAATAAGGTACTGGAAAATATTCCAGGAGTTAGTGGTTCAGTTACAAACTTAAATGCCCAAAACTCATATATTATTAATGTTAATGAATCCTCAGTAACCCCACAATATATTTCCATTGAAAATATATCAAATTCAAATGTTACTCTTTCGCAGTTTTCCAATACGGATGCTGCAAGAGTTACATTTACAACCACATCAGATGAGGATCAGGGTTTTACATTTGATATAGTTTATACAAATCCTGATTTTAGTGCTGAGACTAAACAAATAGCTGCAACTTTAATAAACGATGCTTCAACATGTACTGACCCACGTGATGGACAAGTTTATGATTTAGTAAAAATTGGTACACAAATGTGGTTTGCAGAAAACCTGAATTATGAAACTGCTAATTCTTGGTGGTACTCAGATAATATCGACTTTGGTAATATTGTCGGCAGGTTATATACATGGGAGGCAGCCCTTACTTCCTGCCCAAACGGATGGCATTTACCCAATGATGATGAGTGGAAAATCTTGGAGTTATACCTTGGCATGAGCCAAAGTGAAGTAGATAAAGAAGGCTGGCGGGGGACTAATGAAGGTAAAAAGCTTAAAAGCATAGGTGGTTGGTATTCTGGCGGTAACGGAACTGATGCGGTTGGCTTCACTGGTCTTGCGGCTGGAATACGTACATCAGATGGAGGTTGGACTGGATATTGGGGTTTTAGTCGTTGGTGGTCGGCTACAGAGTACAACTCTACTGACGCATGGTTCCGTGAGCTGAATGAATATTACAACAGTGTAGGCAGGGACAGGGGGGGGTCTATAGTGATAAAGGGTATGGCTACAGTGTCCGGTGCGTCAAAGATTGATTTCTTAATTAACACTCACTCCACTAGCTGAAAATAACAGCAGCTACAAAAAACTATGGAAAAGCTGGAAGAAAAGGATAAGACTAAGTAATATATAAAATGAACCCACTCAAACTCAAATACAAACCCTCAGGGTACGATAATTTTTCAATAATCATTTATTTGGGAATAGGTTTTAGCCTTCTGGTATATGGAATAAAAATGCTATTAGATGATGGCGATGTGATGGGTGATGGAGGCTTTGATAATTGGCTTTTCTTTGGTTTGTCATTTTATGCCATTGGTACTGGATTATACAAACTATACCAGAGCATCAACAATTTAGGAAAAAAGGAAATTGTTTTAACTTCCGAGAAATTAACGCTACCTGAAAAGAATAGTACAGACTCCAATATAATTACTTTACTAGATATATCAGCTGTTAAAATTTACGATATATTCATTGAGATTAAAGCAAATAATAATACTTATACCATTGATTGTAGTTGGATTAAGAATAAAAAAAGGCTGGATAAGTTAGTAGAAAGTTTAAATAGTTTAAATACTGAAGCTATTTAAATTGTTTGTAATGGTTCAACCATTAATATGCTACGGATAAATTATTATAAAGAGTAATTCAATGAAAATAACACTAACGATATATTTTTCTTTTCTAATACTTTTGTCATCAGGACAGGGTAACTTCTCCAAAACAGTTACAAAAGAAGATGGCAGATTCATTAGTAATCGTATTGATGCTAGTGAGTTTTCTGTAAGCTCCCTTGATCGTACAGGATTAGTTAAGGAGATTCATATAAACATTGAGCTGTGGACTTTATTAAAAGAACCGATTGAGAAATACCTTTTCCGGTGGAAACGCGGAAGCTCGGTAACCTCAAGTGATTACACTGTCCTTAGTAAAAGTTCTCTGGCAAAATATCCTGATTTGCTAAAACGATACAACAACCTAAAGCCAACAAATGTAGAGTTGAAGTATTTTGTTTCCACGCAGTTATACCCAAAATATGTATCAGTAAAAAACCTTGATGTTTGTGGTAAGAAGTTTATTAATAACCTTCAGGTTACTAAAAATGCTTCCTGGGGCTCAAACGAAGGCGCATCAGGTTACAGGAAGATAAATTCACGTGCTCACTTTATAATAATAAGCGATGGAAAAACTGGTAACGATTTAGTGTCTGGAAGCCCAAAAGACTGGCTTAACTTTATACAATGGGATGATTGCAATAATAACTCAAACCAAAAAGCATTAAACACATTCAAGTATGCAAACCAGATGACTTTCTACGGGCTCGAGGTTACAAAACTTGAAATCCCTTTGAGAGAAATTGATGCTATTGCGAAAGAGTATAATGAAAGGGAAAAAGAAGAAGTAGAAGAAGAGAAATCTGATACCGATGAATCTGAAATAGAAGATTTTCTAACAGAAGAAACAACTACTTCAGATGATAATTTCCTTACAGAAAATGAAAACATATCAGATATAACCGATGATTCATTTTTAACTGAAAGTGATGATGAGGATTTTCTTTCGTCAGGAAATCAAGAAGATTTTCTTGTAGGAACATCTAGTAATAAAATTTCTTACAAAATTGACTATAAAGGAAGCATGCAGGGAGTTATTGATGAAAAAACCGGCAAAGTACTTATCCCTTACAGAAATTGGCAAATTAAAGAGTTTACGGATGGCTTGGCAAAAGTCTCAATCCAGATAGATCGTTTTGAATGTAGCGGAATAGTAACTGCCTATAAGGTTGGCTACGTTGACATTACTGGTGAATTCCTTGATGGGTATGATATTGACTTTTCATATTATGGGGAATTTGTTCAACCTGTATACATAAAAATTAATAGGCTTGATAAATATGGAAACCCTATTAAACAGAGTGAAAGCTCAAAGCGTAAGGCACGAGAAAAAAAAGAGCGCGATAAAAGAGAAAGAGAAAGATGCAACAGAGAAACCGACAACTGGAAATCACAAATAATAAATCAATATAAATAATGAAACATATTTTAGTATTTATCACCTTAACTTTATTTTCATTACAGGTTACTGGTCAGAAACTTGATACCAGAACTAAAAATCAAGTAAAAACAAAGTTTTTAAATGCAAAAAAGCAATATGAAAATAAGGATTATGATGCTGTATTAGATAAAATTAAAGAAATTGATGATCTTCTGGCAGGTAAGCCTTTGGCTTCAGTTCAAAACCTGAAAGTTAAAGCCTATATTGGGAAGGGCAAGTTCGAGAAAGCAAAAAAAGAATTATACATACTTGAAGGACTTAATCTATCTGATGGTATTATTGAAGACGTAGCTGTATATTCTCCAAAAATTGAAAGTGGTCTTGAGGCTGAACGCAAGCGAAAAGAGAAAATTCGACAAGAAGAACTGGCACGACAAAAACGTGAACATGATAAAAAAATAGCAGCTCAACAACTTGAAAACAGAAAGAAAAATATTGCAGCTTCAATGCTTCCTGAGGTAAAAAAAGTATTTCACCTATACAACAGCCTTGAAGAAGGTAAACCATATCTTGTAGATTATCGTTCCAAACTTACATCCAACAGTAGCGAAAGGGCTGTGTTTATATTTTATGGCAATGAGTATATCATTTACACTATTCCAAGCACTTCGGTTGCTGACAATCTACACAAAGACAATGTTAGTTTCTCCAGTTACAATGCAGGTTCAGGCTCTAGTACCATTAGTGTAACAATTAAACCTAGTTATGGTGATAAAAAACTTGTGTACTTTAAAAAAGGCCTCCATTATTCTAATGTTTATTTAGGTGGTTTTGGTGATGAATTGTTATGGACTGAGGGTACTCAATATACTGAGTTTGATAAAACCCTCTATTACTATTATTTCAATAGTACTTTAAGTTGCGACATTGATATAAAAACCTCATTTGATGAAAACTATCATAATCCATATATCGAAACGGGAACCATTACAAAAACCATCGATTATGAATTAGTAAATGATAGTGAACTCTATTCAAAGTTAAAAAGTGAAGGTGTTACCAATAAAAGAACCTCAAACCTCGACAACCCAAATAGTCTTGAAATTACACTTGTGCCTTCAAAAAATATGAAAATGTTGTATCCTTTGAAAAATATGAAATACATATTGAAGGAAAAAATAACAAAATATAATATGGGTGGATCAAAATATAAAGGAACAATATTGTATTTCGTTCCAAAATCAACAACAAGTCACTACGGATATATTCAGTATGGTAAATCGTATCCAAAAGAAAACCTATTTGAAGCTATAACTGGATTAAACAATAATTTTATTCTTAAAGAATCGTACTTCAACTCTATTTACAAATCTTTCAGCGAAAACATTGGAAATGGAAAATCCAGATACTTTACAAGTAACGATTACACCACCCCTTATTGGGCAATTTCAAAAATTATTACGGGTTCAAAAGTAACATTAGAATCATTATATGGAACTTCTGAGGAAGAAACTTCCTATAATTCTGATTATGGAGATTTTGATGAGTTTATGAAAAAATATGATGATTTAAATATTGATTCAAAAAAACTAATCTACATGAAGAAAGATTGGGTTGATAGGCCTTATATAGTTTTTAACAGTATAGCATGGGCAATATATAAAAGCTCTAATGACCCTGAAAAATTATCTATTGCAATCTCATTAATAAAAAAATCTATTGCAATAAAGGAAAATTATGGTAATACTGATACATATGCTGCATTGTTATACAAGACAGAAGATTATGCCCAAGCATTAGTAGTTGCTAAAAGGGCAATTGAAATAGCAAAGATTAAAAACATCAACTATAGTGTTACAGAAAAACTAATTGAAAAAATCAAAGATGCCAATACAAGTAGCGAAAAACCAAATACTGATTTGAATAATACTAAAAAAGAAGTCTTCACCGTTGTTGAAACAATGCCTGAGTTTCCAGGTGGTGGTCAATCTGCTTTAAACAAATACATCTCTAATAATTTAGATTACCCTGAGAGTGCAAAAATAAATGGTATCTCAGGTAGAGTTTTTGTAAGCTTTGTTATAAACAAAGATGGAAGTATAAGTGATGCAAAAATTATGAAGAGTGTTAATGACCAACTTGATGCAGAGGCACTCAGGATAATAGAAAGTATGCCCAATTGGAAGCCAGGCATTCAAAAAGGTGAACCAGTTAGAGTTAAATATAATATGCCAATTAATTTTAGATTACAATAATATTTAATTGCTTAAGTCTATATAATTAACCCACTAGATTAAAGTTTATTACTTGAGATGGGATTGTAGCAAGGCTATCCTATAAGTAAGGTTTTTGTCATTCTTAATCTCGATGTGTCGGGTGGAAGGATCTCATATGGCTGAATATTATCACAAATGAGATTCTTAGCTTTGCTCAGAATGACAGTTTTCTTCACTTTTTGATACCCTTAGGAATGACTCAAAATAATTTCCCAGCAAACACGTTTATAACAATATGCACCTTAAACATATTGTAATTCTCTTTTCCATTTTCCTAATCAATACTCCATTATTAGCACAACCTGATGCCAAAATTGAAAAAAAGCTCGGCAGCTTATTTAATAGAGGGAAATACGAAAAGTGTTACAAAAAAGCTGTCAAGCTAAACAAGAAACACTCAAAATCGTTTGTACCTGAATACTACATTTCAAAAGTTGGTATTCATAATTATTCAAATCATGACCTAAATGAAAATAAACGGTATAATAGTCTTAAAAGTGCAGTAAGATATTCAGTTAAATTACCAGAAACTTATGACGACTGGAAGCGCAGCATTCAGGATTCATTGGTAGCATATATCTATTCTAGATACAACAGTACTAAAATTACAAGAAGCTGTAAAAATGTACTCAAATTCTATACTCGTACATATAAAGACACACTGGATTTTAATGTATATCATTATTCTCCAACTCAAACAAATGAGACATTAACTTATAACCTATCAGGCTCAAAATCTGATTCATTACGATGGGAACTAATAAAGTTTGCTGAAAAACAAGATGGTATAAGATACAGCTATGCCGGTGAAAAACCCGAAACTGGTTTTGATTGCTCAGGGTTTACAAAATATGTATATAACCATATTGGAATCGAGTTACCCCATAATGCACAAAAACAAAGTGAGTTAATAGGGAAGAATATAACATTGTCTGAAGCCAAAGCAGGAGATTTGGTTTTCTTTGGGTCTCAAAATAACAACAGGCATTACATACAACATACAGGCATAGTCCATTCTGTTAATAACGGAGAAATTAAAGTTATCCATTGTGTTTCGGGAGGTGTGAGTATAGATGTGAAACAATCAAGCTGGGAACTCTATTGGAAAGAAAAAGTACTATTTGTAAAGACATTACCCATACTAAATTAGTAACTATGAGTATTTGTATTTTTTATGCATTAAAGTTATAATATTGTTGGGGGGGGCACTAACAACGGATGTGGCAGAAAACCTGCCGGGTTTTTTCAAACCCGTCTGGTTGAAACAAATAAATATTAGAACGCATTATAGTTTTATCGACCAGACGGGATAAAAAAACCCGACTAGTCTGGGGGATTATCATAAGGATGCGTAAGCCTGCGGCAACGATTACAGTGGTAGATTATTGAAGTGGCAGTATAGTTTTTGTTATTTGGCGGATGCTGACGGAGGAAGCACATGCACAAATTACAAAAAGTAGCTGGCGCAAAATAACTACAAACGGAAAGCGTGTTTGCCGCCCAAATAATAAAAAATATCTACCTTCCCTTCATTTTAATATCAATTCCCGACTTATTATCAAATTTATTCAACCTGTATTTAAAACTAATCATGGCATATCTACCAATGGTATTCGACTGTTGTTCCATTATATAGTTCATGTCGCTAACTCGGCTAATCCCTTTATTTTTATCAAGAATATCAAAAACTTCGAGTGTTACAACACCGCGATTACCTTTTAGGAAATATCGTGAAAACTCAGCTTTTAGCAAAGGAATACTTATGGGATCGCCATATTCGTTTGCATTATAGTATGTTAAATCGGCCGTTAAGGATAAATGCCATTTATCAGTTGGTGTATACACAATATCGGTAAAACCTGCTACATTATAATATGTTTTATTTAATGAATTTTGAATGGAATATTTTGCATCAGATATTTGGATACTTCCTCCAACAGTAACATCTAATTTTTCCTTTTTGCGATTATTAATACTTAATGTTAACGAATGAACAAAATTTGTAACGATATTTTGCTCACTGTTCACAAAGTTAATTCCCTGATTCCAAGTTTCATTTAGTCGTGCATCAAAGTTTAAACCCAGTTTGCGAATTGGTGTAGAGAAATCAACCTCTCCATTTATACGGTAATCATCATCAACATTTACTAAATTAAGTTGTTGAGCCAGATTGGGCATAATTGTACGCGACCAGTTTATTTTATCTCTAGTATAATTTCCGCTTAAACTTGCAAAAATTGAAGTAAACGAAAACTGATCAAAAAATATCCAGTTAATCCTCAAGTTTTGTTGATACTCAGGCTTTAAATACATATTACCTTTATACAATTGTAAGGGATTTGTATAATTTACTATTGGTAACAACTGACTTACACTTGGTGCATTAATGTTTGACTGAAGGTAGATACCAAATTGTCTTCCGGTACTGTATTCATAATGCCACGAGAATTTTGGCACAAAATATAATTTGTTTGTATTAACTGTAATTTCATTGTTCAACACGTTATTTAACTGTGCACTTTGTACTCCAGCTGTAAAACTAATTTGGCTCTTTTTAGTATTTCGTTTTATGGATATTCCGCCATTAGACCAAAAATACTGCTTTGTGAAATCAGGACTCAAAGAATCAATAATATGCTCATTGCCAGGAAGAATACCTTGCATACGATTTAAAGTTTCATCAACAACACCAGCACTAACTGAAGGCACTAAATACCATAAGCGTCCAACTTTGCGGGTTAGTGATGTAGAAGCAGAATAGCGGATTGTTTTGTTTTCATCATTTTGATATCCTTTATAATCTAAACTATCAGTGGGGTTATAATACCTTGTAAAATTAATCCACTGTTTGTTTGCATTGGAATTCCCCATATAAAAATTTCCCTTGATTTTGAATAACTTCCAGTTACTATTCCATTTTTTTAGATATGAAGTCGAAATATTTGCAGCATATGTATCTGCATCATCGTTTGTTAAACTATTCAAATTATTCATCAGCAATTCGTTTTCATAACTTTCAGAATTAAGAAAACCCTTTGAAGTACCAACTGTATAATTTACCCCACCATTTATAATAAGGTTTTGCGTTGAGTCAATTCTATTACGCCAACCAAAATTTAACTTGTGTGCCCTATTGGTTGTATTTTTCTCAACACTATCGTTTTGAATAAAAGAACCTGTATCGAAAAAATTATTCGACAAAGTTGTTTGCTTCAACTCTTTGTTTGCTCCATTGCCAAGGTAGCTAATATTAAACCTGTTGTTTTCTCGTGCTTCGTAAGTAAAATTAGCACCTCCGGCACCTGATGTTACCAATCCATCAATTGCCTGCCCAAAATCAATTGGAAGATCACTATCACCTCCAATGGTAATTTGGCCTCCGCCTCCACCCATTAGGCTTTGAATGCCTCCGTTGAAGTCCATATAATCACGAAACGAGAAACCATACTTATTTACATTATTCAGCATCGCCAAGGCTGCAAATTGATGCTTTTTGGTAAAGCGATAAACTTTAGCTCCGGCCTGATACTTATCTGTTGTACTAACTCCAGCAGTAATATCACCAAAAACAGCACTTTTTTTACCATCCTTCAATATTAAGTTTATTGTTTTTGCATAGGTTCCGTCTTCGATACCAGTTAGTTCAGTTTCATCAGATTTTTTATTGTACACCTGTACTTTTTCAATTGCATCAGCGGGTAGATTTTTTGTTGCAACAAGTGGGTCGCTACCAAAAAACTCTTTTCCATCAACCAAAACTCGTTGTACGTTTTCACCCTGAGCCTTTATATTTCCTGCCCTGTCAACTTGAATTCCTGGGAGTTTTTTTAATAATTCTTCCGCAGAAGCATCGGGTTTAACCTTGTACGATCCTGCTCCATATTCAATTGTATCATGCTTTATAATTAGAGGAATCCGTTCGGCATTTATTTGAACTTCTGACAAATTCATATGAGAAGGTTTCATTATCAATGCTCCTAAAGTTCCACCATTAGGTAATGGCATTTCTAAGTTTTTGAATAGCGATTGAAAACCCATATATGCCGTTTGTAATATGTAATCTCCAGATTTAACATTTTTAATTGCAAAATGACCATCCGGATCCGTAATACCGTAGTACGCCATTGTTGAATCGTTAGGGTATAGTAATACCGCTGTTGCATATATTAGAGGTTTACCTTCTTCATCAAACAAATCACCTTTAAGTGTAGATTGCTGAGCTATTGCTACGGTGCCATATAAAAACAGACATATAATGAGTATTTTTTTCATGCTTACTATTTAATTATTTCATGCTTAATTCAGATTTGCTTTTTCAGATAATCGGGAATGGTATTTTTTGAAATAGTACTTGTTTTGAAATCAACCTACAAGGCTTTATTAACCTCATAAGTTGATAATCAAAAACAGTATTGTTTCAATTATTGTGAAATAGTCATTATCATGGTTTTGCCACCACCGGCTCCACCTTCGCCACCCATTTCCTTATTCTTTTCTTCAACTATTGCGAGGTATTTTTCCTGACTTACTTTTTTTCCTTTTTTTGGCTTTTGCAGAAGCTTTTCATCCACATTACCCATATTAATTGATTTTGCCAGTATGGTTCTATCACCATCATTTGCCTCAACAGCTAACACTAAACCCGGAAGATTGGCAAACTCATCAGGACCTGATGAAACTTGAATTGCTGGTGTAAACCACACGGTTACTTTGTCATCACCATCCTGTTTGGTAGCTTCCTGACAAGGATAGTCCAGTATCATTTTTTGATTTCCTGTAAATTTCCAATCATCATCTGTAAAGTCTGACTCGATTAGAAATATACGTGTCATAAATTCCTTTTGTTCAGTCATTTTATTTTTCTTAAAATCACGATAAACAATGTTTTCTGGAGTGCTAATCATAACCATCATTGAACCACCCTCCATCTCTTGTTCGAATGATGAATCATCCTTTTCTTTGGTATTTGTGTAAAGAGAAGCATCATTATTAAAATAAAGTACTTTGTCGTTTCGACTTTCCTTTGGTAACATTTCTTGCATTTCTAAAGTCATACCATCCAATTCGATATTGAACTTTACAACTTCTTCATACGTTACAATTCCTTGGTTACTTGCGTCACTTTTATCTGACTGCGAAAAAGCAATAATCATTATTGCCATACTTAAAACTGTTAATACTGTTTTTTTCATTTTAGTAGATTTAAAATTAGAATTTGACTAAATTAATTGTTGACAAAAATATATTTACAGTTGTTTGCATCAGGTTAATGCATTGCCAATTAAGGTTAATTA
>JASFZK010000015.1:0-3712 GCA_045267845.1 Bacteroidota bacterium | reverse complement strand
CTAATATGTACCATTGCGCCTGCTTCATCAAGTGCATCAATGGCCTTGTCTGGTAAAAACCTGTCACTAATATATCTATTAGTAAGTTGAACACAAGCGTCGATGGATTCTTTTGTGTATTTTACAAGATGGTGATCTTCATATTTTTCTTTAATGTTATTAAGAATATGAAATGTTTCATCGGGTGTGGTTGGATCCACAAGAATCTTCTGGAAACGACGTTCCAAAGCACCGTCTTTTTCAATATACTGACGATACTCATCTAAAGTAGTAGCACCAATACATTGCAGCTCGCCACGAGCTAAAGCTGGTTTAAACATATTTGATGCATCAAGTGAACCTGATGCATTTCCTGCACCAACAATTGTATGTATTTCATCAATAAACAGAATGATATCAGGATTCTTTGTAAGCTCGTTTAACACGGCTTTCATACGTTCTTCAAACTGTCCGCGATATTTTGTACCAGCAACAATTGATGCAAGATCCAAAGTTACAATTCGTTTATTAAATAAAGCTCTTGATACTTTACGCTCGATAATGCGTAATGCCAAACCTTCGGCAATGGCCGATTTACCAACTCCTGGTTCACCAATTAATATTGGATTATTCTTTTTGCGTCTACTTAAAATCTGTGCAATTCGCTGAAGTTCTTTTTCTCTTCCCACGATTGGATCAAGTTTCCCTTCTTCAGCATATTTTGTTAGATCACGACCGAAATTGTCTAATACTGGGGTTGATGATTTTGGATTTCCTGATTTTTTTTCAGTACCTTTAATTGGTCGATCTTGGCCAGACGGTGCATCTTCAGTTTCTCCGGGCATCTCTGCCTTGGGTTCTATGAAATTAGGAATATCTTTTTGCTCTTTAACAATTGATGTAAGTTCTTCTTTAACTGACTTGTAATTAACTCCTTCGCTACCTAACATGCTAGTAACTAAATTACTATTGTCTTTAAGTATTGCAAGTAGTAAATGTTCTGTCCCAATTAAGTCCGAATTAAAAACTTTAGCTTCAAGGTATGTAATTTTCAACGCCTTTTCAACTTGCTTAACCAAAGGGATATTTTCCATTTTGGAATTTTCGGCATTTGGATTTTTTATTGAATTCTCAATATCTTTTTTACACTTGTTAAGATCAACGCCAAAATATCTTAGCAGTTGAATAGCCATGCCTTCACCATCACGTATAATACCTAATAATAAATGCTCAAGACCTATATAATTGTTTCCTAACCTAACGGCTTCTTCTCGACTAAAAGACAGTACATCTTTTACTCGTTGCGAAAACTTTGCTTCCATATAATATATTTTATTTTGTGCAAAATTACAAAAACATAACTTATATCGGTATAGAATATAAAATAATTAGACCTTTGCACTTTTGGGAATGGAATGAAGACTTTATTTAATATTAAAAATAGCCCTTTCCAAAAATATTATTATACATAAATATGGCTGGCATATTAAAGGAAAAAGCAGAATTGCACTCTAGAAATAAGCATAATCAACGTTATGATTTTGAACGTCTTATGCGTGTGTGTCCTGAATTGGGACGTTATGTTAAAATCAATAAGTATAATGATCAATCCATTGATTTTTTTAATCCTAAAGCAGTGAAGACTTTGAATAAAGCTTTGCTTAAGCAATTTTATGGTATAGATAATTGGGATATTCCTAACAATTATTTAACACCTCCCATACCTGGAAGAGCTGATTATATTCATTATGCTGCTGATTTGTTAAGTAGTTTTAACTCGAATAAGATTCCGCATGGCAAGAAAATAAGGTGCTTAGACATTGGAGTAGGCGCAAATTGTATTTATCCAATAATTGGCAATTATGAATATGGCTGGTCATTTGTTGGAACTGATGTAGATAGCGTATCTTTAAAATCGGCACGTAGAATAATTGAGTCAAATTCATCATTGAAAGGAAATATTGAATTAAGGCTACAAGAGAATGCAAATGATATATTTACCAGAGTAATTAAAAATAATGAGTTTTTTGATGTGACGATTTGTAATCCTCCTTTTCATGCGTCAGCAGCTAAGGCAGAGGCGGTTACAATTAGAAAACTTAGTAACTTAAAGAAAAAGACAATTACAAAGGCAACACTAAATTTTGGCGGCCAAAATAGTGAGTTGTGGTGCAATGGAGGTGAAAGACGATTTATTAAGGATATGATACTACAAAGTAAACAAGTTGCATCATCGTGTTTTTGGTTTACAACCTTAGTTTCGAAGGAGTCTAACCTTAAAAGTTATTATGGTTTATTGGAGAAAGTATCTGCTACAGAAATTAAAACTATTAAAATGAGTCAAGGTAATAAATCAAGTAGATTAGTTGCATGGACATTTTTCAGTAAGGAAAACAAACAAAAGTGGCAGAGAGAATTAAAAAAGAGAAAAACAAACTAATTGAAACAAAATTAATGAACAATTATAACATAGAAAAAATATCAGCACTATCGGTACATAGAGTTGGTAATAAAATTAATCAGGAACTCATAAAGTATTCAAATAGTAATTTGAGCCTCAATGATGATATAAAGGAAGTGCTTGTTACATATTTTATTACACCATTTAAGTTAAATGAATACTTTAATTTTTTTCATGATAGTGATATTAGCTTGAATGAAGTTTATTCATACGTAAGTAGAATATTTGATAATAAGGATTCATTATTTGAGCAATCCATTAATATTGCAAAACATCTTTACGAAAAGAGCACACATCCTAAAATTAAAAGTGGAGAGTTTTATACCGTTTATTTTAAAGATTGTGAACTTGAAGGTGAAATTGTTGATGCCGTTGGATTATTCAAATCTGAAAATAAGGATACTTTCCTAAAAGTTAATTCCATTGATAGTGATTTTGAAATAATAAGTGAAAAGGGCGTTAATATCAATAAACTTGATAAGGGCTGCTTAATTTTTAATACTGATCGTGATGAAGGTTATGTTGTGGCTGTTGTAGATAATACAAATAAAAGTACCGAGGCACAGTACTGGTACGATGATTTTTTACATGTTCGTCAACGAAAAGATGAGTATTATAATACTCAGAATATGCTTACAATGTGTAAGAGTTTTGTTACCAAGGAATTACCAGCGCAATTTGAAACTACTAAAGCTGATCAGGCTGATTATCTTAATAGGTCGGTGGCATTTTTTAAGAAGAATGACAACTTTGATTTGGATGAATTCACAAATGAAGTTATTGCTCAACCTGATGTAATTGAGAGTTTTAATAGCTATAAAAATAATTTTCAGGAGAATTACAAAATTGAAATAGCCGATAACTTTGACATATCAAATGCTGCGGTTAAAAAGCAGTCGAGGGGTTTTAAAAGTGTAATCAAGCTAGATAAAAACTTTCATATCTACGTACACGGAAATAGAAATATGATCGAACAAGGGGTTGATGGTAATGGTAGGAAGTACTATAAAATATACTATGATGAAGAGCAATAAAAAAAGGTATAACTTAAATGCCATACCTTTTTTTTAAATTATATTTTTTTAGTCAATCTCATCTAAGCACAACTTAATTAGATTGAAAGTGCGCTCAATATCATGATCGAGACCTACTGAGAATCGTACTAACCCTTCAGAAAGTCCCATCTCTTTTTGAATTTCTATGGGTACCTCGGATGATGTACTTCTTCCTGAATTGGAAAACAGAGTTTTAAAATATCCAAGACTAACAGCG
>JASFZK010000014.1:0-57505 GCA_045267845.1 Bacteroidota bacterium | reverse complement strand
TTGTTATTGTTATTGTTATTAGTATCATTTTACTAATTATTATTGTTTTGATATACTTAAAAAACAGCTCGAATACAGTAACAATAGTTGGACCTGTTAGCTTTACTTATTTTCAAAAGAATGATTCAACTGTGCCAAATATTATTGTATTTGATTATAATGTAGAGAACATTGTTGCCGATAGTTTTTTTATTGTAGAATCAACTAACGATTATAAAAGAAAACAATTAAATGTTAAGAAGGGACAAATGACTAGCGCATATTTTAATCCTGGCAATTATGAAGCTTTTTTAGTTGCTGATGACTCAATTATTAAAAAACTTAATATTGAGATATTATCAAATTCATGGGTTGCTATGATAACTTATACTTCGTTACCAAAAAATGTTCCTTTCTATTTTTACGAAGCTGACATCATTAATAATGATAAATTGGGAATTACAAAAAACATGATTGACGATAGTAAATTTAATATTACAGATAAACTACAATTAACATTATCAAATACATTTAATTGTAGTTTAACAAGTAATAATGATTTTACATTTAAAACAAAAATCAAACTCCAAAGTGTTAGAATTACCGAGTCATGCCCTAGAATATATTTGGGCTTATTATTTGAACATGACTTATGTTATATCCCACTTATTTACAATGGTGGTCAAGACAAACTACAACTAAAATATGGTAGCACATATCAAACAAGTAATGACAGCGACTTATCAGGATTTGGTTGTAACATTTATGAGTGGCAGGAAATTAAACTTGTTTCAACAGACTCGATGATTAATATTTCTCTAAATAATACTATTGTAACAACTCTAATTGATAGTACTAATATGGGAAAGTTCAGAGGGTTTTCATTTACATTTGATGGCATTGGGATGGTAGATTATATTTCGATGATTACTCACAAAAGAGATACTATATATTATAATACATTCCAATAGAAATTTAACATCTACCTTATTTCACCTACGCAATTCTTAACTTCACAGATATTTTATTTCAAATCCAGACCATAGGAAGGAACCATTTCATATACAGGCATTTATTTCACTACTTCCTTTTGTTCTAAAATCTATTATTACACTTTTGATTAGCAGATCAAACGGTAATTTACATGGATTAGTACTTCAATATTCAAAAAATTAAATACTGAAGAATAATGTTAGTTCTAAATGTATAATTGTTTATTTTAGTGAAAAAATCTGATAGAAATATTAACCGTCTTAATTAGCTACTATGCATACCAAACCAAAATTAGCATACCTAATTATCATTTTATTTATTACAAGCACCAGTACTTTTTCTCAAGTTTCAGACAGTCTTTTCGAACTATCCTGCCAACATGAAGATATTATCATCCTAAGTGAAGAAATGGAGGTAAATATTGTTGGATTAAAAATATTGTATATGAATGCATATGTATCAAATACAATAACTTATGTTGTGAGAACAAAAAAAGGGCTACTTGAATTTCAGCCTTTTGTTCTACCAAAAGAATTTGATGAGCTACATATATACCATTCCACAGCTGTTAGAAACATTGATTGGGCTTTTGATTATGCCAGAGTTACTGACTTTAGCGCGTCATTGGTAAATAATACCCGACCTATTCAAATTGATAAAAACATCCACAAAAAAAGAGTTGTTAATGATGAAGGTTACTTTGGTCATGTTAATCAATATCAGTACTTCATTAACTCGTTAATTCCTGGTGACACAATACAAATATCTTATAAGTATGAGATAGAGTTTAATAATAACTTGGTTAAATTATTATCGAATCGAGTATTTTTTAATGGAAAATACCCTAAGAAAAAATATAGTCTGAAATGGTGCTATAATAAAGCTTTAGTTGTTGATTCACTTTTTGTAAATAATACCCCTACTAACGTTAGCTTTTCCGGTAACTTACTTTGTTACAATTGGGAGTTTACAAACCTAACAGGCTGCCTCGATGAGCCAGAAAGCAGACCTTACTTAACTTTACCATATTTCGTATTTTGTCCCAAACCATATGATATGGAATATACTCATCACGATTCATATAAACAAGAGTTTATTCCATCCTATTATTTTGCTTCCGAAAAGCGACAAATGGAAATTAACGTAGAAAGATGGGACCTAATTACAGGAAATAAGAATAAGAATAATCTTTATTATCAAAAATTAGAAAATCATATAGTCAAACTATATCCCACTGATACAATAGGGCTATTACGTATGCTGCATTTGCAACAGTACATGGTGGATAGTGTGAATTATGATCCTGCAGTTAATTACTACAAACAAAATGAGAATCATTTAAAACAAAGAGGTGGTTTGGATTTGTGGGGCCACAAGGTAAAGGATAATAATCTTGAACGAATTTATGGAAATATGATTCCGAGGTTAGGAGTAAAAATGTTAACTGCATATCCGGTTGACAAAAGGTCAGGTGAAATTAGCCCACAATATACTGCAACGGTGAAAGATAATGATTTAATGTTTGCAGCCTTGCTAAACGACAAAAGTGTGGGTGTTATAATTCCAAAATCAGACAAGAATAATTATTACTTCGAAGAACTGCCATTTTATTACGAGAACATACCAGTAATGTTATTGGATATTTCTGATTTTGGTAATATGCGTCAAATAGGAGGGAAAAGAAATTTTAATATAGCTTTTAGAGCATGGACAACACCAATAAATAACTATAAGGAAAACTACCGTAATACCCAAAGTAAGGTTACCATAAACCTCGAAGATAATACATCTAATTTTCAAACCAGGGTAAAACTTTCAGGTCAATACTCAACATTAACGCGATTCGTTTATAATGACAAATCCATCGATTCAACAATTAATTCAAAATATCATGATCCTATTTGGAATATTGCAAATGATATAAAAATAGAATCTGTAACTGCAAGCCAACCTTTGGTTTATTATCCGTTTAAAACAACAATAACTACAAAATATATTGCGAATAACTTATTCTCACTTATCGATAATAAATATACACTAAAGCCTGCTAATTTGTTCAAGATGATATATACAGAAGACCTACTGGCTGCACCCAGATATTTAGATTATTATCCAGATTTTATGGGCTCAGATAAATACACGTATATGATGGAATTTGACAAGCCGATTAAAATTGTATCTCCATCGGTTAATTTTAATATTAGTAATAGATACTGCCATTTTAGCTTTTTAGTGAAGCAAATTGATGAGAAAAGAATATTATTAAACTGCACTTACAATATTATATCTCCTAAAATTGAGAAGGATTCAATATACCTGGTAAAAGAGATAAACCAGAAAATAATTGACCTTAATCAATCAGAAATAACTTTTGAAATAATTAATAGTAACTCTAATAATTAACTTCACATACTTAATTCTTAACTTCACAGGTTTTTAGTTTCGAATCCTATATACCTGCCATATTTTTGCTTCAGTAAATAAATAATCTTTAAAAGCAGAAATCATGAAAACACTTATCCTAACACTTAGTCTAACATTATTATCAATATTTTCCTTTGCGCAATTTCCTCAATCAGATATACCCGATTCATGCTGCTATATTGCAGATGACATCAGGGTTGCTATCTTTAAGGATAATAATTCTATGATAAATGTTAAAATCGCAAAAATACCTGGCGAAGTAATTAAAATTAGAGTAAAAGAAGATGGTAAAGTATTGTATCAACAACGTATTAAAAAACATGCTAAAACTGATCTTCAGTACGATATAAACCAGTTTCCCGTTGGTGTATATGTATTTGAAATAGTAAAAGATAAAGAAGTAATTTTTTCTAAAATAATTGAAAAAGGAAATACAGTTACCAGTTACGCAATGAGGAATACCAATTAATCATCAAAATGCATTAGTAAAATTTCACCTATTAATTTATTATGCGCATTAAGATACGAGGGAATAAAACCAATGAGATCCCTCGACTATCGCTCGGGATTAGTTCGTCTAAATGATTTTGAGAAACAAAATCATAGTCTCACTGATTTAATTAGTATAAATAGAAGTTAGATTTACTACTTTTGTAGATTAGCAGTTGTCTTTCATTAAGAAATAAGTAATTAAATGGCGAATAGATTAACGATAAGCAGATGGTTTCGTTGGAGTTACGGATTATTCATTGGCGTATCAATTAATTTTATTCTTGATGTAATATTTAGTCTGGTTTACAAAAACTACAATCTTTTTCAGCCGGTTGCTCACTATTTAACTTCAATATTTCTAACTTACCTTGTTTTTGAGATCCTTTTTTATTTTAACAGGCGGTTAAACAAAAAATATAGTTGGAAAAATAAACCTTATGGGAGGTTTGCATTCCAGTTGGTTACAGACAGTGTGATTGCAATTATTATTGTTGAGGGGTTAAATTGGGGAAGTATTCTTCTATTAAGAAGTACAAATTACATTCGCTTAATTGATGAATTTATAATAATTGGAGTAATAATTTTTGTTGTTCTTGTATTTACAATTATCGAGCTTAGTATATTTTTATTAAATAGTTGGCGATACAGCTTAGCTGAACTTGAGAGGTTTAAAAAAGAAAATGCTGAGATTAGGTTTGAGTCGCTAAGATCGCAGCTAAACCCTCACTTTCTATTTAATAGTTTAAATACATTATCAGCACTTGTATATGAAGATGCAGACAAAGCTGGATTATTCATCAGGGAATTATCCGACGTTTATCGGTATATTCTTGAAAACAAAGATAATGAACTTGTAAGCTTAAATAAAGAGCTTGATTTTGCCCAATCGTATATTCACTTAATTAAAATACGTTTTGGCAAAAACATAGTGGTAGAAAATAAAATTACGATCACAAATGATAAGTTTCAAATTGCACCACTTACACTCCAATTACTAATTGAAAATGCGATAAAACATAATATTATATCAAAAAAGAAACCGCTTCATATAGTTATTTCTGTAGTTGATAATGTACTGATTGTTTCAAATAAGCTACAACTAAAAGAAAAGAAAGAGTACAGTAACGAAATGGGATTAAAGAACATTAAAAGCCGCTATGATTTTTTAACAGATAGAGTTGTTGAAATTTCAGATGAAGGTGGAGAATTCACGGTAAAAATACCTCTAATCTAATGGCTGACAACAATAATAACATAAAACAAATTAACGTCTTAATTGTTGAGGATGAACCCCATGCGCAAATTGAGATGAAAAGGCTTTTTACAAATTGTTCATATAACATTCATGTTATAGATTGTATTGACAGTGTGGAAGATGCTATTAATTGGATTAATAATAATCCTGAACCAGACATCATGTTTTTTGATATTCAACTTTCTGATGGACTAAGTTTTGAAATTTTCAATCATATTAATGTAAAAGCACCAATAATTTTTACAACAGCTTTTGACGAATATGCAATAAAAGCTTTTAAAGTTAACAGTATTGACTATTTATTAAAACCTGTAAAGCAAAATGAACTTGATGCTGCACTCGACAAATTTCATTCGTTAGTTATATCTGGGAAAAATAATGAATCAGGTTTAAAAATCGAGCAAATTCAAAAACTATTTGAGTTAAATAAACCAACATACAAATCACGTTTTATAACAAAGATTGGCGATCAGATTAAACACATAAGCATAAATGAAATTGCATATTTTATGGCTGAGGATAATGAGGTTATGCTTGTAACTATGAACAATAAACATTTTATTATTGATTATACACTTTCACAGCTTGACAGCCTATTAAACCCCGAAACTTTCTTTAAAGCTAATCGTAGTTTTATATTAAACATTTCATCCATAAAAAAAATAAGCAAGTATTTTAATAGCCGAATGCATATTGAGTTAGAGCCAAAAACAAGTGATGCTGTATTGATTAGCCGAGTTAGAGTTCCTGAATTTTTAAATTGGATTGATAAATGAAATATAAACTAAATCTTCATATTATACTTGTGCTGGCTTTTGGCATGCTTTTCATGACATCCTGCAAAAGGTATGTAATAATATTAGATTCAGTACCAGAAAATACGCCCAAAGATCAGCCCATATATGTTACTGGCAACTTTAATAATTGGGACCCGGGTGAAGAAAAATATATAATGACTTTGGGACCCGACAGCAACTATTATTTAACATTACCACCTGGCTTTGGAACTGTGGAATATAAATTTACAAGAGGAGACTGGACCACCGTTGAAAAAGATATTTGTGGTGACGAAGTTGGTAATAGATTAATTATATTACCCAAAACTGATTCCATAACGAACACCATTGAAAGTTGGAACGATCTTGACCCAATTAATTGCCCAAAACTCACAATTTTACTTGACAATATTCCGTACAACACACCAGTAGAAGATTTTATTACCATAGCAAGTAAATTTAATTCATGGGATCCGGATAATGCCTCTATTTTTGAAAAGAATAATTATGGAGACTATTCCCTAACTATAAATCGCCCACCTGGCGTATCAAAACTTGAATATAAAATTACCAGAGGTGATTTATCAAAATCTGAATCTGATGAATTTGGAAATGAAATTCAAAACCGTATTCTAGAATTCGGAAAAAAAGACACAGTAAGACTAAACATTCAATCATGGAGCGACTTGCCTGATACTCGCTCGAAAAGAGTTGTAATTATTGTTGATGGTCTACCAAAAAATACTCCAAAATATGATGATATCTTTTTGGTTAGCAATCTAAACTCTTGGAATACCAGCGATATGAACTACAAATTTCAACTTAATAGAAATGGCCAATTATTTTATCCTGTTCCGAGAAAAAACGAAACATTAGATTTTAAAATTACTAGAGGTGATTGGCATACGGTTGAAGTTGATAAAAATGGCTGGGATATTGAAAACCGATCCATTAATCTGCAAAATACTGATACCGTATACATTAATATCGAACAATGGAAAGATATTGGTATGTATGGTAATGATGAAATAACAATCATACTCGATAAGATACCCTCATCTACACCAGATAATGCAAAATTTTATGTTTTTGGAAATTTCAATGGATGGAACCCAGGAAAGCTTCGTCACATGTTTCATAAAAATACTGAAGGGAATTATTATGTGAATCTTCCTAGAAAACTTGGAAACATTGAAATGAAAGTTACCCGGGGTTCGTTAAGAAATTCTCAGGTTAAAAATGATGGTTCTGATATGCCTTTTTATAGTTCCAATTATAATGATTTCGACACGTTGTTCGTAAACGTTGAGAACTGGAAAGATATACCTAAAAAGCACGTAAATAAAGTCACATTGGTTATTGACAGAGTACCAATTAGAACTCCCGACAGTGATTATATATTTCTGGCACCTGATTTTAATGGATGGAATCCTGAAGATAAGAAGCTTATTTTCGACAAATTACCCGATGGAAGGTATGCAATAACTATTCCTGCCAAAGGGAAAAGTATGGACTATAAAATTACACGTGGCGGATGGTCAACTGCTGAAGTAGACAGTTATGGTGATGAAGTACCAAACCGAACATTATACTATGGGTTTGCCGATACAGTTTACATTAAAGTTAAAAAATGGCGCGATCTAGGGGGTAATTATTAATTCTAATCACACCAGAAGCGTCAACCCATTTCATCAATAATTAGTACTATACAAAACTTTTTGTTTTTGTTTATTTGAAGATACACTTATTTGTTTATATCTATGATGAACAAGAGCTTAGGCATTTCAATTAATTAAACAAATAACCAGATTAAACAAATAAGCACATTTTGCTTTTTTTGAGAATTAGTTATATAATTTATGATAGCAAACATTCGGATGCTAAAGCAGTAATGTTATGTTTTGTAATTCGTAAAGATATTTGGTGTACATTAGCAGCAAGAAAAACAATATTAAAGTCGGCTATTAAGCACAGCCGCAAACAAACGTCTTGCAAGTAAGTACCAAATGAATATCTATTGATGCATACGCAAGCAAAATAAATGCAGTAATATATTAAACTAAGGTATAATGTATTAAAACGAATACAAAACAAGCTGATTATCAAAACTATTATTGAAATATATAATATTAGATTGGCTATTTTAATTTCTTTTTTATTACTTGGGGAGCTAGTTGTAGCTCAAGAAGCCAATACATATAACGAAGCGATTATAATGGGCAATAACCTGTTTGCAGAAAATAAATTATCTGAGGCAAGAAACTATTACCAACTTGCACTTTCATATAAATCAGAAGACGAATATGCCATTAATAAAATTAGCAGCATTTCTGATGAGGCAAGTGTAAAATTAGCTGATGAAGATAACTATCTCGAATTTATTGATCAAGCTGACAGTTATCAAAAAAAATACAACTATGATGAGGCCTTAGTTTATTATTCGAAAGCACTTGCAATAATTCCCAACGATGCCTATGCTATTGGAAGAATTAACAGGATAAGGGAAATACAAGAAGACCTAGTTACAAATTCCGAAGAGTTTAATCACTTAATTGAAGATGGTATAACATTCCTAAACAAAAATCAGTTTGCAAATGCTACAACCTCCTTTAAAAAAGCTCGTAAAATATTTCCCAAGAACAAATATGTTAAAAATTTTATCGTAAAAACAAAAGAGGCTCAAGCTATTTTCATCGCAACACAGGAGGCTTTTAATAATGAAGTTGAACTTGCTGCTGGTTATGCTAATGAGAAAAACTATGACAAGGTGATTTCACATCTTTACAAAGCAAATAAAATATCACCTGATAATTGGGCTGTTATAACAGAAATAAAAAAATACGAGACTATTATTAATACAGAAAATGATGATAATTTGGATATTGTAAACTCAAACAATAATCAAGTTTACACAGATAATAGAAAAATAACTACCATCACAAGTTCCCATATTGATAATACACTTGCAAGTAACTCAAAACTTGATGAAAAGTATCGTGCAATATCACTTGCCGAAATTGAGCAATACCAAGAAACATTAAAAACTAAGATTATTGCCAATAACATCAACCAAAGAAAGAATAACCTTATAGTCTTGTCAGAAATAGACAAAACTGACAATGTAACTGATATTACTAATCACAATCCATTTTCAACCGATGATGCACCTTCAATAATTATTGTACCAATTGACTCATCTTTAATTGTTGAGAACAATACTATTTTACTGGATATTTCAAACAAAAGATTGACAAATTATAATGAGGAAATAATTAACTCACATATCAATATAGGTCTACTTGCTCAACGTAAATACAGTTATCAAATTTCAAATAATCATAAAATTGACGAACAGTATATTAATGAGTCATTATCTGAAATTGAAAATGAAATTGCATTATTACAATCCCGAATAAATATCATAGTTGATAAAATCCAAAAAGATATAATTAAGCTATTTGATATCAAAATAGCCAAAGCCGATTCGCTACTAAACATTGGAATGCTTGATGAAGCATTAGTTGCGTTTAGAAATGCGGCAACAATTAAGCCAGATGACATTTATGCTCAAAGCAAAATAACAGAACTAAATGAAATAATAACAAACATTTCTGCTGAAATATCCCGAAAATATAACCTCGCTATCACAAATGGTGATAAACTTGTAAAAATGAAAGCTTACGACAAAGCTTTAGATAGCTACAGGAAAGCTGGAACCATAAAACCCGAAGAAAAGTACCCTGTAAAGATGGTGTTTAAAATTATAAACATGATGGAGCAGAATATGGTTGTTGATATTGTGGATAATAATACTATCATAAATTCAAGCACGACTAAAACCTTCACCTTTGAGCCCGTTAATGTAAATGTACGCCGTAGTAATTATCTATTTATGAAAGCCTCCAATTTAAGTGGCAAATCATATAAAGTAATTATAAGTTATGGTAGCAACAAGGGTAAAAATGGGGGATTTGTTGTTCAAATACCAGCAGGCGAAGAACATACCGACTATATAATTAGAGTTGGCAATCAGTATAAATGGTTTGCCGATGATAATAATTGGATAAGCATTCTTCCAGAAAATGGAGATATTGAAATTAGTTTAATAAGAATATCAAAAAGTGACTAACAAAGTCTACTTGATAATTAGCAAGGCTTTTTATCAATAAAATAACTTCCTTTTAACCGAGTTATTTTCGAGTTTATGTCTATTCGCCTCCTCGCCTTTTTTTAATACCTTTGCCACAAATTTTAGAATCGTGGAAATATTAGATAAATTAGAAATTATAAAAAATCGCTGGGAAGGATTATCTGAGCAAATGAGTGATCCTGATGTTATTAAGGACATGAAGCGGTTTGTTAAATTAAATAAAGATTACAAAGAGCTGGAGCCATTGGTAACAGCTTATCAGAAATACAAATCAATTATTGCCAACATTGAAAGTGCTGAAGAAATCATCAAAACAGAAGATGATGCTGATTTTAAGGAAATGGCAAAAGAAGAAATTGAACAACTTAATCCTGAAAAAGAAATTCTTGAAGAAAAAATAAGAATGCTTCTTATTCCAAAAGATCCGCAAGACACCAAAAATGCGGTTATGGAAGTGAGGGCTGGAACTGGTGGTGATGAAGCAAGCATTTTTGCCGGTGATCTCTTTAGGATGTATCAAAAATTTTGCGAAAGCAAAAGATGGAAGACTGAGATTACACGAATTAATGAAGGTACAGCTGGTGGTTATAAAGAAATTGTTTTTACCGTTACCGGAAATGGTGCTTATGGGATATTAAAATTTGAATCTGGAGTACATCGCGTACAAAGAGTACCTCAAACAGAAACTCAAGGCCGAATACATACTTCAGCTGCATCAGTGGTTGTACTACCTGAAGCTGAGGATTTTGATGTTGAATTACTTGATAAAGATATTAAAAAAGATACATATTGTTCTTCTGGACCTGGAGGTCAGTCAGTGAATACAACATATTCTGCCATACGTTTAACACATATTCCATCAGGAATTGTTGTTACATGTCAGGATGAAAAATCACAAATAAAAAACCTTGCCAAAGCAACAAAGGAACTTCGTAATCGTCTTTATGATTTGGAATACACAAAATACCTTGAAGAAATGTCGGGCAAAAGAAAAACAATGGTATCAACTGGCGACCGATCAGCTAAAATTAGAACATACAACTGGCCACAGGGTCGTGTAACCGATCATCGGATAGGACTTACTCTTTATAATTTACCCTCAATTATTGACGGTGATATTGGCAATATTATTGAAAAACTTCAAATGGCCGAAAATGCTGAAAAATTGAAAGAAGAAGCTTAATCGCTAGTAAACCCAAAAATCATGAACCGACAAGAACTATTTCATATTATTCAGAAGAAGAAATCATTCCTTTGCATTGGACTCGATACTGATATAAAAAAAATTCCAAAGCACTTGCTCAAAACTGATGATCCTATCTATGAATTTAACAAACAAATTGTAGATGCTACTCATCATGTGACTGTTGCTTACAAACCAAATTTAGCCTTTTACGAGTCGTTGGGATCAAAAGGGTGGGATAGTCTTGAAAAAACAGTTAATTATATCAGGTTAGTAACCTCTGATATTTTTATAATTGCAGATGCAAAACGTGGCGATATTGGCAATACATCAGCAATGTATGCACAAACATTTTTCGATACGTATAATTTTGACGGGGTAACTTTAGCCCCTTACATGGGGTTTGATACTGTATCTCCTTTTTTAGAATATGAAGGACGGTGGTCGATAATTCTGGCACTTACATCAAACAAAAGCGCTTCTGATTTTCAATATATTAACGACAAAGATGGCAAACCTCTTTTTGAAAATGTATTAACAACCGCTCAAACTTGGGGTAGCAATGATCAAATAATGTTTGTGGTTGGTGCAACAAAAGCCGAAGCATTACAGGAAATTCGTAAAATCGCACCTGATAATTTCTTGTTAGTCCCTGGTGTTGGTGCTCAAGGTGGCAGCTTAGAAGAAGTGGCAGAACACGGTATGAATGACCATTGTGGATTATTAGTAAACTCATCTCGCGGAATAATATATGCTTCAACAGATGAAAATTTTGCAACCATTGCTGGAGAAAAAGCCATTGAGTTGCAACAACAAATGGAATCTCACCTAAGAAAGTCAGGACTTATAAAGTAACACTTATTAGCTCCCTAAAAATAAAAAAGGCTTTATTGGAATTCCAACAAAGCCTTTTTTATTTATTCCTGGAAAAGATTTATATCTCTTCTGTTTCAACTATTTTAGCTAATAAATCAGCATAAGGAACCATTAAATATTTGCTATCTTCAAAGTCAAATTCGGTTCCTGAAAATTTCTTGTAAAAAACAACATCACCCACAGCAATACCAGCATTTTCAATATTACCAATTGCAATAACTTTTGCATATTGTGGTTTCTCCTTTGCTGAGTCAGGAAGTATAATTCCTGTTGAAGTTTTTTGTTCTGATTTGTCTTCCGTAATGTCTAATAACACATTTTCGTTTAATGGCTGTAATTCTTTCATTTTATTTTATGTTTAGTATATTTTAACTTTCAAATTTTTAACTTTATAACTTTCAACTCTATAACTAAATACCCAGTAGTGTATTAATTCTATTTTTATCAAATCCAACTATCATTTCTCCACCAATATCCGTTTGAGGCACACCTTGCTGTCCGCTTCTTTTGGCCATGTTCTCCGCTGCCTTTTGATCTTTAGATACATCAACGTCTGTATACCTGATGCCATTTTTCTTTAAATGAGTCTTAAGAGTAGTACACCAACTACAGGTTGGAGTTGAATAAACAGTCACTCTCTTTTGAGGATTTTCACCATCCACAATCTTTGCAGAAAACAGAGCACTTTCAAAAAGAGATTTGTAATAACCGTCATCATTACAACCTTTTACAGTTTTTTCAAACTTCTTACCTTGGAAAACTAATAATGTTGGAACTGATTTTATGTCATACTCAATATGAATATCCCTAACCTTTACAACATCTGCAGCTACAACATTTACATCAATCCCTTCACCAAGAACATGCTCGATATTTTTATAACTACATTCGCTTGTTTCAGATCCTTTTTTAAACAAAAGCACATAATTACGTGCATCTTCCTTCAAGGATAATTGCATCTCTCCAAGTGAATTAATATTTTGTAATGTCATAATATTCTATTTGCAATACACATATCAAACTATATGCCAATGCGGCATAAAATAATAGTGGCCAAAATACCTGACAAAATTTCATCTAAACTTTAATAAACAAAAGGAATAATTTTATTAGTGGTTTTTTTGTACTCAGTATATTCAGGAAAATGAGCTACCAACTGCTTTTCCTCATACTGGATTTTAATCAATAGAATAGTAAGCAGTATTAGGATTGCAGCAAGACGATCCCATGAAAAATAATCAATAACCAGTGGTAGTACTGCAATTAATTGTGCAATATACATTGGATGTCTGATTATTCTGTACGGCCCCGAAGTTACTAGCTCACTGCCTTGTTTAACTGTAGGTGTAACATTTACATTCTTGATTTTTACAATATAAATTGCATGAACAGCAAGAAATATTCCAACACTTTCTATTAATAATCCTCCAATATTATTTGAAATTACTGGTGCAGATATAGCGATGTAGATCAAACTGGCAAATTGTACCGAAACTAAAAAATAGGGATATAGTTTGTTATTGGTCATAAACTAAATTTATTAAAATGCCGACTTCGAACATGTTTCTATTTTGCAAGTAGAGAGAAAGTACGATATCCGAAGCCGACATGCAAAACTAATAATAAAACCAATCGATAACAAAAGCACCAAAATTCGAAAAACATCTTCAATATCTCAATTAATGATTTGCTGAAAAAACAAAAAGAAAGGCTGTCATTAAGTCTGCATATTTTTTTGTAAAAAAAACAAAAACATATTGTACATAAATTACTTTCTAAGTACATTTGTAGCTTAAAATTCCAAGATAAAATTTATGGCAAAAATAGGGATAGCAGGTAATCATGATAAAGGTATAAAATCGGATTGCAGAGTTAAATTTGAGTTGCTCAATAACGGCGGCATTCAAATTGAGCTTATAAGTAAAGTTAAAGCATTATACGGAAAATCAATAGTTAAACTGGCCAACGATGTACTTTCATTTTTTGATATTGAAAATGCAAATCTAATAATCGAAGATACCGGGGCGCTTGATTTTGTATTAGCAGCCCGAATAGAGGCCGCAATAAAAAAAGTTGTTGATTCAGATAAGGAGTTTCTACTACCGATGCTATCGGAGAACAAGAAGCCCACCAAAAAAAATCAGTTTAGGTTTTCTCGCCTTTACCTTCCCGGGAATAGTCCAAAACTAATGTTAAATGCTGGTATTCATAAGCCAAACGGGCTAATATTAGATTTGGAAGATGCTGTTGCTCCTCCCAAAAAATTTGAAGCACAATTCCTAGTGAGGAATGCACTGCGAAGCCTCAATTTTTATGGTACTGAGCGTATGGTTAGGATTAACCAAATTCCAAAAGGGCTAGACGATTTAAATTTTATTGTTCCTCATTATGCTAACCTAATATTAGTTCCTAAGTGTGAAAGTGCTGATGACCTTCATCAGGTTAACGAAAAAATTAATGAGCTTAAAAAACAGCATAACATCGATAATGATATATGGCTTATGCCTATTATCGAAAGTGCAAAAGGAGTAATGAATGCATACGATATAGCAAAATCAGTTAACAATATTGCAGCCATGGCAATTGGCCTTGAAGATTATACTGCCGACCTTGGCACCATCAGGACATTTGCAGGAAATGAGTCATTTTTCGCAAGGAGTATGGTAGTAACCGCTTCAGTAGCAACTGGTATTCAAGCAATCGATTCTGTATTTTCTGATGTTTCAAATATGGAAGCTCTTGCAGAAAATGTGCAAGTTTCAAAAAACTTAGGTTTTGACGGAATGGGATGTATTCATCCAAGACAAATAGCCGTTATTCATGAAAATTTTGCACCAAAAGAAGCCGAAATTGAAAAAGCAAAAAGAATAGTATTGGCTTTTGATGATGCAACAGAAAAAGGACTAGGTGTTGTTTCACTTGGCTCAAAAATGATTGATGCACCCGTAGTAAAACGTGCTCAGAATACAATTACATTGGCGATAGTTACTGGAAAACTTGATAAGGATTGGAAAAAATGAAGAAATACGATAAAGTTGTAAAAAATGCTGTGGGCAGAATGGTGCCAACCATAATTAATGGAGAAGAGCACATCCCTTTTAAAGGTGTTGGAAAACACAGACCAACTGGTCGCCGATATGGACCAAAAATTTCCAGTTGCGCCGATTATCCCGATGATGGCAACAAACAGGTAGCATCACTAAAAGAAGCCCTGATTAAAGCAGGATTGAAAGATGGCATGACCATATCTACACATCATCATTTTCGTAATGGCGATATTATTGCAAATCAAATATTTGATATTGCACATGAGCTAGGTATAAAAAATTTACGATGGTTTCCTTCGGCTTCATTTCCTTGTCAAGAACATTTAATTACCTACTTGGAAGATGGTACAATTAACCGTATTGAAGGTAGTATGAATGGTCCATTAGGTAAATTTGCTTCTGAAGGCAAGATGCAAGGATTGGGTGTATTGCGATCACATGGTGGACGATACCAGGCAATTCAAGATGGTGAAGTTAGAATTGATATTGCAGTAATTGCAGCACCAACAGCCGACCCATTTGGGAATGCAAATGGAGTAAACGGTAATGCTGCATGCGGATTGTTAGGATTTGCATTGGGCGACTCACAGTACGCTGACAATGTTATTGTTGTTACTGACAATCTTGTACAATTCCCATGTATTCCATGGCAAATTCAAGGCAATTATGTTGATTACGTTGTTAAAGTTGACAAGGTGGGAATTGCTGAGAAAATAATTTCAGGAACAACCCGAATTACCAAAAGTCCCGACAGACTTTTAATAGCTGAAATGACAGCCGAATTTTGTGAAAAAGCTGGATTGATATATGATGGATTCTCATATCAGGCAGGAGCCGGTGGAACAGCATTATCAATTGGCAACTATTTTGGTGATATCCTACGAAAAAATAATTGGAAAGCTCGTTTTATTCGCGCTGGTAGCAACCAATATCCTGTTGAACTACTTGAGGAAGGTTTAGTTGAATACATACTTGACGGCCAAACTTTTGACCTAGAAGGAGTACGCTCAATGCGTGAAAATAAAAATCATATTGACACCTCTCCTTTCACATCTTACAATTACCATGGCAAGGGTAATTTTGCTGCAATGGTTGACATAGTAGTACTTGGAGCAACTGAAGTTGATGTTAATTTCAACGCTAATGTTGTTACTCATTCTGATGGTTATTTGCTGCATGGCATTGGTGGATGGCAGAATACATTGGCAGGTAAAACTACCATTATGCCAATACCTTTATTCCGTGATCGGATTCCTGTTATTCGTGATGAAGTTACTACCATTTGTGCACCAGGTGAATTAATCGATGTAATTGTAACCGAACGTGGTATTGCAATAAACCCTTTGAGGCAGGATCTTATAGAAAAAACTAAAAATTCGGGGTTACTTATTAAAACTATTCAGGAGCTTAAGGATGAGGCAGAAGCCATTTGTGGTGTACCTGAAAAAATAGAGTTAAGTGATGAAATAATTGCTGTTATAAAATGGGTTGACGGAACTGTTATTGACTCTGTAAGAAAAGTAATTACTTAGTTTTGATTCATTCGTTGAAAGTTAAAGGTAAGCTATTATTCAGCTTTTTTTATAAACTTAAAATACTCTCTTAACACTTTTGCGTTTATTTCAGAAGGTGTGAATATTTCTAACAACTCGGTATTTACACTTTCATTTTTCAAAAAATAAGGAAGAATATTTTCCAGATCTTTAGTATTATCTGCTTTAGTGTAATTAACATTAAATGCTTTACAGATGTATTCAGCACTCCAGTTGTGCTTTGCAACGAAAAACTCATCTAGGTTTTCAGATGTGTCCGGACCCGAAATAAACCTAAAAATACCTCCTCCTGAATTGTTGATGACAATAATTTTAAGATTCGGTTTTAAGTACTTATTCATCAATCCATTGGAATCATAAAAGAACCCCAAATCTCCAGTAATTAGCACATTCAATTTATCAGATGCATACGCAAACCCTGCTGCTGTGGAAACCTGTCCATCAATACCGCTAACACCTCGGTTTGAATTATAGTTTATATTTTTTTCACTACCAAATAGTTGCGAATATCTAACTGGTGTACTATTGCCAAGATGAAGAACACTGTTTTCGGGGAGCTGTTTAAATATACTATCAAATACCTTAAAATCAGAGTATTCAATTTTAGAAATATACTCATCTTTCCTCATACTTACTTTGTTCTTTCTGTTGGTCCATTGAGCAAAATAACTACTCTTTACAGGTAATAAATTCGGAATAACCGACTCGAAAAAAGCAAACTCATCATATTTAATAACAATAGTTAGGCTAAAATATGTGTCCAACTCCTCCCCTGACGGTGAAATATGCCAATGAGCCTGTGGTTTATTATCTCTTAGAAATTTCTTTATCATCTTAGAAACAATTTGACCACCAAAGCTGATAATAATATCAGGCTTAAATAATTCTATTTCATTATCGTTAATTGAAGAAACAATATTATCAATTGTATCAATAAAATCAAGGCTAAAAAGATTTGAAGTTGTTTCTGTTAATACAACCGTGTTACTATTTTGGCAAATTTTTTCAAGAATTTCAACAAGCTTTTGGCTCACACCCCATTGTCCCACAATAATTAATACCTTGTTACTATTGTTCCATTTGGTAACAACTTCTTTCAAAAGAGATTTAGAAATAATTGATGTACTATTATCGCGAAATGCTAATTTACCTACAACATGTTTTTTTGTAGTGCCATAAATTGGCTCATCAAAAGGTATATTTATATGTATGGGACCAGCTTGTGGGAAGACACAGCCATTAATAGCTTCATTTATAATCTTTTCGGCAGCTTCAAACTCTGCATCTGTGTCAAGAGTAGCTGGTAACTGATAGCTTTTCTTTATGTAGTTTTCATAAATATTTCTTTGCCTTATGGTTTGTCCATCTCCAATATCAATTAAATTTATGGGGCGGTCGGCAGTAATAACAAGAAGGGGTATTTTTTGATAATATGCCTCAGAAATTGCTGATGCATAATTCAATACAGCACTCCCAGAAGTACATGCAATTGCAACTGTTTTTTTAGAGTTAAGGGCAAGACCAAGTGCAAAAAATGCAGCACTTCGTTCATCAACAATACTAAATGCATTTATTCCAGCTCTGTTTACAAAACTTAGTATTATTGGTGCATTTCGTGATCCAGGTGATATTACTATGTCAGTAAGTCCGCTCTTTACAAATAAATCAGCAAGTAGGCTTATATTTTTCTTATCAGAAGTCATGCTGCAAATTTCTACAAATTTTCCACAATGGACAACAATGTTTGAGATTTATGCACAGTTTCTTCGTATTCTGCTTCAGGATTTGAGGAAGCAGTAAGGCCACCACCCACATAAATATTAATTTTATCTGAGCCTAACTCAGCACATCTAAGGTTTACAAATAAATGTGATTCTTCTTTCATATTCCATGGACCCAGGAACCCTGTATAATATCGTCGTTGATGTTGCTCTGCTTTTTGTATCAGAAAAAAAGCATCTGCTTTAGGCAATCCACACACCGCTGGAGTTGGATGAAGCCCTGCTATAAGCTTACCTATTTTTGACTTAACTGAAGAAATTGGAATATTAAACTTTGTGCAAATATGAGCCAAACTTCCTGCAGTAACTGTCGTTGGATCACTTTCTTCATATACATCAATTCCAAGCTCAGATAACAATGACTCAATAAATAAGGTTACATAATATTGTTCCTCTTTTTCTTTGAGACTCCAGTTTGCATTGCCATTATTTTCTGTTATTAATCTTGTACCTGCCAATGCATCAATATTTACAAAATCGCCAACCGCTTTATACAATATTTCGGGTGATGCACCACACCATGTTCCTTCTTCAGGAATATGAAATAGATACACAAAGGCATTTTCGTATTTTTCAGCAAGTTGCTTTAATAACTTGGTTGTATCCAGATTCTTTTTTAGCTTTTTTTGAATAACACGCGACAACACAACCTTTTGCAACTCATTATCTTTAAGTTTAGTAATTAAATATTGCGCTGTATCAAGATAGTTTGATTTTGAAACATAAATATTTTCCTCAAAACCATTACCATCATTATCTGATAGATTGTTTATGAATTCAAACGCTTCATCAGTATTATCACCTTCAAAAATTTCAAAATCTGGTTTAATAATTTCTGTCGTTCCGGTTCTTGCACTATTAAAATCAGCAATTACAAAACCCGATACATCTTCAATATCAAGAATATCAACCTTATGGCAAACTTGTTCTTTTTGAAATACTAATTTAAATACTTTTGATCCTGGCAAACAGTAAATTGCAAAGGGTAAACTTTTTTTAAGTAGTAGTTCACTTATATCAAAAATACTTTTAATCATTTTTTAGTAATAATATTAGTTATCCTACATGTTGATATAATACTATTTCGCTCATCAGTAATATCAATATTCCAAACATGCATATTGCTGCCCTTATAAATAATACTGCCGGTTGCCAACACATATCCATTTCGAATACTTCTAATATGGTTGGCACTAACTTGTGCCCCCCTTACTGCATATTTTTCATTATCAACCAAATATGCCGACCCTAATCCTGCAACAGTTTCGGCAAGAGCAATTGTTGCACCACCGTGAAGTATCTTGTCTGGCTGAAAAGTGGTATGGTTTACTGGCATACGAGCTACCAATCTGCCTTTTTCAACCTCAATATATTCAATATGAAGATGTTCCATCATGGTACCTTTGTTAAGGGCATTGATTTCTTCAATTGATATTTTATCCAATTCCATTATTTTGTTTTAAATTATATTGAAAATAAGTGTAATTTTTGTTTCCTCAATACTACTTTTAATTTCGATAGTGGCATCATGAATATCAAGAAATGTTTTAATGTATGTAAGTCCGAGGCCAATGTTTTTATCATAATGATCTTTACCCAAACCAAATGGTTTTATGATATCTTCAATTTTCTCAGGAGGGATTACTTCTCCAGTATCTGTAATACTAATTTTTAAACTATCATCCTCAGCAAATGTGCTAATAACAATTTCTGCATTTTCATTTGAAAATTTTACAGCATTACCTATTAGTTCTTTAATAGCCCGTTTAAAATAGTCTTCAATAGCTATAATTTCTTCTTTTTCAGAGTAAATAGTTGATATTGTTATTTTTTTGTCGTTAGCCGATGAGATGATGGATTCAACTTCCTTCTCAATAATAGATTTTATATTAACACTACTTTTTTTAAGGTCTCTGCCAACTGTTTGCATTTGAGTTATTTCAAGAGCAGTTTGCGAAAACTTGTCGAGCCTATCAACAGACTCTTTTAGCATATCAAGAAATTCTTTTAATTCGGGGTCTTGAATCATATCATCAAGAAAATAAGCAGAGCCTACTATCCCATTTAATGGTGTACGTATCTCGTGGCTTATTAGCATAAGAAATTGATTTTTAGCCTCATCCAATACCAACAACTGCTTATTAGCTTTATCTAAATTTTCATTTGATTCATTTAATTGTGCTGTTCTTTCCTGAACTTTTTCTTCGAGAACTACATTCATGTTCTTTAATATTTCTCTTTGCGTTTTTAATTCAAGTTGAGTTTTCACCCTTTCCATCAATTCCCGTGCATCAAATGGTTTGGTAATATAATCCTGACCCCCAACTTCAAATCCTTTCACAATATCATCTTTTTCTGTTTTAGCAGTAAGAAAGATTACAGGGATATCTTTTGTTTTATTGTTAGCACGAAGTTTTTCACATACTTCATAGCCGTCCATTTCAGGCATCATAATATCCAACAATATTAAATCGGGGGCATCACCTTCCCAAGCTGTTTCCAAAGCATCTTCACCGTTTATTGCTATTTGCTTTTCAAAGTCTTCAAGTAACTCAACTAGTATATCAATATTTTCCGGTGTATCATCTACAATTAATATGGTGTTATTATACAAATTTTCCATGGTAAATTAAGTTAGTGTTTTTTCAATTTTATTAAGTAAAGCGAGTGCATTCTTAAAGTCATATTTATTTAGCTTAGTTTTCATCTCTTCAAATAAATCTCCTGATAAACCAGCTTCTTCAAGCTCTTTAACCAGCACTTTTGCTTTTGGTTTTTTTTCTTCCAATAGTTGTGTTAGATTTGGGATAATTTCTTTTACAAGTTTAATATTTAATTCTTTGGTTACTGTTTTTTTATCAAAATTAAGTTTAGCTGAAATGTTTTCAAACAACTCTTTCAACTCTACATCTAGTTTATTTATTCCATCTTCAATTTTTTTGGAATCTTTTTCATGAATACTAACCTCGACTATTTTTGCGATTTCATGCAAACTATCAGCTCCAATATTCCCACTTACCCCTTTTAAAGTATGAATCAAACGCTGTGCAGTTTCTTGATCATCTTTATCAAGAGTTGTCTTAATCTCACTAACGAAATTCTGATTATTGTTATAGAATTTTTCAAGTATACTTAAATAGAGTTTGGTTTTATTGTTCATCCTGCCCAAAGCAATTTCAATATTCAATCCGGATATTTTAGGAATTGATGGCTCTTGGATGTTAGTTATTGGCTTTTGGCTTTTGGCTTTTGGCTTTTGGCTCTTAGCTGTTGGCTTAATCCATTTCACCATTACCCCAAACATTTCATCCGGATCAATAGGTTTGGTAACCATGTCATTCATTCCTAGTTCTATGCATTTCTCCTTTACACCTGTCATAGCATCTGCAGTCATTGCAACTATTGGAATATTATTGTATTTCTTAATTTTTCTAATCTCTTGAGTAGCTGTGTAGCCATCCATTATGGGCATTTGAATATCCATAAAGATAAGGCTATATTTTTGACTGTTAGCGGTAAGCATATCAAGAACTTCCTGACCATTATTAGCAATATCAACATTAAATCCTTCGTCTTCTAGTAATTCCGATGCCACTTGCTGATTGATCTCATTGTCTTCGACCAACAAAATATTTGTGCCTGAAATTATTCTCAGTTCATCTTCATGTTTTTTTCCTTTTTCAATCCTGATTCTGGAAGTTCTAACATCTTTCCCAAAAATAACCATAATTGTATCGAATATTGTTGAATACGTATATGGCTTAGTGAGAAAATGACTGACTCCAAGTTTTTCTGCTCTTTTTGCTACTTCCTCAGTACCAAATGCACTAAACATAAGAATTGGGATATTTGCAAGATAATCCGTTTCTTTGATTATCTTAACTGCTTCTAAACCATTCATTTCTGGCATTAACCAGTCAATTATCAATAAGTCGTAAGAATTGTTTTGAAGTTCTTCAATACACTCTCTGCCTGATGCAACTGTTTCAATTGCAATCCCAAATGTTTCAATGGTTTCTTTTATTATAAATCGGGCTGTTATATTATCATCACATGCCAACACTTTCATTGATTTAAGTTCTTTTGGCGTTTTAAACTCAGCACGTTTGTTTTGTTCTTGTACTTCAAATACACCGCTGAAATAGAAGGTGCTTCCATTACCCACTTCACTTTCCAGCCATGTATTGCCACCCATTAATTCAGCAAGGCGCTTACTAATTGCTAATCCAAGACCTGTACCACCATATTTTCGAGTGGTAGAACTATCGGCCTGACTGAACTCCTGAAACAATCTGCTTTGTTGTTCTTCGGTTAAACCAATTCCGGTATCTTTAACAGAGAAGTTAAGTTTAAGTTTATTCTCAGATATTTTTTCTCCAAGTTCAACTGTTACTACAATATCTCCTTTCTCAGTAAATTTAATGGCATTGCTACAATAATTATTGAGAATTTGACCTATACGTAATGAATCGCCAACTAAATAGAAGGGAACCTCTTTTGATATGTGCAAACTAAATTCTAATCCTTTTTTCTGCGCTCTACCTGCATTTATATTGGATACATTATTAAAAACCTGTTCTAAGTCAAAGTTTACATTTTCAATATTCAACTTGCCGGCTTCAATCTTTGAGAAATCAAGAATATCATTTATAATGCTTAATAATGAGATTGCCGATCGATCAACTTTTCCCAGATAGTCTTGTTGTTTTGGATTTAAATCTGTTTTTAAGGCTAGGTTGGTTAGCCCAATGATTGCGTTCATTGGTGTACGAATCTCATGAGACATTGTTGCAAGAAACTGACTTTTTGATTGGGTGGCTGATTCAGCAATTTCCTTTGCCTCTTCTAATTCGTCTTTCTGTTCATTAATTATCTTATTCCTTTTTCCCAAAGCCTTTACATAGAAAAGGGCAACAACTAACAGGATAAAAAGAAGCCCGAGACCAGAGTAAATAATTATATAATTTCTAGTACTTATAATTGCTGCAACTTTATCTTCTTCCAAATGGATCTTTTCTTCTTTATTTTTTTGTTTTTCATAGGCATATTTGTACTCCTGGCGTATAACTTCACGTTGATTTTTTTCACTTTTAATGCTATCTCTTGTTGCAATAAAAAGCTCATACGTTTCTAAAGCTTCTTTATACTTCCCAGTGGTTTTATATGCAGTATGAAGTACATTTGCAGCATCCCTTATTTCTATTGCAGCGCCTACCTCGTGTGCTATATTTAGCGAGCGGGTGCAATATGCAATGGCATTGGTGTAATTGCCTTTTTCCTTATAAATTCTCCCAATACTGTTTAAGGAATGGGCAATTCCCCTTCTATCCCCAATTTCTTCATAGATTGATAAACTGCTGGTATAATACTCAATGGCGCTGGCGTAATCGGCCTGGTAATTATAAATAACCCCAATGTTGGTCAAAGAAGAGGCAATTCCGATTTTATCCCCAATTTTTTGAAAGATTGCTAAACTGCGGGTATAATAATCCATCGTGTTGGTGTAATCGCCCTGATTCTTATAAATAATTCCGATATTGTTAAAGGCATTGGCAATTCCGATTTTATCCCCAATTTCTTCATGGATGTTTAAAGCGCGAGTAAAATAGTCAATGGCACTGGTGTAATCGCCCTGATTCTTATAAATAATTCCGATATTGTTAAAGGTGTTGGCAATTCCGTTTTTATCCCCAATTTCTTCAAAGATTGATAAACTGCGGGTATAATAGTCAATGGCACTAGCGTAATCACCCTGTTCATAATAAATAATCCCACTGTTGACTAAAGAAGTTGCAATTCCGATTTTATCCCCAATCTCTTCATAGGTTGATAAACTGCGGGTATAATAATCAATGGCACTGGCGTAATCACCCTGTTCATAATAAATAATTCCGATATTGTTAAAGGTGTTGGCAATTCCGATTTTATCCCCAATTTCTTCAAAGATTGATAAACAGCGGGTATAATAGTTAATGGCATTGGTGTAATCGCTTCTGAGTCTAAAACTACCTCCCTGAGTGTTCAGAGCTAATGCCATCTGTTTTTTAAGCCCCTTGTTTTTGGCAAAGTCATATTCCAGTTGTGCAAAATAGAAAGCACTGTCGGGTTGAGAAAAGAGGTAGCCGTCCCATGCAATATCATCCATTGCCTTACACCTAATGGAATCGGTTTGTGAAGGATCATTCCATATAGCCCATAAGGAGTCAAGGTTTGTTTGACTGATTGCTGTTTGTGCACAAAATAATATGGATGTAATTACAATTAATGAAACTGATATTATTTTTGAGAATGACATATTTTTAAGTATTGATACTTCCTTATAGTGCTAATTTATCTAGTAACCGCAATGCGCCTTTAAAATCATATTTATTTAGTTTGTTCTTCATCTCATTAAATAAATCTCCCGATAAACCAGCTTCCTCAAGTTCCTTAATCAATACTTTTGCCTTTGGACTCTTTTTTGTTAGGAGTTGTTTAAGCTTAGGTATTATTTCTTTTACAAGCTCAATATTCAATTCCTTACTTTTTGATTTTGAACCAAAATCAAGTCGAGATGAAATATCCTCAAATAGCTGTTTTAATTCTACATCTAATTTGTTTAACCCATTTTCAGTGTTCTTTGAATCTTTCTCAATAATATTAGCCTCAACTAATTTTATTTTTTCATTCAAAGAATCTGCTCCAATATTCCCACTCACTCCTTTTAAAGTATGGATCAATCTTTGTGAAGTTTCATAATCTCCTTTTTCAAGAGTTGCCTTAATCTCACTAATGAAATTCTGATTATTGATATAGAATTTCTCAAGAATGCTTAAGTAGAGTTTCTTTTTATTATTCATCCTACCCAAAGCACTTTCAATATTCAATCCGGGAATATCAGGAATATCAATTTCTTTTTCAATCTCCTTCTTATCCTTAATTACAGACTGCTTAGTATTGATTGTAGCCCTTTTTGCAGGTTTAACCGCCCAATTAACAATTGCTTTTACAACTTCGGCAGGATTAATTGGTTTTGAAACAAAATCCTTCATACCTACCTCTATGCATTTTTCTTTCACACCTTCCATAACATCAGCGGTCATTGCTACAATTGGTAGATTAACGTAATCTTTATTGCTTATGATTGTTTTTGTAGCAGTATAACCATCCATTACAGGCATTTGCAAATCCATAAAAACAAGATTGAACTTTGATGGATTGGATTCCAGAACTTTTTCTGTTGCTATTTTGCCGTTGCTTGCAATTTCGACATTAAGACCCATTGATTCTAATAATTCTGTTGCAACTTCTTGATTTATTTCGTTATCCTCAACAAGCAATACATTTGCTCCCGCATAATCATTTAATTTATTTGTATTTAAATCAACTTCACTCATTTGTTTATGTCGCTTGGGTACATCTTTTCCATAAACATTCATAATAGTGTCGAACAAAACAGAATTTGTGACAGGCTTGTAAATAACCGTATCAATTCCCGTCAAGTCCATTTCATCAAAATTTGTTTCACTGTATGCAGTTAGTAGAATTACTTTGGGTTTATGTTTTATACTATTACTGTTATTTATTCTCTTTGCAACTTCAATTCCATCAATTTCAGGCATTTGCCAATCAAGAATCAGCAAATCGTATTTTTCTTCTCCAGGTAATTCAAGTTTTTCAACAAGAGAAGTGCCATTATCGAATTCTTCTGGTTTAAATGAGAATGACTTAAGAATAGTTGAAACCACTAATCTAGCTGTAGCATTATCATCACAAACAAGAACTCTTGTTCCTTCAAGATCTGGTGTGGGTGTGAATTGTAACTGGTTTTCCTGTTCCACTTGTACTAAGTTAGCATCAAAATAGAAAGTAGTACCTACATTGGGTGTACTTGTAAGATCGATTCTACCATCCATCATTTCAACAAGATGTTTAGAAATGGAAAGACCTAATCCGGTACCGCCATATTTTCTTGTAGTACTTTCATCGGCCTGACTAAAAGCGCCAAAAACTTTTGACCTTTGCTCTTCAGTCATGCCAATACCAGTATCTCTTACTTTAAATTCAAGGCGTATATTTTTTTTGGTTTTTCCTTTAACTTTTATGCTGACTTCAATTTCACCTTCATGGGTAAATTTAATTGCATTACTTAGTAGATTGATAATTATTTGTTTAAGCCTTAATTCGTCACCCTTAATTTCTTTTGGTATATCAGGATTAATAAATAGAATAAATTCAAGGCCTTTTTGTGCAGCAGTGTATGAAAAAATATTGTTTACGTCGATTAGCATCTGTTCAAGATTAAACCTAGCATATTCTAATGTGAGTTTACCAGCTTCAATTTTTGAGAAATCCAGAATATCATTAATAATGCCCAAAAGCATTTTTGCTGAACTATTGATTTTTTTTAGATAATTATCTTGTTTTGAGTTAAGCTCAGTATTCTCCATCAAATACGAAAGCCCAATTATAGCATTCATTGGTGTACGAATTTCATGACTCATATTTGCTAGAAACAAACTTTTCGATTCACTGGCCTTTAATGCTGCCTCAGTCTTTATTTTAAGATCGGTATTTTTGTTCTGCTCTGTAACATCTTCTACGGTAATAATCGTACCCAAGTTATCATTAACACTATCAACAATAGGGTTAATATTTATTTTTATGAATACTCCCAAATTATAAAGAGATTCGGCAATATAACTTTTATTGTTTCCTGTATTAACGGCATCTTGTAATATATCTTTTTGGTCTTTACTAGTTTTAATAACATTAATATTCTTACCAATTAAATCATCCTTAATATCAGAACCAATTATCTCCATAAACTTTTTATTGTATGAAATAATTGTAAGTTTATCATCTAAATATAAGATACCAATGGGTGAATTATCGAAAATAATCTCATATTTTGTATTTGCCTCATTAATATCTTTTTCCCTTTTTTGAAGTTGAGTTGTCATTAGTTTAAAATTATTGGCCAGAACTCCAATTTCATCTCTGCTTTTAATTCTTATTTCGGTTTCATATTCACCTTCGGCAATTTTGAGTGATGATTGACTCAACCTTATAATTGGTTTTGTAATGTAATTTGTCATCAGGATAACAACTATTACAATAAAAATGACAAAACTGAAAATTAATGCAACTGCTCTACCGGCTGTTTTTATCACTTTGTCAGATACAATCTTATATGGGATTACTGCAACTGCAGTCCATTTAGTATTGTGCAGCGGCGTATTAAAAGCAATATTTGATTTATTACCTTTTATGGATTTAATAATTTTGTGGGTGGTTTTGCCAGCAATTGCATCATTAATCACACTTATTACTCCATCAGTCTCATATATCTGTCTATAGTTATTAGTGCTATCAAAAACATTCAAACCAATCCGTCCAAAGGCATCTGTATAAATAATTGTACTATCGAATGAAATTAGGTAAGTAGTAGGATCAAAGTCTTTTTCAATTTTTTTTTCATTTTTTTTTAACCAATCAGCCATTCTGTCAAGTGAGATGTCGATTGTAACTATCCCGGCAAAAACATCATCAAAGAAAAAAGGCTGATAATATGTAACCATGCTTGTATGACCAACCAGACTATCAAAATATGGTTTTGTCCAGCCGCTAATGTGTCTGTCAGCAGGTATTCTCCACCAATCAGGTTTCTCTCTAAAATAGTCAAAATGATTTTTATCAGGAAAATCATCTACTTCTACTTCAATAATTTTATTATTATCTTTATAAGAATAAAAGAAGGCAAGCTCTCTATTATCCTGATATTTATATTTGTCAAATATAATTCCTGAACCAAAAATAATGCTGTCAATGGATAAATTATCAGTCGTTATTTTCAATAATTCTTCCACAGTATTGGAATTGGTTTGTTCAAGAAATAATACATCCTTATTAATATTAGTTGAGATTTTTTCAAGGGTCATGTCCAAAAATTCAACATAACTAAATACCACATCCTGTAAATGGTCAATATGAGTTTTTTCAGTATTTTCCGAAATTCTTAGGTATAAAAAATATGATAAGATAATTGCACCCGTAAGTATTGGGAGTAATATAGCAATAGCAATTTTATAAACGAGTTTTTTGAAATATATCATTGTCTTCTTTAGTTTTAACTACCCCAACTCTCTCTATCGAGGCTACGATATTGTATGGCTTCCGCCAGATATTCAGTCTTAATATTCTCACTATTATCCAAATCGGCGATTGCACATGCAATTTTTATTATCCTACCATAAGCTCTTGCAGGAATGCTTAACTTTTGAATTGCTCGCTTTAATAGATTTTGCCCTGACTCATATAAACTGCAGCAATTAACTATTTCGCTGCTACCCATTTGTGAATATCATTAAGTGATGTTATTAGAAGGATAAAAATAAACAAAATATGAGACTTATTAGTATTACATATTTTACACATTATCTATGTCAAATAAATACATGGAAAATATAGATAAAAACTCTGGCAAACTTGATGAAATGCAATTATTAGAACTCCTTTAAATATTTAATGACTTTAATAATGAGCTGCAGGTCCTCTTAAAAATGATTAAGTTTGCAAACCATTGTATAACAACTAACGACTAATTAATATGAAAAAACTGATTTTTACCCTTATTGTTTTGCTGATTGGACTCAGCGCTGCATTCTCACAGCAAATATCCCGCAACATGGTTCTTATTGAGATAGGTACCGGTACCTGGTGTCAGTATTGTCCTGGCGCTGCTATGGGTGCTGATGACCTTGTTGCCAACGGGCATGATGTTGTTATTATTGAGAATCATAATGGCGACAGTTATACTAATACTGCTTCAAATGCAAGAAATTCCTATTATAACATTTCAGGGTATCCAACGGCTGTCTTTGATGGTGGTTCACCCTATGTTGGAGGAAGTAATAGTACAAGCCTTTATCCGCAGTACTTACAGCGCTATAACCAGAAAATTGATATCCCTACGTCATTTTCAATTGATATACAAGGAACATCGGCAGGTTTTGTTGACTTTAATGTGGATGTAACAATTGAAATGGTTGATCCCTATGCAGGATCTGATATTCGTTTGCACTGTGCAATTACTGAATCAGATATACCTGAATTTTGGCAAGGACAATCGCATCTTAACTTTGCACAACGCACAATGCTTCCTAATCATAATGGTATCCCTTTGGATTTCTCCTCAGGAAATGTAATAGAACAGAATTACTCATTTGTAATAGACCTTGATTGGCTGCCTGAGAACTGTGAGTTTGTGATCTTCTTGCAGGAACATGGAACCAAAGAAGTTCTGAATGCTACCAAAGTGGATCTTATGGAATTTTCTAATATTAATGATTATGATGCTTCACTATCTCATGTGTCAAACGTTCCTGAAAAATCATGCACAGGCTCACTTGCTCCTTCAGTTGTTCTACGTAACAACGGCAACGAGGATCTTACTTCCCTCACAATGTTTTATCAGGTAAATGAAGGTTCACTGGAAACTTTTGATTGGACGGGAACTCTTGCTTTCTTTGAAAATGAAACTGTTGAACTTCCCATGATATATTTCACCCCTGCTGAAGAAAATAGCCTTAAAATATATTCTGAAAATCCAAATGGAAATCCTGATCAGTATCCCCTAAACGATACTACCATCCAACTTATTCCTGAAGCAGATTATACACCTTCATCTGTGACTCTGTTTTTTAGGTGTGATAATAATCCGGAAGAAACTACATGGAAACTTCTAAATAGTGAAGGAAATGTAGTTTATGAAGGTGGTCCTTACAGCACACCTGGTCATACTTTTACTGAAGAATTTGAACTTGATGGTTTTTCCTGCTATCAGTTTTATGTGTACGATGAAGGTGGTAATGGTTTGGACTCCCCAGGCTTTTTTGTTTTGTATCATGGTTCAAACAATAATATCATACAGGGAATTGGTGATTTTGGATCAGTTATTGGCACTGACTTCTCCACTGACAACGGCACGGGTCTTGATGATTTAGAAATGAATGCTGAGGTAAACGTTTATCCCAATCCTTTTGGCGATTACACAAATATTTCCTTCACAACCAAGGAATCAAGTCATATAAGGGTGAAAATGTTTAATGTTTTTGCAGAAATAGTCTATCAAAGTGACGAAGGTGTACAAGGTCAAGGTAAACAGCTTATTAAAATAGAAGGCAAAGGTTTCGAGAATGGTGTTTACTTTGTGCAATTATTTGTAAATGAGCAGGTATATATTAAAAAAGTTTCTGTAGCACATTAATTCAGAAGAAAAGATAATTTGATAAATATAGAGACAATCTTTTAAAGTTACACATAGACCCTCAAAGTTATGTTTGAGGGTCTATGCTACTTGCAAAGAGCTTTGTGTTTATTTGAGGTGGATAAGCAATCTCATTTTTTTGTAATTCCTAGGATCCCCAACTCTCTCTGTCGAGGCTACGATATTGTATGGCTTCTGCCAGATATTCAGTCTTAATATTCTCACTATTATCCAAATCGGCAATTGTACGTGCAATTTTAATTATTCTATCGTAAGCTCTTGCCGAAAGACTTAGCTTTTCCATTGCTCTTTTTAACAATCCTTTACCCTGCTCATCTAATTGGCAATATTTAAGAATATCATTGCTTCCCATTTGGGCATTATTATAAATATTTTTTTGATCTTGGTAACGTTTACTCTGAATTTTACGGGCTTCAATTACTCTACGTCGCACATCATCACTCTTCTCACCTGGTTTTCTGTCAGTAAGTTCGCTAAAAGGAACTGGAGTAACTTCAACATGAAGGTCAATTCTATCCATCAATGGTCCGGATATTTTATTAAGATAACTTTTAACAATTCCAGGCGAACAAACACAATCTTTATCAGGATGATTGTAATACCCACATGGACATGGATTCATTGCGGCTATTAGCATAAAACTAGCTGGATAATCAACAGTAACACGGGCACGTGAAATGGTAACTATCCTGTCTTCCATGGGTTGCCTCATTACTTCCAGTACGCTTCTTTTAAATTCGGGTAACTCATCAAGAAAAAGCACCCCATTTTGTGCTAACGATATTTCGCCTGGCTGCGGATATGTTCCTCCGCCAACCAATCCAGCATCGCTAATAGTGTGATGAGGGGAACGATATGGGCGTGCCGAAACCAAGGAAGAATCACTTTGTAGTAATCCGGCAACTGAATGAATTTTGGTTGTTTCCAATGCCTCTTCAATGGACATTGGGGGTAATATGGAAGGTAATCTTTTGGCAAGCATGGTTTTGCCAGAACCAGGAGGGCCAATCATTATGGCATTATGACCACCAGCCGCTACAATTTCAAGAGCTCGTTTAATATTTTCCTGACCTTTGACATCGCTAAAATCGAAGGGGTATGTGTTTTGCTTTGCAAGCTGATCAGCTGGGTTTACTTTTACAAGACCCTCATGGCTATTACTGTCAAGCATGTTGATTACATCATTAATATGTTTAAATCCATACACATCAATACCCTCAACCATTGCAGCTTCCATAACATTTTCCAACGGTACTAATATTCCTTTAAAATTATTTTCTTTGGCTTTAATTGCCATTGGTAGCGCACCCTTAACCGACTTTAAAGTACCATCTAATGATAATTCGCCCATCATAACAAAATCATCAAGACGTTTATTACCAATTTGCTCAGATGCTGACAGTATTGCAATGGCAATAGGTAAATCATAAGCTGAGCCTTCCTTTTTTATATCGGCAGGAGCCATATTAATTACAATACGCCTACGAGGAAATTTAAAACCAACATTATTAATTACTGCAACTAGGCGATGATGACTTTCCTTAATTGCATTATCGGGCAAACCGATAAGGTAAAATTTTTTACCCTGACTAATATTTACCTCAATTGTAATAATAATTGCATCAATACCATGAATAGCAGTACCATATGTTTTTACAAGCATGGGAGTGGGTTATTATAATAATAACAAATGTAACTAATTTTGAAATAGCACTACCAAGATTAGCACAGAAAATGCAATAGAAAAACTAAAATGAGGGAAACTACTTCAAAACTGGACAACATGGCAGACTGTCTGTAATTATAACTCTCATTACGAAGTTCAAATGCATAATCAGGGTTAAAACTTAACTACCATGCAAGCTTACTTAACTGGAAATTAAAATTTATTGAGAAAGGAATACCTAAAATAATCACAAAGGATTAATAATAATTCTTATTGGCTAAATAATTAACAACATAGTCGTTAATACCAGCTTCGAGTGATGTAAATGCCTTTTTATAACCGGCATCCCTTAACTTTTCCATTTTAGCCTCGGTGAAGTATTGATACTTATCACGAATATCTTCTGGTGTGTCAATAAATTCAATTTTTGGATCGAGTTGAAGTGCTGTAAAAGTAGCAATTGCCAAATCCACAAAAGTGCGTGCTTTGCCAGTACCAAGATTATAAATTCCCGATTCAGGTTTGTTTCTCATCAGGAAGAATATAACATCAACAACGTCAAGTACATAAATAAAATCACGAAGTTGTTCCCCATCTTTATACTCAGGTTTATGCGATTTGAACAATTTAACCTGTGCGGTATTGTTAATTTGACCAAAAGCATGTAGAATAACAGATGCCATCCTATCTTTATGATATTCATTTGGACCATAAACATTAAAAAACTTTAGTCCGGCCCAAAATGGAGGTGTCTCCTTTTGCTTCAACACCCATATATCAAAATCATTTTTTGATACTCCATATGGATTTAATGGCTTCAGTTTATTAACAATCTTATGGTTGTCAACATAACCAAATTCACCAAGCCCGTAGGTTGCTGCTGATGATGCATAAATAAAAGGAATACCCCAATCACTGCACCTCTGCCACAGTTGCTTCGAGTATTCTAAATTAAGAACATCAAAAATCTTACTGTCAAACTCAGTTGTATCAGTACGGGCTCCAATATGCAATACTAAATCAACATTAGAATTATAATCATCAAACCACTGAAAAAAATCATCCCTGTCAACTTTTTTGATAAAGTGTTTTTCGTCTAGATTTTTGGCTTTTTTTAAGCTGCTAAAATCATCCACAAGAATAAGGTTACTATACCCCTCTTTATTCAATCTACTAACTAAAACACTTCCTATAAATCCAGTTGCCCCTGTTATAACAATCATAATTTTAAAAAATTTCACCAAAAGTAGTTAAATATTCCAATTACTACTACAAGGGGCTTCTAATAATAATTTAGCAGTTTTTAGAGCAATCCTTTCAAAGTGTACTCAATTATCTGTAATTTTGTTATGTGTAACGATATATCTAGTTTTTAAATAATTGTAGCCATATGAAAAAAAATACCATAATCTTTATCACAGTACTTATATTTGCCTTAGGCATTTATGTGGATACCTCTGCACAAATAAGCAATGGTGGAACTCCATTCAGCACGTTGTATCAACTTGACGATCGATATGAGAAATTATCTTTTTTATCTCCTGATATGGAATTAATCGCAGCTGAAGACCTTATTAATGAAGCAGTAAACCCAAACAGTCCGCGACGAATGGGAACTTCCGTAATTATAAATAGAACCATGCTAAACTCAGGTTCATGGACGGTTATCCCGGATGTGGGAAAGCTTTGGCGCTTACAAATAAATGTTGATAATGCACTTGCGATGGGAGTATATTATAGTAAATTTTTCATCCCGGTAGGAGGACAGTTATTTTTATATAATCATGATAAAACTCAAGTTATTGGTGCATTTACAAATGAAAACAATCCAGATGAGAATCTTTTTTCAACACAATTTGTTGAGGGTGACAAGATTATTTTGGAATACTTTCAACCTAACGACATTACAGAAAACGCCATAATTAATGTAAGTGAAATTGCATATGCCTATCGTGACATAGAGTTTATGCATGATCAATCAAGAGACTCTTGGTGGTGTATGATTGATGTTGCATGCGAAGAAGGCGACAACTGGGAAAACCAAATAAAAGGAGTTGCTCGCATGTCAATTAAAATAGGAGGAAGTTACTACTGGTGTTCGGGCTCCTTAATTAATAATACTGATAATGATAGAACCCCATACTTTTTATCAGCGGCACATTGTGGCGAAGGTTCAAACTCAAGCGACAGAAACCAGTGGATATTTTATTTCAACTATCAGGCGAGCACATGCAATGGTACTAATAGCGGATCAAACTCAATGACAGGATGTCAATTAAAAGCTAATGACCCTAGCTTTGCCGATGATGGTTCTGACTTTTATCTTGTTGAATTTAATAACAGTATTCCGTCATTTTATGATGTTTTTTACAATGGATGGAATAGAACAAATTCAAATGATGACGCTGGCAGTGGGGTTGGCATACATCACCCTGCTGGAGATATTAAAAAAATATCCACATATGATACACCACTCGTTTCATCAACTTTTTGGAATGGTAATCCAAGTCATTGGAAATTAAACTGGGCCGAAACCCTCAACGGGAAATCTATTATGCAAGGAGGATCTTCAGGGTCACCGGTTTTTGACAGTAATGGACTTATTATGGGTGACTTAACTGGTGGTTACACATCTAACTCATGCTCAACACCATCGCCTGCATATTATGGAAAGATATGGTATTCATGGGAAGAAAATGGAAATACGTCTGCCACCAGATTAAAAGATTGGCTTGACCCAGGCAATACTGGCATGGAAAAATTACCAGGTATCTCGTGGCAAATTATTATGCCTGTTTCCGATTTTGCTGCTAACCTTACAGAAGTTACACAAGGAGACACAGTATTCTTTACAGATTTATCAGAACCAGGTGTGTTTGAATGGGATTGGTCGTTTGAAAATGGAGAACCTTCAACATCAACTGAACAAAATCCATGGGTAATTTATACAGATACTGGATATATGGATGTTAGCCTTACAGTTACAAATGGCGATGGTATTGACACTGAGATTAAAACAGAGTATATTCATGTAAATCAAATGGTAGCACCAACCACTGACTTCGAAGCAGATGCCACGAATGTATTGCCCGGAACATCAGTACATTTTACTGATCTTTCGAGCCAAGATCCCATAGAATGGCTATGGACATTGGATGGAGGATCGCCATCAACATCTGTATTACAAAGCCCAACCATTCGTTTTAATAATGAGGGTGTTTATACAATTACGTTAATTGCCACAAATCTTGGTGGCTCAGACACACTAATTAAGGAAGACTACATTGTTGTTGGTGGAATGGCTCCTGAAGCTGATTTTAGTGCTTCCAATACAAGCATAATGCAAGGAGAAACTATTAATTTTTCAGATTTGTCCAGTGGCGACCCCATAGAATGGGAATGGGAATTTGAAGGAGGTAATCCTACTACATCAACAGAACAAAACCCACAAAATATAGAATATCCACAAGGGGGAGCTTTTAATGTTAGTTTATCGGTAACAAATGCAGTTGGTACCAACACAAAGCTAATTGAAGATTATATACTTGTTGATTGGGTAGGTATCGAAGATTTCTCTAGTTTGGATGATTTTAGGATTTATCCAAATCCTGGCACAGGTATTTTTGTCATTCAATTTGCTACCGCCGATGAGCATGAAGTTGATATTATGGTTACAAATGCTGAAGGACAAATTATAAGTTCCGAAAAAATCACAAGAAATAAAGGATCTTTTGTTCTTAATCTGGGCAATCAGCCAGACGGCTTATACATTGTTACTATTAATAGCGGAACTAATAACGTTGTAAAAAAACTAACTATTTTAAGATAATTTTTGGAAATACTTTAGGCGGGAGCAAGAAATAACAAGTGTAATTTCATGCTGCTATCTAACTTAATAAATTTTAAATTTATGAATATCAGGTATTTATTAGCCATCGCACTAGCTATTACTCAGCTTATTGTAACTGCTCAAATAACAGTTAAGAGTATTCCGGTTAGTTTTAAGACTTCGCTAAGTGAACAAATATCAACCATTGAAATTCCTAATATTGTTCCCCAATTGAACCGTATGGTTGATAAAGGGCCAATACAAGCAGGGTATACTTTACCATTTAACCACCGTTTATCCAACAATGGCAACTGGGAAAAGAGTGAAAATATTTTTGTTTGGCGCCTTGAGGTTATTGTACCAACGGCTGTATCAATAAACATATATTTTAACAACATAAATCTATTACCCGAAGACAAACTTTATTTGTACAACAATAGCAAGGATGAACTGCTTGGTGCATATACCAGCTTCAATAACGGACCGTTTATGTGTACCGATTTTATACCCGGTAGCAGAATAATAATTGAGTTAAATTCGCCAACACTTTATGAGCAACTCCCTTTTTCGATCCACGAAATAGGATTATTATATGATAAATATGGCCACCGTGATTTTGGAAATGCTGGTAATTGTGAAGTTCATATTAATTGTGATGAAGGCGAAAACTGGCAATTTGAAAAAGATGGTGTTGCACGTATATTAGTTAAGCAAAACAGTAGTACTTTTTGGTGTACCGGTTCGTTGATAAACAATACCAATAATGATGGTAAACCACTTTTTTTAACTGCTAATCATTGTGGCGAATATGCTGATGCTGATGATTACGCCCAATGGCTTTTCTACTTTAACTATGAATCAGCAAACTGTGAACAACCAGTATTTGAGCCCGAATTAAATACTTTATCAGGTTCTGATATGCTGGCACATGCAACATCGGGTACAACCCTTGGCTCCGATTTTAAGTTATTACTTCTTAAAGACGATGTTCCCCCAAACTACAAACCATATTATAATGGTTGGGATATAAGTGGTGAAGCATCACCAACAGGCGTAACAATACACCATCCACAGGGTGATTTAAAAATGATTTCAACATATGAATCATCGTTGATATCAACAAATTATAATAGCCATTCAGAAGATCCCGATGGAAAATACTGGAAAGTAACCTGGGATGAAACCATAACCAACCATGGAGTTACAGAAGGAGGCTCATCAGGCAGCCCAATATTTAATAATGCAGGTTATATTGTAGGTGCACTTACTGGTGGATTTGCTTCATGCTCAAACTTGGAAGCACCTGATTACTATGGTAAGATTAGTTATTCGTGGAATCCTATTAACAGTGACTCAACAAATCAACTTAGTTACTGGTTAGATCCAACAGGTAGTGGGGTTAGCTTTTTGAAAGGCAATAATTTAGATTCAACAAATATTTTTGCAGGATTTTCGGGAGAGCCAAAAGCAATTATTAAGGGAGAATCGGTTACCTTTATTAACACATCATATGGAAATATAAACTTGCATAGTTGGTATTTTGAAGGTGGTGACCCAGAGTTTTCAGAGCTGGAAGAACCAGGGAGCATAAAGTATAATAAAGCTGGTGAATTTGATGTCAGACTAATTGTTTCATCTGCTGCAGCTACAGATACCATAATTGCGAAGGATTACATACGAGTACTACCAAGCATATCGCCAAACCCATCACCTGATGGCCAAATTAAAATTGCATTTGGCAGCACACTACCCGAAGATGTAATAAACAGCATAATAGTTTTTAATGCAACGGGTAAAGAAACTGGATATAGAATTATAGAAAAAAGTGACAATTTCCTTGTAATTGAGATAACTTCAAAAGCACAAGGGCTCTACCTTATCAAAGTAAGTACAGAAGAGATTAATAACACTTTTAAGGTAATTGTTTACTAACTTTTATGGTCTTAAAGATTACACATTTTCAATTGTGTATATTGTAACCAAGCATGGTTTTTACCCACCATACTCATCAGGACGATTAGAAATATATCCCTCCCACTTTTCAAGAACATTAACCATGTCATCGGGCAAATCTGATTTGAAATACATTTTTTTATCCGTAGTGGGGTGAATAAAGCCCAATGATCGGGCATGTAAAGCTTGCCTAGTTATGATTTTAAAACAATTATGAACAAATTGCTTGTATTTTGTAAAGGTTGTACCTTTTAATATATTGTCGCCACCATAACGGCTATCATTAAAAAGCGGATGACCAAGATATGTAAAATGAGCCCTTATTTGGTGTGTACGACCCGTTTCGAGTTTACACTCAACGTGTGTTACATATCCGTAGCTTCGTAATACCTTGTAGTGCGAAATTGCAGGTTTGCCGTATTCACCATTTGGAAATACAGTCATCACCCTCCTATCCTTTAGACTACGACCTATATTGCCTTCGATAATACCTTCTTCTTTTTCCACATCTTTCCAAACCAAGGCTTCGTATGTCCGGTCAATTGTATGATCGTAAAATTGCTTTGCCAATTTTGTTTGGGCATGTTCATTTTTTGCAATCAGCAATAGTCCTGTTGTATCTTTATCAATACGATGTACCAAGTAGCCAAAATTATTTTCAACTTTTCCTTTTTTATCTTTTGCAAAATGAAAAGACAGAGCATTTAAAAGTGTTCCTGTATAGTTTGCATAACCAGGATGGACAACCATACCAGCAGCCTTATTAACCAAAATAACATCGTTATCCTCATAAACTACATTAAGTGGAATATCTTCTGGTAATATTTCAACATCACGTGGTGGATATGTCATCACCACCGAGATTACATCGTGTGGTTTAACCTTATAATTTGATTTTACTGCCTCACCATTTACAATAATATTACCAGCTTTGGCAGCTTGCTGCACCTTATTTCGTGATACATTAACAATTTTATTAAACAAAAATTTATCAACCCTTAACGGACTTTGTCCTGCATCAACGGTAATATTATGATGTTCGTAAAGCTCAAAACTCTCTTCAATTGGCTCTTTTATTTCTTCTTCACTCATCTGTTAATCAGTAGTTTTGTTGTGTAATAGTTGTTCTTGCTAACTATCCTAACAATATAAATACCTGTTGGGATATGGCCTATGCTAATTTTAGTATCGAGTCCTTTCTGGCTATGAACTTCTGCTCCAAATGTGCTATATATTTTTAACTCAGCCTGCGGGTCATTCTTCAATTCTGTATTATATATTGAAAAATATGTTGAAGCTGGATTTGGGAAAATTTTAATTCTTGTATTATCTTTATCTGTGGCTAACTCATCTGTGGAAAGCACCATATCAGAGCCAACAATTGGTCTTACAAGTAATGCTCCGGCATAAGTAGCTGTCGACCATTCATTATAATCCATATGAAATATCTTACTATGTACATCATTATTGGCATCAAAGCCAATATTTAGTTTATACTGGCCGTTTCGTTGCCAACCAACATAAAAAGTACCTGCCAGTATAATTGGTTCATCAAGCATATATGGATAAAAATGATAAAGACCATTCTCCCATTTTACCTTTTGATTTTCAAGTCTGTAAACAATCTCGCCAGGTTTTCCATTGTTATCGCTCCATACCAATAAATCAAAAAAGGATTCATTTGCATTAGCTAAAGTTCGGTTAAAGTACATCTGAACACCCCATAAAGTATCAGTCACACTCAGAGTAAACTGGTATGCAACTTTTGCGCCTTCGGTTCCGTCTACACCCCATCCTCCTTCAGGAGTACCATCATCATATGCAAAATAATTATAAAATCCCTGATGATATATGGCCGAATCAACTATTGAATTTTGGTCAGATGAATCACTTATATAATGTTTAATGATATAGGAAGTAGTATCATAATTAATATCAGGGAAAAACGAGAAATTTACAGGAGGACAAGCATGTGCAGCTCCACAGCCATCACAAACCTGAAACCCAACCTCATAAAATGGCTTCAAGTTACAACTTCCACCATAATAATCAAAAGCAAAATCGCCAGCTACTTGTTGTACATGATAAGAGTATTTAGTATTGTGTTCAATATTATCCAAATTGGCAATATACATATGAATCTCTGTACTCATATTAGGTACTGGCGAATATCGATACTGGCGATATGGCATAACCTGATAATTCCTTAAAAATGAAGGAGCCCTCTCCGAAAAGGTAAGTGCTCTATAAGTAGTATCTCCGACAGACCGGTTATAATTTAGGTACACATAATCAACATTCCATGTATCATCATTACTTTTCCACGAATTAGGATAATTTTCATTTGGCATACTTGCATAATTCCTAAATCTAAACCTAAACTTATCGATAAAATAGAATGTATCAACAATAGGAATCATAATTTGAAGCATATCACGGTTGTGTATTTCTCTAAACTCATCGAGTCTCAATCCTTCCGAATACCACATTTGATTCCAAACCACCTCAGGAACTAAAACCGAGTCGCATGCAACAGTAACCGAATCACCATAATATACATTAACATATGTAATTGTAAAAACATCAGGATTACAACCCAACTCAGCAGGAGCCCAAAGGGTGTCAAGTGGACGAATTGTGTCTCCAGGGCCTAAATACAATTCAGTACTAACAGTAATTGAATCCATATGTGAATAAACTATGTTCCCTGTATACTGCGAAAATTCAAGAATTAATGAATCTCTCAACTGTGGTGCATAACCAACACCTTGTGGCTGATAATAAAAACTCAAATAAATTGAATCTTCCGGACTTAGCTTCCTTACGGCAGGAGCAAATATTGAATCGAGGCGAATATTTTGCGACATCAACTCATCTGCCTTAAACGGAGCAACTGTTGCGCTACTATATACTTTGCCTGAGCTATCAATTGCATCAAAAGTAACAGCGCCAATATTAACAGGCATATAAGGGAAATCTTTGTTCACAAATGTCGACCGTCCATGCCACAACTCCTGATCTGGAAATATATTTGAAACCGAAAAATCATCAAAAAATGGTAGCTGCAAAGCTTCAACTTCATTTTCCGAATCACAATTACACGACTTCCTTTCATTGGCAACCTTTTTAGCCTCAAAAACAACTGCCTCATTTATCTGCATCCCTGTAACACTCTCTTGGGAAAATGCAACTACGCTTATTCCCAAAAAAAGCAATATGGATATTATCTTAAAATTCATCTTTATTAATTTTATTTTGGGCATTACCAATGTTATCAAATATTGTATCGGGCTCAAATTGCAATAAATATTCATCAAAGTCAATTAACTCATCCGATCGATACCAAATATTAACAGGCTGACCCAAACTAAGCATTTCTTCAGTCAAAGTTTTTGGATCAGTTTTATATACACGCGCATGTGCAGTATCATCATCATCTAAAAAATACTGCCTACCAACGTTTAACGAGTAATGGTGCAACATATTTCGCACTTCCACTTGCTTTAATGCAATCAAAAAAGGCATGGGAATCATTACCGTAAAATCACCTTTACCCAACACAAGGTTTATTGTTGCCCCTTTAAGAAGTTCAGTGCCTGCTTCCACCGGTTCGTCATCAATAAGCTGGTCAACAACAGCATTACGCGCAAAATACTGAATATACTCAAGTTCACCAACCAATAACTCATTCGATTCAAGGGTAACCAAAGCTTGCCTTAATGACAGATTCTTAAGGTTGGGCATCAACACTTTTTCAGGAATTTGTGCAACAGTTGTAAGGTAAACGTGGCGCCCCTGTTTAACCTTTGAACCAGGTAACGGATTTTGCAAAACAACAGTGCCTTTTTGCTTACTTTTATAAAAAACAGAATCAATTATTTCAAAAATAAAATAATCATTATAGCCCTTATCAGCCATCTGCTCAAGAGTTTGCCCACCAAAATCGGGAACAATATACACATCACCATGTTGAGTAAATACATCCATCGATTTTAGCACCACCCAAAGCAAAAATATCGATAAAACAATGGCAATAAAAAAATGTAGGTAAAACTTTCTTCGTCCTAAAAAGTAAAAAAAACTCATTGCAGTTAATTAATTCCAATCACCGTAACCTGTGTGGCACAGTTTCATAACTTCAATACCCCAATATTATTGTATAATTTATGGCGTATTTGGTATATTTCGGCAAAGGTAAAAATTATCTCTTACCCACCCTTTCCTAATATCTCAACAATATTTTAAAATAAGTTAAGTATTAGTTTTTGTGTGGTTTACATGCCCTAAACAAACTATTTTAGAAATCCATAGCTGAAACATGGCATGCAACCGTTCTTTTCGCTTATAGTTGTTTCACCCCAATTGTGGTTTTATAGGTTGTACGTGGGCTCCGTTCCTACGCCTACGCCAACCAACAAAAGCATTATTGGTGTTTCAACAAGCTATCTCTGCAATCACTACCACGAATTCGCGTTATAATAATAAAATAATCGTAATTATTTAGTTAGTTATACAATTTGCGTATCGCCCAATTATTAACGCCGCCCTTGCTGTCAGGCATAGAATTACATTGTGGTTAACGCAATTAGCTTAACACCAAACATATAACTTTGCGAAACTTTGTGCAATACTTTGTATTACTTTGTGGTATAACTTTGTAAATCCGAACTTTATCACCAGTTAAATAATTACAATAAATCATAAATATCTGTTTTATCTTCAATCAAAAAAAGACACTAAATTTGTACCCAATAAATAGATAATAAATGAAAAATATTGCAATTGTTTGTGGTGGTTACTCAGGTGAGTATCAAATATCAATACAAAGTGCTAAGATGGTTAAAAAACACCTCGATGAAAATAGTTATAACTCATATGTTATTGTTATCGAAAAAAAACAATGGTACTACGAAGATGAAACTGGCAACAAACACTTTGTTAATAAAGATGATTTTAGCTTAACTTTTGATAATCGGTTAATTAAATTTGATGGAGTTTTCAACGCCATACACGGAACACCAGGCGAAGATGGAAAACTATTAGGTTATTTTGACATGTTAAATATACCCTACACATCATGCGAAATGGATACATCGGCACTTACTTTTAACAAGTACTTATGCAATAGTTTTGTGCAATCCATCGGAATAACTGTTGCAAAATCATTTTCATATATAACTGACGAAAAAATTAATAAAGAAGAAGTAATCAGCGCCTTAGGCCTCCCTTTATTTATTAAACCAGTACGAAGCGGATCGAGTGTTGGTATCTCTAAAGTATCAAAAGCTAGTGATTTTGATGCCGCCGTACAAAAAGCTTTTAAAACAGATAGCAGAATATTAATTGAGGAATTCATTGATGGTAGAGAAATAGCCTGTGGACTTTTTATAAAAAATAATAAACTTAATATTCTTCCTCTCACTGAAATTATCAGCAAAAATGACTTCTTCGATTACGAAGCAAAGTATACTTCAGGCCTGGCAGAAGAAGTAACACCACCACATAATTTGGATGTTGAACACGAAACTGACATTAAAGCCCTTTCATCATTGTTATACAACAAGCTAGGGTGTAAGGGCATTGTTCGAATCGATTACATATTAACTGAATCAAATCTTTACTTTATCGAAATCAATACAGTTCCCGGCTTATCTCCGGCAAGTATTGTACCCAAACAAGCCGAAGCAATGGGAATATCGGTTGGTGAACTTTTTAATACGGTTGTTGAGAATATGTACTAATCACTCCCATTCAAAAAAGTCACAAGTTTTTTAGTTGCCAAAGCACGATGACTAATCCTATTTTTAGTTTCAGCATCCATCTCTGCAAAAGTAATATCAAAGCCATTGGGTTTAAAAATAGGGTCATATCCAAAACCACCTTTTCCAAACTTATCGTTGGTTATTTGTCCTTCAATTCGTCCTTCAAACTGGAACTCTTTACCATTCAAAATTAATGATATCACAGTACTAAATGCTGCATTTTGGTTATCATGGCCTTTCAGTTCATGTAGTAGTTTATTCACATTATCCTCAAAAGAGCAGCCTTCACCAGCATATCTGGCCGAATAAACTCCGGGTCGTCCATTAAGAGCTTCAACTTCAAGTCCTGTATCATCCGAAAAACAATCAATATTAAACCTGCTATATATTGTGTGTGACTTTTGTGAAGCATTCTCAGACAGAGTATCACCCGTTTCAGGAATATCCTCATTAAACCCAATATCCAACAAACTTAGTACTTCGAAATCATCTTTAAGGATATTTTTAATCTCCTCTAACTTATGCTCATTATTTGTAGCAAAAACAATTTTTTTCATTCATCTAAATTTTCATTCACAAAAATAATTAGAATTATTGAAATATTTCTTAGATTTGTTCTCCAATTAATAGATTATATCAATTACTAACAAATTTCTATCAAAATGAAAACAATCAAATTATTATTAGTAACGTTTGGATTATTATTATTTGCCGGAGCCTGTAACTGCGATTCAAAAGCTGATACTTGGGACAAAGATCAAAAAGCGAAATGGACCAAAAGCTGTATGACATTTATGGAAAACGAAGGTGTTAAAAAAAGAAATGCTGTTGATTTTTGTGATTGTATGCTTGAAAAAACATCTGAAAAGTACACTCCCGAAGAAGCAGAAAACATCACTACGGAAGAAGAAAGAAAACTTTGGGATTCATGTGATTACGATTGGTAATAGAAATCCTCATTAAATAAAAAATGCGCCACTAAAACAGTGGCGCATTTTTTATTTACAGTAATTGTATGTCAAATCCTTATGGAAATTCAATTCCAGGATAACTACCAACAGTTGCGTGAGGTATGTTTGCGCTGTAAGTAGAATTTATGGCATCAATAAAATAATTTGCAACAACAGCATTACCCTGCGCTGACAAATGTATACCATCAAATGAGAACAAGTTACCTGTAACAAGAGTAGTTGTAAACGTAATTCCATCAAAAACCAATCCTGTTTTTGCTTCCACCAAAATACTATTAAAGTCAACATGAGCTAATCCATTTTGAGTAGCTGTAGCTTTAATAACTTCGTTAAATGCATTTGTTGCAGTTGTAACTGTTTCAATTTCAGATGCAGTTAAAATATACTGAGTAGGAATTGGTTTAGCACTTCCCCACTGTGCGCACTTAATAGAATCCTGAGGAATAGTTAACAGTACCAACTCATCACTAGTCATTTGTCTGAATTTTAATTGAGCCGGTATTGGATCAGGCATAGTTTCATCAAAAATAACCATTGCATTGGCACCAAGTTCAAAACTAATTCTATAGGGTTGTCCCATGCCTTCCATTGCAGCATTATAAGGCGCATAGGCAGCATTTATAAAATCAAGAGTTGTTTGATCAGCCATTGGAATAGCGTTATAAGGCACAGTTGTAAAAAATGCAGCCGAAGTAACTCCAGGAATATTTGCTAATACACCCTTATCGGCAGATGCCATAACAGTACCAACAGCAGCAGCATATGTTGCAGCAAAACCTACACCAACATCACCTTCCAAAGGTGTTATTGAATTAATACCACCTGATGTTGCATAATCAAGCACATCGTTATTACCTACCCAAAAACTAAAAAATGTTGGATTAACCTTTGGTACTTCATCTATAAGTTTATCTGTTTGTGGATTTTCAGCCATACGACCATAATACGGATTTAATGTTCCTAAACCAGGAGCAAATAAGTGTGCTACTTTAATACCAGGAACACCTGTATTATTAAAAGGTCCTTGTGATGCAACTGAAGTGGCAATTTCACCCAATAATTTTCCTTGATCGGGATTTGAAACTGCTCTAACCGGGGCCAAAGAAGTATTACCTAAACAATCTTCACTATAACCAAGTACATATTTAGTAACTAAAAAAGGTCCTGAAATACCAACACCATCTTCTGTTGGCATCATTGGAATTTTAAATTGACCATTTCCACCTACTTCTCTAAACTGTCCTGCAAGTATATTTGCCCATCCATATTCCTGTCCGGAAATAAATAATGCTCCACTTGCATAACCTGCGGTAAGTGAGTTACCTACAGCAACATAACTGGTAAAATCAGCAGTTCCGTTGCTAGGTGTAAATTCGTTAACATCTGGTTTACATGAAGCCATGAAAGCCAGAATAGCTATATAATATATAAATTTAAATTTCATGTTTTTTTTGTATTAATGGTTTAGAATCTTAAGCTAACACCCAATCCTGGGATATAGGTAATTGTTTGATAAGTACCCTTGAAGTTATCAGGAGCATACTGCATTTCTGTTTTCTGACCGAACAACTGAAGGAAAGAAACATCAATACTCAACATATCAATTGGTGAATATGATAAACCTAGTGTGTATGCAAAAGTGTTTAAACTAACTGTTTCTGGTGTAAAATAATCAGAATTAGTTGGTGATGTATCATAATAAGCACCAGCTCTTAGCTGTAGATTATCCATCATATTATACTGTATACCAATACGAGGTATAAAAGAGTCTTTGTATTCACGTGGGTTACTTGAGTTAAGTAATTCGCCACTTTGATCGAAAGTAAATGAAAGTGAATCATATGTGCTCCACATAACCCAGTCCAATTCAAATGCAATCAACAATTTCTCAGTTGCCTGATAAGCAATACCAATATCCAAATTCCCTGGAAGAGGAAGTTCTGTATCAAATTTATTAGTGGCAGGAATCAATGGGTTTAATCCTGATGGAACATTAAATGTTGCATCACCACCATCGGCTTTCATATTAATTTTTGAGCGAAAATCTATACCCACCGAAAGCTTATCACTTGCTTTGTAAAACAAACCAATATTAAATCCCATTCCGCTTGCATCAGCTTTAAGATTAACATCAGAACTAGAACCATAATTAAGCGCTTTATTAATTTCAACACCACCTATGGTATATACGAAACCAGCCCCAATACCAAATTTATCATTAAAATTAAATGAAATTGTTGGTTGAATAAAAATAGCCTGTAGAGAGATATTCTGAATCAAAAATTTTCCTGACCAATCATCCTGCCATTTAGCTGAGCTTCCAAAAGGAGTATAAACACCTAAACCAACAGTAATCATTTCGTTAATTTTACCAGCACCATATACATAAAACGGTGTTCCAAGCGGATTATCAGTTTCTTCAGTAACTGAACTTCCAGTTTGTTGGAAGGACACATTTGACATGATTCCACTTGCTCCAACTTCGAAGTGCATCTTGTCTTTCATAAACGACAAAGCTCCTGGATTGTAGAAAATAGAGCTAGAACCCCAACTCATCGGTGTACCAACAAGTCCAAATCCATTTTGCTTATTTCCCTGAAGGCGAACCTGATAGCCCCCTGCAAAAACAGTTGCCGATACTAATATAACAGACAACAGCAATAAAGTAATTCTTTTCATAAATCAATTTTTTTATTTATTTAGGCTGCAAAGAAACTATAAATATCCCAAAAAGTGGCGTAGTTGATAAAAAATAACATATATTAGCTGACTAATTATTCATTAATTATATAAAATATGAAAAAGTTTACTTTATTATTTCTTGGAATTCTCCTTTCGGCACATTTTGTGATTGCCGGTGGATTAGTACATAACACTAACCAAAGTGCAGCATGGTCAAGGATGTTATCAAGAGGTGCAACTACTGAAATTGATGGTGTGTATTTTAACCCTGCTGGATTAACCAAGCTAGGTGATGGATTTCACATATCCCTATCAAGTCAGAGCATCTTTCAAACCCAAACAATTACAGCTGGCTATCCTTACCTCAACGAAAGCGATTACACAGGAACTATTTCAGCACCTGTATTTCCTTCAGTTTATTTAGCTTACAAAACTGGAAAATTTGTATTCTCATTTGGCTTCTTAGCCATTGGTGGTGGTGGCGGTGCTACATTTGACAAAGGAGTTCCTTATATGGAGATTCCAATTGCTTCACTAGTACCTGCTTTCAGTGGAGACCCTTATCATGTAACTGGATATTCTGTTGACATGGAATTTAAAGGAACATCAGTCTACTGGGGAATCCAAGGTGGTATCAGCTACGAAATAAATAAAAATGTTTCAATTTTTGCCGGTGCAAGATATGTTATTGCAAAAAACACATATACAGGATACATAAAGAATATTAAAGTTATTACACCTGAAGGTTCAAAGCCTGCTGACGAGTTTATGAATGGAGTTGCGACAGATGCTACAAATGGTGCTGCTCAAGCTACTGCTGGATCAACCATAGCAACTGGCGCAGGTAACTCAATGGTACCTATTATTGATGGTGGTGGTGGTGCACTTACCTGGGATCAGGCAGTTGCCTTAGGTGTTATTACCGATGCACAAAGTGCACAACTACAGGGAGGACTAATGCAATTTGGATTCTCAGCGGAAGAAGTAGCAGCAATGGATATGGCACAAGCACAAGGTTCATATTACGGAACTGCATCTTATCTAACTGATTTATCTGCAAGTTTACTTGTACAGGCTGGTCAGCTAAGAGCAGGCGCATCTTTGATGGGTGATCAAGAAGGTGACATAACACAAACAGGTAGTGGTATTACTCCTATAATTGGAGCAAACTTTTCATTTATGCAGGATAAATTAAATTTTGGTCTTAAGTATGAATTTGAGACAAAAATGGATCTGAAAAATGAAGTACCCGAAGGTAAAGGATTTGCAATAGGATTTTATGACGATGGAAGTGTAGAGTATTTATATGCAAATGATTCAACTGAAAATGCTGATTTACCAGCAATGTTTTCAATTGGTATGGATTATCAATTAACTGATCCTTTAAAACTATCACTTACTTATCACACATATATGGACAAAAACACTGGTTGGGCACATCCCGAAGATAGCCCAAAGGAAATTGATAAAAATTTCTGGGAATTTGCCATTGGTTTAGAATATGATATAAATGAAAAAGTCTTAGTAAGTGGTGGATATCTTCATGCAGAAACAGGTGTTAATCAACATTACCAATCAAACTTAGGCTTTAGTCTTACATCTAACACCTTCGCGCTTGGTGGTGCTTACAAATTTAATGATGTATTTAAATTAAATATTGGAGCTTATTATGTTATGTATGATAAAGCTAATTATACTCAGTATGAGGGCTCAGGTAATAACACAATTGCCTACGAAGAAACATATTTAAAAAGTACATTTACTGCAGCTATTGGTGTAGATATATCACTAGGTGGCAAAAAATAATAGTCAACTTTAAATAAGTCTAAAATAAAAATGCCATGGGAAAACCCCATGGCATTTTTTTATTTGTCTTTTTACAAATACTAATATAATGAGTAATTAGTGCTTCTAAGGAAACGCAATATTTTGAAGTGGCTAATAAGAAATGTCAAGAACGAGGCTTGCGATGTATTTAATTTCCAGGAGTTTACTTTTGTAAATGACTGAAAATAAACACGAGCTTAACGAAGTTATTGGCTTTTCTTATAGACACTAATTAGTATTTACTATTTCAATCTCCAATCAATAGGCTCTAAACCATTATCACGTAATATACTATTGGCCTTCGAAAAATGTTTACACCCGTAAAAGCCACGATAAACTGAAAAAGGAGATGGATGCGGTGCAGTTAAAATAAAGTGCTTCGAAGTATCGATTAAAGCAGCTTTATTTTGAGCAAATTTACCCCATAGAAGAAAAACAATACCTGCTCTTAAGTCGGAAATTGATTTAATAATTTGGTCTGTAAACAACTCCCATCCCTTACCCTGGTGCGAGCCTGCATCACCTTTACGAACTGTTAATGATGAATTTAATAATAACACACCATTCTCTGCCCACATTTGCAAGTTGCCCGATTCAGGAGTCTCAATGCCAATATCGTCATACAATTCCTTAAATATATTTTTCAATGATGGTGGTAGCTTTACACCATCCTGCACCGAAAAACTAAGGCCATGCGCTTGCCCCTCCCCATGATATGGATCCTGACCCAAAATTACAGCCTTAACACGTGGTAATGGGGTTAAATTTAGTGCCGTAAATATTTGAGAACCTTTTGGAAAAATCTGATATTTCTTTTTTTCTTCATTTAAAAATAATTTCAGGTCTTTAAAATAAACAGATGAAAATTCATCTTTCAATACTTCGCCCCAACTTTCTTCTATTTCTGGTCTCTTTTCCTCCATTTTGCTAAAATTAATAAAAGTAAAAAGCAATAAAAGTAAAAATATCTTGTTATTTACTTAAAATCTGCTTTTCTTTGTCAAATAGTAAATTTATTTTAGTCGTAAAATTATGAAAAAAATTATTATCCTTATATCCGCAGTAGTATTAATTGTAGTATTTGCCAGTTCGTGTAAGTCGTCAAACAAGTGTGCTGCTTATGGGGAGTCTCATAAATATCAAAAAGAGAGCAAATACTAATATTCACGTATTCGCTTTGTTTTATTAATTTTTAACCTGCTGCCACTTCGGGAGCATTTCTCATATGTTTATAATGAAAAGAATCGAAAAAATATTGTTTCTTTTCCTGCTGGTTCCTATCAGCTTTACTGCATCAGCACAGTTCGACACTGAAGTAGTGGATACTATTGAGAACCAAATACTATACAACAAACAAAAAACTTACGGAATTGTTCTACATAGCTTAGGACTTGGCATAAATTATCGCACAGGCAAACGCATGTCTATTTTTAAAACAAGGATGCTTGAGCTTGAATTTGTAAGTATGAAATCATACAACCAGGTAAAATTGGTTAATTCATACGTAGTTAATCCTAAGAGGTTTGTTTACGGAAAAATAAACGAACCATTCTTTCTAAGAGCAGGTATGGTTTGGAAAAAATTACTCAACCGAAAACCATATTGGGGTGGTGTTGAAGTAAGATTTATGTATGGAGCGGGAGTATCCATAGCCATTGCTAAACCATATTACATCTACATTATGGTTATCGATCCAAATACTTTTGAAATCACTTCAATAGTACCTGAAATTTATGATCCCGACAAACATTCCACAACATTCATTTATGGAAGAGCACCATTCTCTAAGGGCTTTAACGAAATTACGATTCATCCTGGTTTATATCTAAAAACAGGTTTGAATTTTGAATTTGGTGTTCAGAGCACAAAAATAAAATCTCTCGAGCTTGGCATTGCCATGGATATATTACCAGGTGGTCTCACCATAATGTACAACAACGACAACCAAATATTTTTTCCCACCGCATATCTAACGTTTTCGTTTGGAAAACGGTTTAACAAGTATTAAATAATTATTCTTTTTTGGGCGGCTACTAGCTATACGTTTATAGTTGCTTCATACCAAATGCAATTTTATAAGCATTATACCAATTATTTTTCATGCTGACGCATAAATAAACTAAATGATTTTTTCCATATTTGATGTTTAAAATATTTGCATATCCATTGATACGGAAATATTCTTAACTGAAGGATATGGAAAAAGGGTTGATTCATATGTGACAGCATGAAACATAGTTGGTATTACATAGGCTTCCTGCGTCCGCCACTGTATGCTAACAAAATTTAGCATTGGTATTTCAACAAGCTTTCACTTCTATCCATGCCGCGAACCATCATCGCATTTGGTAGTCATTTGTTGGTCACACAATAAAAAAAGGTGCCCTGCAACAGAACACCTTTTTAAATATCAATATGTACTTTTGATTATTTTATTAATAACCTTCTAGTTACTGCTTGCGAATCATTACTAATCATCAAGCTATAAACACCGCTGTTTATATTCTCAACATTAATTGAAATGCTATTATTTCCAACCTGACAGTTAATGGTGGAAGAATAAACAAGCTTGCCACTAATATCAACTACTTTTACTTCATAAGTATCATCAACGAAACTTGTAATATCCAGTACAAATTCGCCAGTACTAGGGTTAGGATAAATATTTACGGCATCAATATCAATTTTATCATCTATTCCAATTGCTCCTTCTATTGTAAATGACCAAACATCACTCCAGTTTGAAAAATCGCTACCAGCTACTCCACGTACCTTCCAGTAGTATAATGTATTTTTAGTTAACTGTGATTGACATTGGTAGCTTGGCTTATCAGTAGTTGTAATCATAGGATTAGAGAATGTAGCATCAGTATCAACCCAAAGTTCATACTCAGTTGCTCCAAGTACTTCAGCCCATGAATATGCAGGACATGCAGGAACTTCTACAGCTTCATTTGCAGGACTTTCTAAAGTAATTGTGTTAACTGTGAAAAAATTCCTGGTCTCTGACCAGTCTGAGAAATCTTCACCATGTTCTGCAGCTACCCTCCAAAAATACTGTTCACCATATCCAAAACCAATTAATCCGAGGAAGTTGTCTTCAATATCAAAATAGCCAGGATTTGTAAAGTTTTCATTCACATCAATTTCAAAAATATAATTTGTTACACCTTTGTACTCAACCCAATCAAAGTCAACAAGAAGATCCTCAATAGATCCATTCGATGGTGAAGTTAATGTAGGTGCAGCATAAGTTGTAAATGATTTTACTCCAGACCACATTGAGGTATCAGCCCCATGTATTGCATTTAAACGATAATAATAAGTCTGTCCAAAAAGTAACTCACTCAACGGCCAGCTTGAACTATCAGATGATATATCATAAGTTATAAGCATTGGGCTATCAAAACCTCCATTTGTTTGCTTAATTATAACACCATCTTCTCCTACGGCATAACCAGTTCCTCCGTTTATGGCAACACCCTCAAGGTCTGTGCCAACAACAGAAGTCGCTTTACTCCAAACACCATTATAAACAAGCATTGTACCACTTGCACCTACGGCAACACCGTTACCACCTGAAAAGCTAATGGCATTTAAATCTTTTGAACCACCTGGTGCAGCTTCTGACCAAGAATTTCCATCCCAACCATTAACCTTACCACTTTTACCAACAACCCAACCATTAGTCTCGCTAATCATAGCAATGGCATAATGATCTTTAGTCCCTACAACGTTAGCAGCCCAATCAGTACCATTATAATTAACTACAATTTTACCTAAACCACATGCCCAAATATTTGAAGCATTTAACATTGCAACATCGTATAAATCGTTATCATCTCCAGTAGTTTCTGTTGCCCATACACCGGTGTTAAAAGTAACAACAACACCTCCTGCACCAACAACAGCACCGTTATCGGCACCTGCGAAACCTACTCCAAATAAATCATTGGTTACACCTGCATCAACAATTTCCCAAGTAGTACCATCAAAATATAAAACAGTTCCGCCATCACCAACAGCATAACCAACTGAGGAATCAATAAAATAAACATCATTAAGGTTTTCGGTGGTACCAGATTCCACACTAGTCCAACCAGTTCCATCATTATGAAGCATTAATCCACCAGCACCTACAGCCCATGAATTATCCATATCTACAATGTAAGTACTGTTAATACTTGTAGTTACACCTGACGCGTCAACTTTCCATGAATATGATGTGTCAATCTGCATATGATAACTCGTGACACCAGTCAGTGGAGTCCAAGTTATGACAGGATTCGAATAAATTTCATCATCAGCATCATTTGGCTTTAACATTGATACAGCCCATACAACTGAAAATGACCAGGTTTCTGACCATCCTGAAACTTCTTCAGAATCATATGCTCTTACTCTCCAATAATATGTATCTCCAAATAGTAAATCGCTCATTGCTTGGGCAGTTACATCAGTACGAGGAAAAGTAACAGCATCAGTAAAATCAGGATTATTTGCTAATTGAGCCTCATATGTGATCTCAGTAGTTATACCAGTTACAGCATCCCAATCAAGAAGTACATCTGGCATTTGACTCTCTTCCATGTTTTCGGGAGCTCTAAGATTTGGAGCATAAATTTTTGTTTGCCCCATAACTGATGTTGATATCAATATTAAGAACAAGCTAAGAATTGAATAAATATTTTTCATCTTCGAATAATTTATAATTATTGTTTTATTAATTAGCAATGATTTTTTGTGAATAAACACTAGAACCAATAACAACCTGAATTACATATGTACCACTATTCAAGTTAGAAAGATCTAATTCAATTTTGTTTAATCCTTTTTGAACACTATTTTCTCTCGACAATACTTTTCTTCCAGCAAGGTCGTAAACAAAAATATTAGCATCTGAATTAATTGCTACATCAAACTCAATTGTTGCAAATGATGTAACTGGATTAGGATAAACGTTAAGGTTAAGAATGTTTGCAGTTTGGTTATTGGGAATTTCATCAACGCCAACTGGTTTTCTGTATGCATTTGACCTTAGCATTCCGCGACCAAATGTGGCTGCATAAATAATTCCAAAATTATTTGTTCCTGAGAATGGGATTTTAACAACCTCATTACCATTCACCAATAATACTGTGTCTGATGTTTTATTAACAATTTGCTGCTGCAATTCGAAAACAGGAACGCTACCCATTAAGCTATCTTGACTAAGCCAAATTGGCGATTCTGTATGAATATCTTCTGTCACAAAAATTCCATGCTCTGTACCAATTATTCCCATATTGCCATCTGACATCTCAATAATTGAAGAATAAACGGGCATTTGAGGTAGGTTACCTTGGCGTGAATTAAAAATAGGAACTTCATCAAGAGCATTTTCACTATATAATACATAGTAATCATTTCCATAATTACCAAGTGTTATCATTACATTGGAAGGATTTTCAGGATCAACAGCAATTGAAGTAATAACCTGACTAATTGTACCTGATCCACCAGGAACATTAAGTATTATTTCTTTTGTTGATACAACACATTCAGGACTACTTACATCAGCACGTTCAAAATTATATGCAAGAGCAAGGTTCGAAATTCTAAATAATCTGCCTTCACGAGTACCTACAAATATATGATTTGCATCAGATGAATATGAAATACATTGTGGAGCACCACCAAATCCAACATCTTCATTAGATATGGTAAACCATTCAGGCTCTTTAGTAAATATATGAAGTTCGTTGGTCATATATACAACATCAGTGGATGCAATAAAGTATCTAGATGAAACAACATCTCGAATATTTATCGAATCACCTGGCATAAGTGTTATGTCAGAAGGAGTAGTATAATAAAAAGGTTGACCGCTATTATTACTTTGCACCTGAATTTTTGCGCCTCCGGGAATCTCTATTTTGGCAAAGTACCAAACTGAATCACGGCTATAAGGATTATCAAAATTTTCCCATAAGGCCATTGGCGTGTTAAAGAAATCTGCATCAAGATCAAGATCTCCAACAAACTGTCCTGAATAATCAACACCTGCATTTTCTGAACGTTGTAAAACAGCACCTTGGCCACTTACGACTAATACTTCTCGATTAATTAAGGAAACAACACAAGCGCCACCGTCACCTCCGGCAATCATTGCACCTTCTTTAACAGCACTTCCTTCGCCATTTATGAGTATTGAGCCATTACCTTGTGCACCACCTAATACATAATTTTCAACTCCTGAAGGAGCAATGTTATAAAATTGTGTTGTAAAGTAACTTCTGTTACTTCTTTCATAAATATACTCTCCTTGATTAATAGAGGCAATTGAAATACCACCATCAGTTCCAACAAAATATGCGCTGTTTGAGCCAGGTCTAAATACATAAGTATGATGATGTCCATGTAAATAATCAGGATCGTAAGGAGAAGTAAAATTTGTTGAAATACTTTTACTAGCGTAAAATCCAGTCTCTTGTATTTTTTTAAATTCCCAAGAATCAGTACCACCAACTAATATCTTGTCCGGATCTTCAGGGAATACGGTAAGTGCATTATCATAAACACCATTACCATTAAATATTACAATAGATGGAGAGCCTGGTTGAATTATTCTCCAGTTAACCCCTTTATCGCCTGAGCGATATATATTATATAAAAAACCATCAGAATCAATAACAGTTGCATAAAGCACATTTGCATCAGAAGGAGCAAAAGCAAACTCTATTCGACTCACACCATCAGCAGGAAGACTTATAGAATCGCCTGTAGATCTACTAATAAAACTATCCGCATTACCATTTGTTGAGATATAACATTGATTATCAATACAGGCTACAACAGAACCATCTGAAGAAACCTGAACATCATAAGAATTCATGATTAACTCGGCACCTGATGTATCCTTTGCTATGTCCCAACTTTCACCACCATTACTGGAGTACTTTAATCCAGCATTTGTGGCGGCATAAATACGTCCACTTCCCATATCAATGGCTAATTCATTAATATAAGCCCAATCACCATTGTCATCATTAAATTGTGGTTGAGTTGAAGATATAAGCGTAAAATTATCACCATCAGTAGACTTAAATAAACCCTGGCCCATAAAACCACTGGTATATCCCATTTCTCCAAGAGCAGTCATAGTTTCGGTTGCAAAGCTTTCTCCTGTTCCTGCATAAATAACCCCATTTGCATCTTGCTTCATACAAGAAACATTCAAATTAAAATGAGTGCCATTTGCCTTACGCCAAATAGTTCCAAGGTCTTCAGATTTCCAAATACCACCTGTAACTCCAGCAGAAAAAAGTGTTTTAGCACTAGCGTCTGTATTATCAAACATGATAGCTCTGGTTCTTCCACCAAAATTATCAGGACCTAACTGGGTCCATTTCATATTGGCCATAGACCGGGAATTATTAAAGTCAGATAATTGACTTTGAACTCTACTAAGGTCTGAAGGAGTAATGACTCCGGTAGATTGATTATTACGAATTAAGGCAAGGTATCGCATCGATGGTGAGATTACAGATACCATCGACTCATTATTAGCAATTGATTGCGAGTGTCTAGATTCGCCATGCTTGGTAGTGAAGCTTAATAAAACTCCTCCTAAGACTATGGTAATCAATACTAAACTTAAAGGTAATTTTTTACGTGTCATACTTTACAACTTTATTATTCTAAAAATAATGAATTCAAAATTTAGAACGCCAATTTACAGCTTTTCTTTAAATTCTATTAATAAATTCAAAAAAATAATAAAGAAAATAAAATTATAACAATACTTGGAACTGATAATCCCTAACAATTACCAATATTACCACGTATATAAGTGTATTGTTAAGATTATGAGCAAACTATAATATAGTAATTATACATGATTACATGAAATGTCCTTGAGCATATCAATTTCCATTCCAATATTTTATAAAATAGGAGGCAAAAAAAAAGCTCCACCAATAAAGGTAGAGCTTTTAAATATCTTTGGCGACGACCTACTTTCCCACTTGGTATAGCAGTATCATTGGCGCTGGCAGGC
>JASFZK010000013.1:0-15170 GCA_045267845.1 Bacteroidota bacterium | reverse complement strand
TTCTTCTTTGGAGTTGTAATTTAGTATTTCAACGGTTGCCTGATTACAATCGATAAATATTCCATTTTCTAAAATTAGTATTGCATCTCCTGATTTTTCAAAAAGTTCACGAAATTTCTTTTCGCTTTTTTCAATCTTTACTTTATGTTCAATTCTTTCCTTTTCTGCTTTCTTTCTTTCAGTGATATCATTAACAACACCCATGAATAGTTTTTCAGATTCGATACTTATTGTATTAACAATAATTTCTATTGGAAAAGCTCTGTTATGCTTGTCCTTCAGCATAAATTGTGTTGGTATTCCAAATAATTTTTCATCTATCAAAATACCATCAGGGTTTTCAAGCATGTCAAAAACCGTCATTTCCAATAGCTCTTCCTTACTGTACTTGGTCATTTTGCAGAAGGTAGTATTCACAAATACATAATTGCCATCTTTGTCAGCAACAGTTATGCCCTCGGTTGATTGTTCTGATATTGCTCTAAATCTTGCTTCGCTTTCCTCTATTTTTATTTTAGTAATTAGAGCGTCTTCTTCAGCTTGTTTTTGCTTGGTTATATCAATAATAATTCCTCGCAAACCTGCAGGCCTGCCATTCTTAATTATGTTACTCGAATAAATAATACACGTAAATGTACTACCATCTTTTCGCAGTGCTGTATATTCAGTATCTTCTGGTTTGTGCCCAATTAGCATATTTTGCACATTTTTTAGTGCTCTCTCTCTGTCCTCGGGTGCAAGTATTTCTTTAAAAGAAAAATTATTGCTAATTTCTTCCTGCGAATATCCAAAAGTGTCCAATGCATACTTGTTTACAAAGATAACCTTGCCGGCAAGGTTAATTTCAAAAACGATTTGAGGAAGCATATCAACAGTTTCTCTATATCTGGTTTCTGTTTCATCAAGAGCTAGTTTTGTTTTTTCTTCAACTGTTATATCTCTAGCGATATAAATAACACTGATTTTTGTTTTTGGAGACGCCTTACCTTCAAACCAAATTGTTTCATTATTTATTATCAAGGGGTATTTGATGGTTGCTGTTTTGTTTTCGTCAATACAAGTTCGAATAAAATTTAAAAATACATCAGCCTCTTGTTTTGGAAATATATCGTGTAATTTTTTCCCAATAGTCTCAGAAGGAATTTTGTACATAAGATTTGCAGAAGTAGGGGCAATGTCTATATATTTACCATCGTAGTCCATCTCAAATACAATATCAGTCATTGCATTGAATAAGGCTTGTAGCCTACTTTCACTCTCTGATGATTTCTCAGAAATTTGTTCATTAAGCCGTTTAATTTCTTCTAATAAGTCCTCTTTACTTAAATTTTTAAAATCCATCATATTATTTTGCTAATTATACAAATTAGTTATTCAAAATTGTATTAAGCAATGAACCAGTGATCAACACGTTTCTTTGCTTAATACCAACCTATGTGCCTAATTCAAAAGTCTAACATTTAATAAGTAATACTAACTACTATTAATACAAACCCACACTAAATATTTATCTTCATTAAGATTTAGATGAGAAATAGTATTTTTTTGAACAGTAATTATTAATTTCGAAATGCCTAATAAAATTCTTTAACTGGGTTGAGTTAACTATGTCGACAAATGAGTAACTATCTTTTGTTAGTAATACATTCATATTATTTGGTTCGGTTTTGGTGGTAGCAAATACTACACTAGGCTGTAAATATAATAAAAAATGCTTTTGGGTAATCCATAGGAATAAGTTTGTGTGTAAATTTTTACTTTATTTGTTAAACGTTATAATTGATTTCCGAATTATTATAACCGTTATTTATCGAAGGTGAATTTATAATACAAGAAAAATTCAATTCTTATTAATGAAAACCCTTTCCTGTTTTGGGAGAATAGTGCCAAATATTTAAACAAAAATATTATACATAAACAATGTAATTACAAATATTGATAATATGAATCTTAAAATAAATAATAAGTACTTTATTGTAGGTGGAGCAGGTAGCGGATTTGGTAGAGCCATTGCTCTTGCTTTGGCAAATGATGGCGCTAATATTCTGGCTGTTAGCCGCACAGAGGAGAAACTAATAACTTTACAAAGTAGCTACCCTAAGAATATTGAATATTTATGTGGTGATATTATGTTACCAGATACTCAAAAGCGTATTTTTAATTGGGCAGAAAAGAACAAAATTTCTGGTGTTGTTTTTAATGCATCGGGTCCTCCTGCTGGCGGTTCTAAGGATGTTGATATGCAGATGTGGGATGATGCCTGGCAAACTGTTGTAAGGTGGAAAATTGCTCTATGTAATTTATTGCTTCCTGTTTTTAAGAAACAGCAATATGGAAGATTATTGTTTATTGAAAGTGTATCAGTAAAACAGCCTGTTAAAAATTTAATTCTTAGCAATGCGTTAAGGCCAGCAATTGTTGGATTTGCTAAAACACTATCCCAAGAAATAGCAAATGAAGGTATCACAATAAATATACTAGCTCCCGGTTACCACCGTACTGCTGCAATGGAGCGTTTATTTGTTAAAAAGGCTGAATTTGATGGAATAAGTGTTGAAGAGGCACAACTGGCATTTGAAAATGAAATACCTGTTGGTGAAATGGGTAAGCCCGAAGAAATGGCTAGTATTGCACTTTGGCTACTGTCACCCTTATCTCGTTATGTTACCGGACAAACTATAACTCATGATGGTGGATTGGTGAATTCGTTTTTCGGATAGGTTATTTATTCCAAATTTTCCATGAGGCTTCTGCTTGGTTTTCTAACATGTTTAAACCATTAATACATGTTGCTCCCATTTCTTTTCCTTTTTTCATAAATAAAGTCTCTGATGGATTATAAACCAGGTCAAAAAATATATGTTTGTCACTTATCAACTCATATGGAATAGGAGGGGCCTCGTTAATTTTAGGATATGTTCCCAGTGGTGTAGTATTAATAATTATTAAACTTTTGTCGATTATGGCTTTGTCAAGCCATTCATAATTTGTTTGCAACATTTCACCATAGTTACGACTAACAAAACAAAATATTATACCAAGTTTGCGTAATACATAAGCAATTGATTTTGAACTTCCTCCAGTTCCTAAAATTAGGGCGCTAATATTTTTTTTGCCTTTTATTAATGGACTAAGTGATTTTTCAAAACCAATAACATCGGTATTAAATCCAGATAGAATTACTTTATTGTTATTGCGGATGATCTTAATTGTATTAACCGAACCAGTAAGGCTCACAATTTTATCTGAATAATTCATATACATGCCCAATGAACGCTTATATGGGATGGTCACATTTAAACCAACTATACTAGGATTTTTGTCAATAAATTCAGGAAAGTCCTCTGGGTGTTCCAGCTCAAAAATTCTATATTCAGCATCAATACCTAGCTTCTTAAATTTCTTATTAAAGTAATCAGGAGAAAACGAATACGATATTTTTTTACCAATGAGCCCGTAGATATTCATCTCAATTTAATCTATTTAGATTCTGTATTTTTTGCACTTCGTTCCAATACCCATATGCTTATTATTCCCAAAGCAAATATTGCAATTGCAATAAAAAATTCAGAATTTACTTCAGGAAGAAAATAATCATATCCTGTTACTTTCACTTTATCACCAAAAAATTCCTCGATTGGATTTTTCCATGGCCAAATAATCCCTAACGACCCTAATATGAAACCTGTAAGTGCAGCAATTGTTTGGTCTTTGTAACGCTTAAAAACCCATGACAAAATATGTGAAAATGCAATAAGTCCTCCAACTGCCCCTATTAAAACTGGAAAAAGTATCCCCATATCTCTGTTGTTAATTGCATCAATGGCAACAAGTTGGTAGTTTCCCATTAAAATAAGCACAAAAGATCCCGAAAGTCCAGGTAATATCATTGAACATACAGCTACCACGCCACAAAGAACCAAATATATAAAACTATTATTCTCACTTGCAGGAGATAGAAACGTAAAACCTATTGCCAATATCGTACCAAGTATAAAACTAATTATTGCACCTATATGCCATTTTTCAACTGTTTTACCCACAAAATAAACAGATGCAAGTATCAATCCGAAGAAAAAAGACCATATAAATACCGGGTATTCATTAAACATAAAATCGAACACCTTCGCCAATAGTACGATTGCACCAATAACCCCTGCAAATAGTGAAATAAGAAAATAGAGGTCTGTTTTTGCGGCAAACTCCTTAAATTTACCTTTGAAAAGTAAAGTTAAAGATGTTATTCCGAAAGATTTTATTGCATTTATTAGCCTTTCGAAAATTCCAGTGATTAAAGCAATTGTACCACCCGATACTCCAGGAATAATATTAGCAAGACCAACTGCCATCCCTTTAAGGAAATAAGTAATATATGAATTCATAATCTATCGAAATCAGTATTAATAAGCTCTAATAAAATACAAAGAAACACATAGTTACCTTACATAAGTACAACAGTTCGTGTCGGATTTCATGTATTTTACGGTGGCAAATATAGCTATTATTTGGGTGGTTTAATTTATGATAATATAACTTTTTTAACAACAGATAGTTAGTATTTTTTTAACGGGATTGTTACTAATCAATGTGTCTAATTGCAATTTGGTTAATAATCTAAATTATTGACATTCATTATTATCTATAACATTGTGCGCCTTTGTGATGCAATTTTTGTTTCTTAGTGGTGAAAAATTAACCACACAGTACCACACAATATAATATTTTATTTTTTAACTAATTGATACATAATATAATAAATAGGCTGAGTAGTAACACTAAACTAAGTGATAACTCCAGCAAAAATTAGCACATAATAAAATCCGGTTAGAACAAATACAGCACCTGCAATATATCTGATTACTTTCTCGATGGATGATATTTTATTGTAGAAAACTCCAACACTACCAGCTGCAAATGCTAGTAAATATGTGAATAATATTACGGGAAGCCCTGTTCCAAAGGCAAATATTATGGGCAAATACAGACCATCCGCGCTTGCAATTGTTAAGGGGATTAACATTCCGAAATATAAGGCTCCACTGTATGGGCAAAAAGCTAAAGCGAATATTACTCCAATCAAAAACGAACCCAATAGACCTTTTCCTTCAAATTTGGCAGTTAATCGCTCAGTAAAACTTGATTTACCAAGGAAATTGAGTTTGATGATATTGAGCATTACTAAACCTATGATTATTAAAACCGGACCTAAATATTTTTCTCCATTTTGGTTAAAGAATCTGGAAATTTGAAACTGACTGGCTCCAAAAAAAAGAATTACCCCAATTAAAGTGTAACTAGTCGCTCTTCCCAATGAATATATTATTCCACTTAAAAATACTAATTTGCTACTCGATATATTTTTTGAAATATATGCAGTTGCAGTGATATTTGTAGCAAGTGGGCATGGACTTATGGCTGTCATAAGTCCTAGTACCAATGCCGAAACTATCGGAGTACTGCTATTCTCAAGGATAGAGTTTAGAAATTCTTCCATTTATATTTATTTAAATAAGAAATTGACAGAAGTAAAATGCCTTTTAATTAACTACTGCTTTAAGTTGTTTTTCAATCTTTTTCTTAAGCTCTTTCGAAAAACTTTCTTTATCCTTACCTTTTAAAAATGCAAAATTAGTAAGGTTTACCTGATGCTCATTTCCATCATAAATAACATTTAAATAAAGTGATGTACCTGTAGCTTGGAATTTTTCTGCTAATTTGAAGTTTTCCTTTTCATCAATATTTATTGATTGAAATGTAATTAATCCACTTTTAAGTTCATCAGCAAAATATTCTTCCAACGTATATTTTGTATTCGCTTCAATGGCATTACACGTCATACATCGATGTGTTGAGTGAAAATCAATTACTTCAATTTTGTTAACATAGTTGTGGTCATTAATTTCATTATTTTGAGCTGTTCCAGCCACTGAAAACAATAGCATGCTCAAGATCATAATTGAGATAATGTTGACTTTTTTCATTTTTGTAAGTTAAGGTTATAGAATAATATTAAATATATATCCCGAAATAATAATACATAGTGTTACTACCCCAAAGAATATTCCGATTAGTTTAAATGTCATTACTTTTTTTAGTAGCATGGCTTCTGGTAAGGAAAGGCCAACCACACCCATCATAAATGCAATTGCCGTGCCTATGGGTATGCCCTTAGCCACCAATACCTGAACTACGGGTAATATCCCAGATGCGTTCGAGTACATTGGTACTGCTAAAATTGCAGCTATTGGCACTGCAAACAAATTCTCCTTACTCAAATACTGTTCAAAAAAGCCATCAGGTATATAACCATGCATTAATCCTCCAATGGCAATGCCAACGATTACGTAAGGTAGTACCCCGTAAATAATTTTTAACGTATCACGCCATATAATTGTAAAGCGAGTTTGCATTGTTTGTGGTTCATTTTTATATGCTTCCTGTTCTTGTTGAGCGTTTGCAAGAACTTCTTTAACCCATGGCGTTAGAAAGCGCTCAAGTTTTAATTTCTGTAAAATTGCACCCGAAACTGTTCCAAGTAACACACCACTTATAACATAAATAATAGTAGTTTTAATTCCGAATAAACCAATAAATAGGCCGATAGCTACTTCGTTAACTAGAGGTGATGTTACTAGAAATGCAAATGTTACACCAAGAGGTATTCCTCCTTGCACAAAGCCTATAAATAACGGTACTGAAGAGCATGAGCAAAATGGTGTTACTACACCAAAAGTACTCGCTGCCAAATACTCAAATCCAAATAATTTATTCCGTGATAGATAGTTTTTAACTCTATTAATAGGGAAGTAACTGTTAATCATACCCATAAATAGTATTACAATAAAGAGTAATATTAGGATTTTAATCGTATCGTATATGAAAAAATTTAAAGCTTCCGCCAGATGACTTCCACTTTTCATTACAAGTAAATCAAATACAATCCAATCTGCAATATTTTGTACCCAATCAAACATTATTTAAGAAGCTCTTCAAGCTCTGAGGCAGAAGGTACTCTACCTTTAATTTTAACAACTCCGTCTATTACAACAGCTGGAGTTGAAAGTACATTATACTTCATAATCTCCATAATATCTTCAACTTTTTCAATGGTAGCATCAATATTATTATCATTAACCACTCTTTCAGTAATAGCAGTTGTTCTTTTACAATTTGGACAACCAGTTCCTAGAATTTCTATTTTTTTTGTCATGATGTTTATGGGTTATGATAGATTATACTAATCTACTCTTTATTAAAAAATGATTCGAAAATTTTCTTGGCTTTCTCCCAATTTTCCATATTTATACAATATTTAATTTTGGGTGGATTTAATTCTCCTTGAATTAATCCGGCATTTTTTAATTCTTTTAAATGTTGTGAGATTGTTGACTGAGCCAATGGAAAAACATCCACTAGTTCACCGGTAAAACAGCAAGCCTGACTCTCCAAATGACGTAAAATTGCTATACGTGTTGGGTGACCAAGTGCCTTTGCAAACCTAGCCAACTCTATGGTTTCGTCGCGGTAGCTGTATTCTGTTAATGTTCTTTTCATTTCTAATCGCAAATATACGATGAATATGTTTAGGATTACAAAATATTTACTACAATTTTTTAAAGTAATAGATAAAAGAAGACTGGTGTAAATAAACGACTATGCCTAGAAGTACATACCTGCCTGACGGCAAAGGCAGGGGTTTGTTTCACGAACTAAATTAATTCTAATAATATCTAAATATGATTAGAAGTCAGAAGTAGAATTACTTCTAGCTTCGGACTTCCGACTTCAAACCACAAATTTTGTGGCCTTTAATTAATAAGGATTTTACGAACTTCTGTTCCTTTTTCAGTAATTAGCTTAATAAAGTAAATCCCCTTTGCTTGGCCTTGTAGATTTATTCTTTTTTCAAAAGTAGATTGTGTATTTGCCAATTTTTCCGACAGAACTATCTGTCCCTGAGAATTAACTATTATCATATCAATACTTCCAACAATATTGTCAATTGAAATAGTGAAAATACCAGATGAAGGGTTTGGCCTAATTTTAATATTAGCATTATTAGTCAAAGCTTCGGGCACATTTACACTGTTTGATATTAATATGTTATCTATGTATAGATTATTACCGAAGAAAGAAAATGATTCAAACATTAACTTAATATTTGGCTTCCCATCCCAGTTTGAAATATCAATAAGGCTGCAACTGGCACCCCATCCTTCACCACACCAGTCTTCGCTGCTTTGAGGAGCAAATGAGGTATCTACGCTTGGGCTAGTAGCAAATATGCCAGTACCATCGGGTCCATTTTGGTAAATACGTGTCCAGTTTTCACCGCAGTCATCAGAAATAAAGACAATCAATGAATCTTTTTGTGCATAACGCTGAGCATATGCATAATCGAATGTAAGAACAAGATTACTAATACCTGTAAAATTAATTGCAGGGCTAATCAATCTATCTCTTTCACCAAAATGTGGATAATTAATATTATTAACCCATGGGGCTTTATTGCCAGGCTGCGAACCCACAACATCAGTAATTCTCCATGTTACCAATTCATCAGGGTTTTCAACCACCCATCCGGATTCATCCATATCATTAACTTCAAAATCTTCAATAAATGGCAAAGCTGCACCACCTGAGTGGATATAATTTGTTTTTGTGAGAGTGTTGCTACCAATTGTATTTGAGGTAGTAAGAGTGACTGAATAAACACCCAAGTCAAAAATAACCTTAGGATTTTGTGAATTCGCGTTTGTTCCCTCAACATAAATTACGGTTGCTGGATCAAAGCTCCATTCCCATATCTCAGGACAATTAATAGTTAAATCGTATAATTCAACCTCGATACCACTGCATGTCATCGAGTCGCTGGCAGAAAAATTAATTGCAGGCAACAGCGTAGTACTTACAGTTATGTAATCTTGTTTAAACATAATATCAGTACCAAGGCCATTGGTTACAATCAATTCAACGTCAAAAGTTCCCTCTGTATCGTAAACTATATTGGTAGGATTTTTATCAGATGATGTTGATGGAGTTCCCCCTTCAAAAGTCCACTCATAGGATACTGGTGGTCCTTGTGAAAGACTAGTGAAATTGTTGCTGCATCCAATTGGTATCGTAGTTTGACTTGCCTCAAATTCAGCTGTTGGAGCAAAAATACGAGCATCTACTTCCCAAAGTCCTCTACCGTAAGTGGCTGCTCTAATTAATTGAGAGTCAAACTGCATTTCGAGTTCGTTTACTATCACATTTGGCAGATCATCCATGTAGGGTTCCCATTCGGATAAATCAGCATCAATGTAGTAAACACCCACATCCATACCTACGTAAAGGGGATTCAAATCACCAATGTAAAAAGCCACACAGTTTGCAGGTATATTTGGTAAGTTTGATGAATAGTTTGTCCATGTTGCGCCACCGTCTTCAGAGTAATAAACTTTTTCACCATCATCATAACCTGAAAGACTTACTGCAATTATTTCAGGGTTTTCGGGATGAACTGCTATGTATGATATGAATAAATTAGGTAGGCCATTTGAGATATTTGCCCAGCTATCACCACCATTTTTGGTTCTGTAAATATTTGATTCTTTTGATGTATACAGATAATCAGGGTTTGATTCGGCAATGGCCAGATTATTTAAATTACCGGTTCCAAAGCTTGAAATTGTAGTCCAGCTATTCATACCATTTATGGTTTTCCTAACTTCATCAGAACCAACAAATAGAATTTGAGGATCAGTAGGATGAATTACAAAAGGAGTAACCCAGTTACCACCACCCGGTTGGGAAATAGATGCATTTCCAAAATTCCCACCATTGGTTGATTTATAGAAATGACCATTTTGCGAAGTTCCGTAAACTATGTTACTGTTGTTGTAATTAATAACACATTCCATACCATCGGCGCCAAGCCATTCGTGCCAATGATCGGTTGTATAAACACTTGTGCCATTGTCTTGTGAACCTCCCATTATTTTGTAAGGATCATTTTTAGAAGTACCAATTCTATAAAACTGGCGCATGCCTATACCTTCGGTTAAGTTTACCCAGGTAGCACCTCCATCAGTCGATTTACTTATTAACCCATCGCTTCCTACGTATAAAGTACCACCATAGAATACCATTTCGTGAATATCACAATGTGTATATCCAATGGGGTTTCCCCATGTCCAATCTGTTGTTAAATTCCATGAAAGAGCACCATCTGTTGATTTCCATGTATTAAATTCACCTAAGTGTACTTCCTCAGCATTATCGTGCGAAACGGCAAAAGCCAAATCATACCATGATTGATTCCCTGGTGTAGGCTGTGTTGCCCTGAACTCAAAAGAATCACCACTATTGTCTGATCTGTATATCCCACTACCTGATGAGAAAAAGTAAACATATTCAGGATTATCTTCAGTAACAGCTATTTGTACACGACTTGAATTTGGTACTCCGGTAGTTTCAATAAAACTATCTCCACCATCCGTTGATTTGTAAAATTTAGTAGTAATTGCATAAATTGTATTTGCATCATTAGGTTTAAATTCTAAATCATCAATATTTCCAGATAATGTTTGATTCCAACTATCTCCAGCATCAGTAGTCTTGAATAAGCCAACTGTAGTGGCTGCAAAAATGGTATTTGGATCGTTTGGATCCATCATTAATTTTGAAATAGTTCTGTTTTGATATATTGTCCAATCAAGTCCGGTTGTATTCCAGGTAAGACCACCATCAATTGATTTCAAAACTCCAATACTGTAGTTGTCGTTAGCATCTTTATCACCAGTGCCAATATAAATAATATCGGTATTTGTTGGGTCAATTTCAATTGCCGACACTCCTAATACAGGTTGGTTATCAGTAAGTGGTACCCAATTTGCACCTTCGTCAGTTGTTTTCCATAAACCGCCAGAAGGTGAACCAATATAAATTGTTTGAGGATTTCCCGGATCAAGTGCAATAACATTTATTCGGCCAATACCAGGGTTCCAATGACCGGTTACTTCTGCCGAAGTTATTGGACCAAGTGATGTCCAAGCATTTTGGGTTAGCCTGTTTTCCTTAGGAAATTCTTCATTAAACTTAGTCATCTCATTCCATAATTGAGCATGTACTATTCTGTTACCCGATGGATATATACGTTGCTCAGTAAAATTTTCCCAACGTTTATATTGTTTCCATCCGCTTCCTTTTTCCTTACCAAATGTTTCAAAATGCTCGTTCGCCACTTTTTGAACATCATAGAAGTTAACATTTAAATCTTTCATCATTTCAACCCATGTTGGTGATGACTTTTTGCTTTGAGTTAATGGAGTTGTTTGCGTATTTCCAATATTTGAAAACAGAAATAAGGAAACAGTAATAATTAATAGTTGTTTTGTTAGATTCATAATAATTGAATTGATGGTTTGGTAATTTTTTGTAAAGATAAATTAGTTATTATATAATGACAATACTTTTTTGCAAATGGTATATGAAAAACCAATATTTTTTTTCTTATTTAAGAAATTTGTTGGATTTTCAATTTCGTCAGGGCATACTCATGCCAATTAATAAAAGCCAAGAATGCACGCATGAATTTTTTATAATCATAAATGTATTATTCATAAATTCGTGCATTTGTGGCAAAAAAATCACACAAACTAAGGGAAAATGTTTGACCTGCGAATTCTTACTAAAATTATCTATTTATTAAAAATTGGTCTACTTTTGGAAATTATTAATTCTAAATACTAACTATGACACGTAAAATTTCTTTATTCCTGATTATTTTTACTCTTGTGTATCAGCCAATAGCAGTTGCTTGTACTATTATAGTGGTTGGTAAAAAAGCCTCTGCTGATGGCTCTAACATCATTTCACATACTGATACCGGCCCAGATTCAAGGATATTTGTTGTTCCGGCACAAACATTTAAGCCAGGTGAAAAGGCTCCGGTTTATTGGGGTATACAAGATGCCTATTTACCTTTACACGACGATGGAGAAATTTTGGGGTACATTCCTCAAGTAGAGAAGACTTATAAGTATTTTCAATCAGCTTATTCGCACCTAAACGAATTTCAGCTTGGAATCGGCGAAAGCACAACAGGACAAAGGGATGAACTTATTTGCACTCGCGAAAATGGTAAGCAAATTATGACAATTGAGCAGGCTCAAATATTTGCACTACAGCGTTACAAAAAAGCTAGGAATGCTGTGGAATTTATCGGTGAGTTAATGATAAAGTATGGTTTTTTACCATCAAGTGGAGATGGGTCAGAAACTCTTGTAATTGCTGATACTGAGGAAATTTGGGTGCTGGAGATATTTGGAGTAGGAGCGGGGTGGACTCCTGAAAGTGGAAAGCCAGGAGCAATTTGGGCTGCACAACGATTACCCGAAGATGGAGCCACTGTAATTCCAAACTGGAGTATTATAAAGGAAATTGACGAGAATGACACTGATAATTTCATGGTTTCTAATAATTATAAAACAGAGGCTATCGACCGTGGTTGGTATGATCCTGCATCGGGGAAACCTTTTATTTGGCAGGAAGCTTATACACCTTTACCTGTTGAATATGCAACTGGTAGGTTTTGGCTTTTTCATCAAACTTTCGTGCCAAACCTTCGTGATTGGCCTGATCGCTTTTTAAATGATGATCCGTATAAAGGAATTAGTCCCTATTTTCAAATTGTTGAGCCACTTTCTATTTATCCTTTTTCTGTTATACCTGAGGAAAAAATATCTGTACGAGATATTATAGCGTTTCAGCGTTCAACATATGAGGGTACAATATATGATATGACTTCGGGACCCGAATGGCTAATTCCGGATGGTAAAGGTGGAATAGTTAAAAGTTCGTTGGCAACTCCATTCCCTAGCAGAGATCTGCGAAAGCTACTTAAAATAACTTACCGCCGTCCAGTTGCTCGTCATCGTGGGCATTACGGCATGGTGTTACAACTTAGAGATTGGTTGCCAGATGATATTGGAGGTGTTTATTGGGTTTATCTCGATAATCCATACTTTAGTCCATATGTTCCTATTTACGCAGGCAACTTATCTGTTGATGATACGTACAGCACTTATGATCCAAATGTTTATGATGAAAGGTCAGCACGATGGGCAATTGATTTTGTTGATAATATGGCAAATCTAAAATTTCAGAAAATAGCAAAAGATGTTCAAGCTGTAAGAACACCTTTTGAAGATGAAATTTTTAATAATCAAAAAACCATCGAAGCTGAGGCTTTGAAACTTTATAAGAAAAAACCAAAATTGGCTCAGGAATATCTAACAGAATATTCCAACGGATTAATGGTTGATGTTACTGATATGTTCCTAAACCTAAGAAATGAAATAATTGTTAAGTATACAAATAATCATGAGTAGTTGATTGAAATTTAATTGTATATAACATCTCAATTTATTTTTAAGTTATACATTCATAATTTGATTGTATGCTGAACCAATCATACCCATACTACAATATTTTGAAGTCATAAATTTTGCAGAATGACGACTCTGTATGGTTAGCGCATCAATTAACGTTGCTCCGCAAGAATCATGTACGGTATTCATAATCGCTTTACGTGCTGCCTCCATTCCTTCATTGTCAGATTCAGGTAGTTGAATATCAGATGGGATACCAACCAAAGCATTTTCATTTATTTTGCGCAAAGCTAAATTATGATTTTCTTCATTTACAATTTTCCATGCCATTTCGAGTGTTTCCTCCTCAGTACCAGAGAAATCAACAAGCCAGCCAATTGTATCTTTTGCTTTTACTTGATTACCCAACAACAACATACCTAGAAGTTTGGGCCAATTTTTAGGATTTGTTTTTCTGAATGACCAATGACAGCCTTCCATACCTGGTACAACTGGTAGAGTAACTTCAGGCATACCTAATTTTACAAAATCAGGTGTTATCAAATAATGACAATGAATCATAAGCTCCAAAAATCCACCCATACATCGTTTCCCGTTGACATATCCAACTGAAATATTAAAATCGTTGTTCAATCTTCGGGCAGTTTGCGACCATGAACTTGCAAGTGCTTCACCTTCTGCTTCATTATTAAGTGCCGGAAAAAAGTCATTCGTATCAGCACCAACCATTTGAGTAGCAAGATGAAAATCGCCAGTTACAATCACATTTGATATTTTTTCGGTTTTAAGCCAATCAATGGCACGGTTTAACTCATTATTTACATCATGGTTGTAGCTTTCGCGACTTATTGATATTACACCAACCTTTCCATCATGCTCAGCATTTACATAAAGTTGTTGCCATTCGGGGGTATCCATTTTTTCAAAAACTTCGGGGTACCATTTTGTTTTACCCGCATTTGGATAGAGTTTGATATACGACTCAACAGTTTCTATTGTTTTTTTAGTACCAGTTTGCCTGATAGTAGCAATGATTCCACTACGAAACTGGGCACATAATTCTCCAATTGCATTTATATTAGACAGGTGACCTCGTTCTTCATGCAACATTATACTTGTCATTTGAAACATTGGCCCCATAATCCATGTTAAGAAATCATCCGACTCATCGTCATCTAATTTCCAGTTCACGATGGGTCTGAAATGATCTGGAGGATACCAGTTTTGTCCACTATCCTTACGTTCTGTAATATCATCAGTGGGAGTAAAAAGTTCACCATATGCATTATCCAGGTGATGAAGACATGACCATGTTAAGAAATTGGCTCCTTTTGCACCAATAACGTCATGCGCTCTAAATGGGTTTGCACCCATATGTTTTCTTATGTATTTGTCTATTTTCCAATAAGGCATATTTGATGCTTGCTGATATCTTAGCCCAGCAAGTGTAACACCACAAAATAGAACATCAAGAACAAATGACCAATGATCACTTACTGGTATGGGAATTAGTCCTAAGGACCATAATAATTTTGTAATTGGAGAAGTTGTTTTTTCAACAACTTCCCATACTTTATTTATCTCATGTGGAAAAGCAGGGTGAGCTATACCAACGCCAAGTTCTGAACTGGGAAACCCTGATGTTACTGAACGAATCTCAACTTCAGGAAAACTAGCACGAAATAGTTTGTAATGAGCTTTTTTTACTTCAAGAATTTCAGGAATAGCTTCAAGTAAGAATTTTGGTTTCAAATCTTTCAATTCTTTGGGAAGACTTTTGCCGTCGTAATTAAG